>DUEJ01000119.1 GCA_011192175.1 Thermoflexia bacterium
CGTGCTGAGCTACGGCGCGCTGGATTTTCGCCAGCGGCTCCGCGCTTTCGCGCACATCCACACGCACAGTCTGGAAGTGTCGCGCTGGGGATTGGATGTAGCGCCAGCTGGTCGCCTCGGATCGCACTTCGACCCAGCAGAAGCCTTTGGGCTGCCCCTCTTCGCTGAAGTCCACCCGCTCCAGGCTGCCGGCGTAGACTACCGGCGGGTTGTTCTCCGGATTGAGGTTCTGGTGTTGGTGAATGTGACCCAACGCGACGTAATCCCACGCCGGATCCATGAGAGCGGAGAGCGGCACAGTGACGTCGCGGCCCACCATGATAGCCCGCTCGGAACCCCAATGCGCACTCTCAACAGAAAAATGCCCGGTCAAGATGGCCGGGAAATCCGGTTCCAGCTGCGCGGTCAACTCGCGGATCAAGCCGGTGACTACCTCGGTGACAGCTTGATCCAGTTCGTCCTGGGAGAGACGGCGGAATTGCTCGCGCGTCAGCAGACGTTGGCGGACAGGATAGGGCAGCGCGCCAATCTGCACGGGACCGTGCGCGGTCTCCAAGCGGAGGAGTTGCGGTTCACGCACCACGGTGATATGCGGTACGGCTAACGCGGTGAAGATATCAACGCTGGAAGCGCGTTGGGACATCACCGGGATATCGTGGTTGCCAACAAGCAAGACGGTGGGAATGGCGAGTTCAGAGAGACGGCGCAGCCGCCGCGCAAATTCGCGCTGGTGCGTAGGGTTCGGGTCACGGGAGCGGAAAGCGTCACCGGCGAAGAGCACCAGGTCAGCCTCGTGCTCGATGGCGTAGTCCACCACTTGATCCAGTCGCGCCAGGAAATCCGCGACGCGCTGGTTGAGACCGGTTTCAGGGTCTAACCGTCCGTAGTTTTCCATACCAATGTGCAGGTCGGCAAAGTGCAAGATGCGTAAAGGTCTCATAAAGTCACCTAGTCAAAAGTCTAAAGTCGAAAGTTGGCTCTACCGCGAAAACTAAATATTTCACCACGAAGGCGCAAAGATTTTAGAACTTAATTTTTTTCTTAGTGTCTCTCTATGGTGAATTTCCTTTTTGGCTCTGGTTGGTCCAGGTTAGATAATGGTGGCGCGATTTCAACGACTAGACATTGCCTGGCGAATAAATTCACGGCTACCGTTGCGAAGTCCACCTACGTGGACTAGTACAGCTAGCTACACGGCAATAAATCGCCTACTACCAACAACTCGCTCTCTCGCCTTCTCGCTCTCTTGCTTTCTCTGTAGTGAGCTATCTTTTTCTGGCGGAACCAAAGTGAAAAGACAAAAAAGTCGAAGGTCAAAGATCAGAAGTAAAAAATCAGCGTTCATCTGCGTTTATCTGCGTCCCGTTTTTGCGGCAGCAGCTCGTTGGAAACGCTGGCTCTGGGGATGTTCCAACGCCGTGTCAGGCAGCGCGAGTCCCATTTCCAACATTTTCCGGTTGATAAAGATGCGGTTCTGCAGATAGACGTAGGCCGCGTCCGGGGCATCGGGAAGCGGCGCGCGCAATGAGACGTGCTTGCCGTTGACGAATTCCTCCAGGTAGGCGCACGCTGCGCTCTCGTTCTCCGGGGGGACGCGCAGGCCCAGCAAGCTGATGGCGCGCCCATCCGCCAACCGCACGGTCTGCGCGTCCACAATCTCCGCTACCCGGTATAGCTCGCGCTGCCGCAGCGGCACGGCCTGCAACGGGCGGATGTCCTGGATGCCGGGCGTGTACTCATGCGCGATAGGCACCACGGGGGTCTCCATACGTCTCAGAACCGTGACCTCGTCCTCCGAGATACCGGCGTCAGCTAAGCGTTCCTCAATCAACGGGAGAAAATCGGGGTTGATCTCGTAGCCAATCGCCCGGCGTCCCAACTTGAGCGCGACTTGCGCCGTCGTACCGCTGCCCAGAAAGGGATCCAAGACCACTTCGTCATGCACGGTGAACATACGGATCAGGCGACGCGGCAGCTCCACCGGGAAAACCGCGCCATGCTCACCTTGCCGCGCACCACCAAAGGTCCAATGGCCAGAAAAGAAGGTCTTCCACTCCTCTTTAGTCATGGCGGCGGCCTCGCGCTGCTCACGCGCAATTTCGCGTTTGCCCAGTTTCTTGAAGAGTAGGATGTATTCGTAATCCAACTCCACCACACCGTTGGGCGGATGCGGATAAGACCCCATGATCACCGCGCCGCCGCTGGTTTTCAGCGTCGTCCGCTTCTGCCAGATGATGGCACCCAGGTAATCGAACCCGATCTGTTCGGCCTGGGAAATAATCTCGGCGTGCAGGGGAATCACCTTGTAGCGCCCAAACTGCGTCGCCCGCGCGAACTGGTCCCCGATATTGACGCAGAGCCGGGAGCCGGGCAGCAACACGCGGTAACATTCCCGCCACACGCGATAGAGGTCCCGGAGATACTCGTGGAGGCTTTGCCCATAGCCGATCTGTCCCTCCACGTCGTAATCCTTGATAGCGTAATAAGGCGGCGACGTGACAACTAACGCCACACCCTCATCCGTCACCTCCGGCATGAGGCGGCTATCGGCCAGATAAATCTGCGCCTTTGACATTAACTCTCTATTGCCATGATTTTGTCGACGCGCCGCGCGTGCCGTCCACCCGCGAACTCACTATCCAGAAACGCCGCCACGATGGCCAGAGCCAGACCGGGGCCGACCACCCGTCCACCCAGCGCCAGGATGTTGGCGTCGTTGTGCATCCGCGCCATCCGCGCCATGTAGGGATCGGTGCAGAGCGCGGCCCGAATTCCATGCACCTTGTTCGCCGCCAGAGAAATGCCGATGCCCGTCCCGCAGATGACGATGCCGCAAGCGTACTTCCCCGCCGCCACGTCCGCGGCTACCGCGCGCCCGTAATCCGGGTAATCAACCGAGGTCTCGCCATCATCTGTTCCCCGATCAGAGACCGCGTGACCTTGCTCCAGCAGATACGCTTTCACTACCTCTTTGAGCGCGTATCCTCCGTGATCTGAACCAATAACTAATTTCATGTTCCCTCCTTTATTTAGCGGTTAGTTTTTAGCCATTAGCCAAAAGCCTGACTATCGACCAGCTGACTACTTGACTAACTTCCTACATTCTCTCCGGCGCATCCATCCCCATAAGATACAGTACCCGCGCCAAAACAACTTTCGCGGCGCGAGCCAACATGAGCCGCGCGCGGGTCAACTCCACGGCGGCCGGGTCGGAGTCGACGATATAGCAATTGTGATAGAAGGCATGGAAGTGAGCCGCCAGTTCGGAGGCGTAATTGGGGAGGTGATGGGGAGCCAAGTTGTTGGCCGCGAGCGCGATTACCTCTGGGAAAGCCACCATCTTGCGGAGCAACGCCAGCTCGCTGGGATGGGTGAGCAACGCGGAATCACCCAGGACCTCCGCCGGCCAACCCTGCTCGGCGGCGTGACGCAAGACTCCCGCAATGCGCGTGTGCGCGTATTGGACGTAGAAGACCGGGTTGCGGTCAGATTGCTCCACCGCCAACTCCAAATCAAAGTCCATCGTCACATCGGCGGTGCGCGTCAGCAACATGTAGCGGATGGAATCCGCACCTACTTCATCGATCACCTCACGTAACGTGACGAACTCTCCGGAGCTCTTGGACATGCGCAAGGCCTGCTCCCCGCGCCGCATCGTCACCAGCTGGTAAAGGATGATCTCCACGCGCTCTGGGGCGATGCCCAATGCCTGGGCCGCCGCCTTGACGCGCGGCGCGTCGCCATGATGATCCGCGCCCCAGACGTAGATGGCGCGGTCAAAATCACGCAGCACCAACTTGTCCCAGAGATAGCAGATGTCCGAAGCCAGGTAGGTCGGGCGACTCTCCGGATCGGCGATCACCGCCGCGGAACGCACCAGCACGGCGTCTTTCTCCAAATCGGGATGGGTGAACCAGAGCGCGCCATCCTTCTCCACGATGTGACCAGTTTCACGGAGACGGCCTAGCTGCTGCGCAAAGAGCGATGGCTCACCCGTGTAGAAGGAACGTTCGTGCCGCCAGCTATCAAAGTGAATCCGCAACCGCGCCAGATCCGCCGCCACTCCCGCTAAGACGCGCTGGATGCCCCACTCCATGATCTCGGCGAGGGCCGTATCGCGCTCCATCTCCAGGTAACGTCGCCCCGCCTCAGCTTGGAGTTCCTGCGCCAGCTCTGCGATGTAGTCGCCGGGGTAGATTGGCTCATCCAGTTCCACCGGCGATCCCCAGAGCTCTGCGTAGCTCAGATAAATGCTCACGGCCAGCTTGCGGGATTTGGAACCGTGATCGTTGACGTAGTACTCGCGCTCCACAGCGTAGCCGGCCGCGTCCAAGACCGCGGCCAACGCATCGCCCAACACCGCGTTGCGCGCCGCCCCGACGGTCAGCGGGCCGGTGGGATTCGCGCTCACGAACTCAACCTGCACCCGCTCGCTCTCTTTTCGCTCTAGATTGCCCCAGCTCTCCCCGGCGGCCAAGATCACCGGCACCTGCTGCGCCAACCAGCCCGCGTCCAGTGTGAAGTTGAGGTAACCCGGTGGCGACACTTCCACCTGGGAGACGAACTCGCTCTGTGGGATATGCGGGGCAATAGCTTGAGCGATTTGCATAGGCGCACGGCGCAATACCCGCGCCAAGCCCATACAAACCGGCGAGCCATAATCACCGTGGGCGGCATGTTGACTGGGCGCAATGGGAATAGTGTGAGGAATTTCAAATGCCGGCAGCGCGCCGGCTTGTTGAGCTAGCCGCATCCCGGCAGAGATAAGTTCTACAATGTTATCGCGTACAGTTGATTGCATAGGGGGTTCTCCTCTGAAAATGGCAAATGGCAAATCAGCAAACGCCGCCTTTTCGCTTACTCGCTCTCTCACTTACTCGCATTCTTACTTTGGTGGCACGGTCAGGAGACCGGCCACAGCTAGTATTCTCCATTCATCATTCTTCATTCTTCATTCTTTCCATTATCCTCTTCACAAAATACGGTAGTTGTTTCCGCCACCAGGGCCAATCGTGGTTGACGTCGTAGCCCCAATAATCGAACCAAGCGGGAACCTGGAGTTCCTGGAGAATGCCCTCTAGAGCACGCATCTCCACCAACCCGTCTTCCTCCCAAGCCCCCTGCCCAGAGCAGATGATGATCTCACTGGCCCGGTAACGTTCCAGATACCAGGGAGCGGTTAACTGAGACAAATAGAGCAACGGAAAGTTAAAATAGACATGCTCATCAACGTAATCCCCCACAAAATGGTGCGGGCCATAGAGACCACTGAGAGCAATCACCGTATCAAAGATATCTGGATGGCGGAAGAAGAAATTTGCCGCGTGATACGCGCCCATGCTACACCCGGTGGCTATAAAGTTCTGCCCAGAGCCATTGTGTTTACGGATGAAGGGAACCACTTCTTCCATAATATAATTATCATACTGTTGATGATTCCAGCCTCTATCTGGCAAACTAATCCAATCTTCGGCCAACCAAGCCTCGTTATCATTGCTGGAAACTGTGTAGAGTTGGATTTTGCCCGCCTCGATAAATTCACTAAGCACGTTCACCATCCCGAAATCTTCAAATTGGTAGAACGTCCCTCTAGCCGAGGGAAAAACCACCACCGGCTTGCCCGCATGCCCGTAGACCTTGAACTCCATATCCCGGTTGAGTCTCTCTGTTCGCCACTGATGATATTCGACGTTCATCGCAGCGCCACCATTCCCTCAATCGCTGCTTGCAAGCGTTTCACATCCGGCGAACGGAGCAAATAACCATATTCGCCAATCGCCGGAGCCAACACCGGGTTGATATCTTGATGATGCACGATGAGTTCCGGGTAAGTACGCAGCACATCCTCATGCGAGAGCTGGTGGTGGCGATGCCACTTCCGCCCGACGTAGGCGCAGTGGTAGGGGCGCGTGTAGGTGGCCTCGAAGTGATTATTTACCACGATGTTCGCCCACTCCTGATAGAGGTTGATATCGTTGGCGTAGTTGAACATATCCATGGTCAGCCCGCCCGGAGGCCGCATGTTGAGTTCCAACGCCACCAGACCATCCTCGCGACGGAAAAATTCAATGTGGAAGAACCGCTCACGCAAGCCGAAAGCCGCGACCGTCCGGAAACCAGCCGCTTTCAAATCCGCCGGAATCTCACGTAAGGAGTAATAATACATATCCAACCGTTGATTGACGACTTCCATGATCCCTTGATTGAAATGGTGCGAGGTATAGAAGACAATTTTGCCATCCTGATCTACCAGGCCATCAAAGGAGTAGAGCTCGCCGGAGATAAATTCCTCCATGAAATAATCCGACTCCGGCTTCTCGGCGAAGAACCGCGCCAGCTCCTCAACATTGTTGATCTTGAAAGTCGCGGCGGCTCCTACCCCATTATCGGGCTTGGCGACTACCGGATAGCCGACCTCCTCAATAAACTGCCGTGCAGTTACCGGAGTACGCGCCAC
>DUEJ01000012.1 GCA_011192175.1 Thermoflexia bacterium
GAATGAGGGACAGTCATGGGCGCATTTTTTATTTATTCTGTGGGCAGTTCCCAGAGCGGGCTCGAGGAAGACCCGTTTGGGGTTAGTAGCCAGCCGGAAGGTAGGGAATGCGGTTGCGCGTAATCGCGCCCGACGTCTGTTGCGGGAAGCGGCCCGCCAGCTATACGGACATGTACCCCCCGGTTGGGACATCATCCTCTTGGCCCGCCGCCCTATCTTGCAAGTAAAAGAGCCGTGCGTGGAAACCGCTTTGGCGAGGATGCTTCAGCGGGTCGAGCTCTGGTCATAATCCGGTAGATTGGTATTTTATGCAAAAGCTGGTGTTGGGACTAATCCGTTTCTATCAACGTGCAATTTCTCCGCTCTTTCCACCAACCTGTCGTTTTACTCCCACTTGTTCTGCTTATAGTTTTGAAGCTATTTCCCGCTATGGTTTGTGGAAAGGCGGTAAGTTGGCCTTCAAGCGGATTTCTCGTTGTCACCCCTTTAATCCTGGGGGGTATGATCCAGTTCCTTGAATTAGGAGGAAAGATGAAGTTTTGGCAAAATATCTCAACCAGGTCTCGGTCGCAACTGGCCTTAGGCTGCCTGTTGTTGATGCTCTTAGTTACCTTTACCGGTTGCAGTGGCGCAGCGCGGGCCGAGAGTTGGCCGGGTTTGTTGGTGCAAGCGGATATCCTTTACGTGGCAAATATCGATCAGGTGCAGGCTTTCGATGTCCAGAGCGGAGAAACTCTCTGGACATTCCCGGCTGAACCGGATGCCAAAAGCGGATTCTACTCCACTCCGGTGTTGGATGAGAAGCGAGAGTTATTGTTGGTCGCCGGTCTCAATGATCAGACTGTCCACGCTCTTCGCTTGGGAGATTCCCATGACCAGACGCCCGGGTTGGCCTGGGAGTTTTCTGGCGCTGGAGGACAGTATGTAGGAGAAGGCGTTATTGCTGGCGATCTTTTTCTGATCGGTAACGGCGATGGCAAACTCTACGCTCTCAATCTGGCAGATGGCTCTCTGGCCTGGACCTTTGCTACTCAAGATCGCATTTGGGCGACTCCGTTGGTAGTCGACGAGCTGGTGTATGTGGCTTCATTGGATCATCATTGCTATGCTTTATCATTAGAGAGCGGTGCGGAACAATGGCGACTAGGAACCACCGGCGCGATCGCTGTTTCTCCGGTGCTGGCCGGGGGCCATATCTGGTTGGGAAATTTTGGTGATCAGATCTATCAAGTCGATCCCCAATCAGGCGCGGTGGTCTGGACATTTGAGGGTGGCGCGAGCTGGTTCTGGGCTACGCCTTTGGTCTCTGAATCGACTATCTATTTTGCGGATGTGGGCGGAGAGGTCTTTGCGTTTGATATCGCTTCTCAGGAGCTTCTCTGGCGCACGTCCATTGATGCGATCTTCCGTGGCCGAGGGGTCTTCAACGTTGATGGCACTCAGCTGCTCTTGCCGGCCCATGAGCGCGGGTTGATCTACGCATTAGACGCCGAGACGGGAGATAGACTGCCCTGGGGCGAGGTGCTGGAAAATCCAGGACGCTTACCTGGCAATCTGGTCACGGATGGCGAGCGAGTTTACGCGGCGCCGATCATGATCTCTACACGGGTGCAGGCTTTCGCAGTATCCAATGGTAGAGAGCTCTGGCAATATCCGGTGGCGGAAGAAAAATAGTCTCTCTAAGGGAGAGCCGGGGGCCGGAATGGCATAAATTTTAACTAGATGCTGATAATTCGTAGTGTGCGATAAGGGCAGCTTTCAGTTCAACTTTAGGAGATGTTATGTGGGATGCGATTGTAGTTGATCCAATCACAAATTTGTTACTCTTGTTCTATAGTTTGTTGAATGGGCAGACTCTTTTAGCTGTGGCATTGCTTACCGTGCTTATCCGTTTAGCGATGATTCCTTTGACGATAAAGCAGCAAAAGAGTATGCAGCAACAGCGTAAACTTCAGCCGAAGCTGAAGATAATTCAGGAAAAATATAAGAACGATCAAGAGCGTTTAGGGCAAGAGCAGATGAAGCTCTATCGGGAAGCGGGAGTTAATCCAGCTAGCGGCTGTTTGCCGTTGTTGATTCAACTACCCTTAATGCTAGGTCTTTACCGCGCTATTATTCGCGCGCTGGCTGCAACCCCGCTGGGATTATTGGAGCTAGCTCCTCATATTTACAGGGTGGATTGGCTCCCGAACTTGAGTGCTTTACTTCCTTTGCAAAGTCAGTTTTGGTGGCTGGATTTAGCCCTGCCCGACCCTTATTATATTTTGCCGGTTCTGGTAGTGATAACGAGTTGGATTCAACAGAAGCTTATCTCGGCCATGACGCCTACTACCGCTTCTTCCAAAGATGATCAGGCGCAGGCCATGACGCAATCCATGCAAGTTACGATGCCGCTCTTCATGGGTTTTGTCTCCATGAGCTACGCCTCTGGACTTTCCGTATATCTGGTCATTTCTAACCTGGTAGGTATTTTCCAGTATTATCTGATCGGGCAGTCCGACGATGATGATGTAGCTGAGTAAGTGGTTAGGGGTGGCAGTTTTGAGATGTAAACGGGAACAGATATAGAGAGCCGACGAAGATGAAAATGAACGCAATGGTAAGCTAGGAGGCTACGCAGATGAAATCCAAAGGGTGGGTGGAGATTGAGGCTCCCACTGTTGATGAGTCGCTTATTCTAGGATTGACACAGTTGGGCATTGCCCGCGACGAGGCCGATATCACAGTGTTGGACGAGGGAAGTACGGGATTCCTAGGTATAGGTGCGCGAGAAGCTCGAGTGCGAGTGGAGCGTAAAGTTGCTTCCGCGCCAGCTGAGGAGCTCGTTAATGAGGAACCGATTATTGTTCAGAAAGAAGCCGTGCCGTTGGAACAGCCGCCGGTTGCAAAGAAACCTGATGTGCGAAAGAAGGTGGAGGAATATCAGGAAAAACCAGCGGAAAGCACTGCCGCTCTCTTGCCGGCTAAGTCCTTAAAGGCGCCTTCCCCGAGAGCGCAGGAATCCCAAGTAGAGGTACAGGAACCCCAGCCAGAAATGGAAGTAACGGAAGAGCAGGCGGGCATCAATGTGACGGTATTGGAGATAGCTGAAAATCTCTTCGGAGCGTTGGAGATAGAGCTGGAAGTGATTTGGCGCGTGGGGGATGGTAAGGATCGACCAGAATTATGGCTTTCTCTACAAGGGGAAGATGCTGCTCTGTTGGCAGAGCCAGAGGTTTTGAATGCGGCGCAATTTTTGACGCGCATCCTGGTGCGCAGCAAAAATGACGGCAATTTTAATCTGATTTTGGACGCTGGCGGTCACCGCTGGCATCACACCCATAAGTTGCAACAGCTGGCCCTACAGACGGCAGAAAAAGCTACCCGCTTGGATCGCCCGGTACGCTTGCAGCCTATGACTTCGCGCGAGCGGCGTTACGTTCACATGGTATTGCGCCATGATTCCCGGGTACGCACGCAGAGCTACGGTTCCGGGAAGGGCCGGGCCGTGACTGTTTTTCCGACGAAAGAGTAGCGCGGGCCGTAGCTCATTGTGAAGCTGGATATGACGCGCGTTTATGCCTTCGCTAATCAAAAGGGAGGGGTGGGGAAGACTACCACGGTGGTGAACCTGGCGGCCGTGATGGCTGACTGGGGGCTACGGGTGTTGGTGGTGGATATTGATCCGCAGAGCAACGCCACCACCAGCCTCGGAGTGCATGTACGCACACTGCCGGTTTCCATTTACGAAGTGTTGATTGGCGAGTGTAGTCTGGCAGAGGCGGTGGTACATACTGCATGGGAAGGGTTGGACTTACTCCCTAGCACGCCAGCTCTGGCCGGCGCGACCGTGGAACTGAATAACCTGACTGACCCTCGTGAGCGAGCGGGACGGTTGCGACAATTGCTAGCTCCGGTGGCGGGATATGATTATCTCCTGATCGATTCTCCCCCCAGTTTGGGGATATTGACTGTCAATAGCCTTACCGCGGCGCAGAGCGTTATCATCCCTGTCCAGTGTGAATATCTGGCCCTGGAAGGGCTATCTCAGCTTATGAATACTATCCAGTTGATCCAGCGTGGCTTAAATCCCACGCTGGGAGTGCGGGGCTTGGTGATGACGATGTTTGATAAGCGCACCAATCTCTCTCAGGAAGTGGTAGCGGAAGTTCAACGTCATTTCCCGCACCAAGTCTTTAGGATACTCATCCCGCGTAACGTGCGGGTCAGTGAAGCTCCCAGCTATGGAGAGCCGGTGATCTTCTATTCCGCGCGTTCAAGTGGCGCGTTAGCCTACCGCGTGCTGGCCTGGGAGCTATTGCAGCATGATGGTCACGTGGTGGATTGGACGCCACCCCGCCAAGTTTTTGAGGATTGAAAAACTGGATGCCAAGAATCGTCTACGCACTGCGGCTGACGCAGTTTGCCTGGATTAAGTAAAACCGGCAATTCGTCCACGTAAAACAGCCTGGTCATTCATTTGACCAGGCTGTTTTTGAATTAGGGAACTATTAAGGTCTAGCGTTCACGTAACTGACCAGTAGCCTCTAACCCTCTGGGGAGGATATCACCTGAGAGCGGCACGCACAGTACCCGCGGAACCTCGGTGGCAAAGCCGCCTCCAGTATTGGAGTACGGTGTAATAACCTCACTTTTTTCTGCGGAATACGCCAACATCTCCTCGTCGGAGAAAAACTGCTCCAAGATATTGAGAGGAAATCAGAAGTTTTTCTCTGCGCGTCTCGGTGCAACACTCTGTGTCACCAGAGGTCGAGCAGTTAAAATTGGGTTCTCTAATTCCCGCTTCCCAAAACCCTCACCAATTCGACCAGATCATCAAAGACCAGCTCTGGATGGATAGGCGACTGCGCCAGCTCCTCCCGCCGTTGGATGCCGGAGAGCAATAACGCGGTGTGGAGTCCCTGCCGCAGGCCGCCCAAAATATCGGTGTCCAGCCGGTCCCCAATCATCAAGGTCTCGGCGGGATCCGCGGCCATTCGCGCTAACGCCTGCTGGTAGAGTATCGGTTCCGGCTTACCCACCACCAGCGGCTTGATATCTGTGGCAGCCTCCAAGAGAGCCAACTGCGAGCCGGCGCCGGGCACTAAGCCCCGCTCGCTGGGGAAGGTCCGGTCGGGGTTGGTGCCGATGAAGGTAGCACCTCTGCGAATGAGCAAGGTGGCTTTGGCCATATCGTACCAAGTAGTCTTAGGACTCCAGCCCACGACGACGTAATCCGCCGCGTCGCCGGTGGAGAGCCGGAAACCCTGCGCGCGCAGGGCCGCGGGGACTCCCGCGCCGCCCACGGGATAGACAAGTGCGCCTGGCGCGGCGTTCTTCGCCAGGTAGCTGGCGGCGGCCAGTGCGGAACTGAGCACGTGTTCTACACTCGTCGCCACTCCCAGGCGAGCTAATTTCTCCACGTATTGCTCCGGGGTGCGGCTGGCGTTGTTGGTTACTAGAGTGTAACGTAAGTTGCGTTTTTGGAGCAGCTCGAAGAACTCCAAAAATCCGGGAAGCGGCTCTTCGCCGCGCCAGAGCACGCCGTCCATATCGCAGATGACGGCGCGAATCGCCCGCAACATCTCTGCCGGGTCACGTTGCGCGGTCTGCGCGCGGAGAGCAGCGTAGGCTGCCAGCGTGTCCACGTCCGCCAGCAGACGCGGATCGGTCACCGGCAGCGTGACCAGGCGGTCAGCGTGGGCGGCGAAGAGCGCGCGGCCTCCCACATCCCCGGAGAGTTGCGCCAGCGCGGGGAAGAGGGTGCGCGCGAAGAGTACCGGGCCGCCGCGTCGTCCCTGGTGAGTGGGTACGACGATATCCGCGCCGCTCGCGCGCCAACGCGCCACCAACGCTTGCAGAAATTGCGGCGTGAGGCCAGGCTGATCCACCGGGAGAAAGACCGCGGCTTCAATGGAAGCCGGCAAGGCCGCCAATCCCACACTCAAGCTGCTACTCAGACCCTCTGCCCAACGGTAATTGCGCAAAATCTGGCAGGGACGCCCCTCCAACGCCGGGATGACGCGCTCAGCCTCCGCGCCTACCACCACGGTCACGGGCGTCAGCCCCGCGCTCCAGGCCAGGTCAACGCTATGGGCCACCAGCGGGCGACCATCCCACTCCAATAACTGTTTAGCTTCTCCAAACCGGGTCGAACCGCCGGCGGCCAAGACCACGGTGGCAACTTTAGAACCAATCATCTTCAAGGAATACCTCCTGGTTAATAAGAGAGCTCATTGTACCGAGAAAATAGAGGTTCAGCAAGTCTAGCTCTTGTTTGTTTCTGCCTTACCCATGTTGGATTTTGGACAAAAGAATGGTTTGGGGCTACTAAAAAAACTAAACATTTCACCACGGAGATCTTAAGTTAACCGTTAGAAAATTAACTTTTTGACCGGTAAAGTGAGCTATCCTTCTCCTAAATTTTAAGCTTCTGCTCCGGGTCTCTCTGGTGAGTTGACTTTTTTAGGAAAGCCAACATTTCCCGCTGGGGATACTATATCCTGGCAGTAACGTTTCGCGTAATATAAAGCACTCACTTTCAATTTTATTGGTTTGCGGTTAAAATAGCCGGGTGGAGAGAAGATCGTGAAAAAAAGCTTAGTGCGTTTAGGGAGTGTCTTTCTGGTCGGGTTCTTGACGCTGGGAATGGTGCTAGGTAATGTCCGTCTGGCGCAATTAGACCCCTCTCTGGTGCGTATGCGCCCCACGCTCCAGTCGCTGGCGTCCACAGCGACGTTTTACCCCACGGTAGAGCCGGAAACGCCTCTCCCCGTGGGAAGTGCGACCCGGCCCTGCACGCCCACTCCACGCTCCGCGCTGATCGAGCAGTGCGCGCCGCCGGATGGGTGGTTGCCCTATGCGGTGCAGCCCGGCGATACGCTCGTCTCTCTGGCGTGGCAGGCACAGATTCCGGAATACGCCTTGAGACGAAGTAACTGTCTGGGCGCCAGTCCAATCGTGGTCGGCGAAGTGCTCTATCTGCCGCCTGGTGCGGTATTTACCCCCACGCCCCCCCCGGCGCGCTGTGGGCCGCCACTCTATTGGCGCGTGGCTTACGTGAGCCAGGGCGATACGTTATATCGGTTGGCTGTCCGTTACGGGACCACCGTCGCGGAAATCCGTTGGGCCAATTGCCTCTCGGGGAACAGTATCTACCCCGGTCAGCCGCTCTATCTTCCCGCGCAGATGGTGATCACGCCGACCTGGACCCCTCCGCCGACGCCAACGCTCATGCCGCCGACTTTCACTCCCTCCCCCTCCGCAACTGCCATCCCGACGCTCTCCGTCACCAGCACCCCCACGGTCACGCTTATCCCCACCTACACAGTGACGCCGACTAATACACCCACGCCGGTAATCAGTGCTACGGCAACCCTCACACCGACCCTTTCCGCCACGCCGACTGCTACCTTGACGCCCACTCCTACTGAGAGCCAATCACCCACGCCTACGGTGACCTGCGCGCCCACGGCGACACTAACTACTCCCCCGACCGCCACCTTCACGCCCAGTCCCACTCATACTCCCCAGCCATGACTTAGGGAATGACACAATTGGCAGGTTGCGGTGAGCTCGTACCTGCCCTCATCACCAAGATGCAAAGAACGCTAAGCAAAAAATAGTTTTGGGTGAAAGTATTTAGCAAAGGATGGGGCCATGACAAAGATATTGCTCATTGAGGATAATCCGTATGATGCACGTCTGGTTAAACAAATTCTGAAACATCATGATTGTCAGTTTCTCCACGCCCAAGATGCCACTTCTGGTTTGGAGCTAGCTGTAGAACACCGGCCGGATCTGATCTTATTGGATATGGGGCTACCCGATTTGGATGGGCAGACGGTAATGACTTTGCTGCAACGGAGGACGGAGTTGAAAGCTATGCCCGTGGTGGCCGTGACAGCCTGGCCGCCAGATACCGCCCGGGAGATGGCTAAAGCGTATGGTTGCGCTGGTTACATCTCCAAACCCATTAAGGCGCGTCAGTTTTATGCTCAGATTACTGCTTATCTCGCTAGCGATTCTGAGTAAGGGGAGCGCCGATGACCGCTAAAAAACGTTCCGTAGAATTATTCCCGGCCACGGCATTCCCTATCGAAACTTTGACCGAGACCTATAATCGTGCCAGGATTGATTACATCGTGCCCATGCCCATGAACGTGGCGCGTATGAGAGCCTACATCCATAATTACGACGTGGAGTTGGAATCTTCCGTGATAGCCACCCTCGGGAGAGAAATAGTCGGGCTGGGGATGCTGGGGGTACGTGACCAACGGGCTTGGATCACGCGGTTGGGCGTAGCGCCCAACAAACGACGTAATAATGCGGGACAAGGCATGATGGAGTACCTGATTCAGCAGGCTAAGGAACGGGGAGCGCAGCAGGTGACTCTAGAAGTGATCAAGGATAACTGGCCGGCTTTTTATCTCTTCAAGAAATTAGGGTTTCACGTAACCAGAGAACTGCTGGTGTTACGCCGCCCCCCCATCAAAGCCCAGCTCAAAAGGAAACCATACACACTTACATTCTTAGACGCAGCGACGGTCAGCGCCCTTTTGGAGGGACGGCAGAGCCAACCTTCCTGGTTGGACGAATTGCCCTCACTGCGTAAAGCGGGTAACTTGGAAGGCTTAAAGATCCGGTTAGTGGATGGTAGCTATGGCTGGGTAGCCTACCAACATGCTCTTTATCAACTAGCGCGGATTGTATTGCAACCAGAGACCGGCGATAAAATGACAGTGGCCCACGCTCTATTACACGCGCTGCATACGCGACATCTATTACACGACACTAAATTGGAGAATTTGCCAGCGGTTGATCCGTACCGGAAAGTTTTTGAAGAGTTTGGCTATCTCGTCTCTTTTACCCGCATCGAGATGCACTTAGATTTGAGCTAGCGCTCCTGCGAACTATCGTCTGGCCAGCCCTGCCGTTCACCGCGCGCTCGATGTAAGGCCTCTTCATAACTCTGCCGCACAAAAGGAATCACAAAACCTAGCTCTTCCCGATCCTTAATGCTGGCCAGTCCCCAACGGCGCAAGATGCGTTCTCCAGCGTGGAAATCATCCACCTGACAACGCCGCTGGAGAATTTCGCGCTCTGTTTTGTAGAGATGTGTAATTACCACCCCCTCATCTACCAGGAAAGCGAAGAGATAATTCTCCACCTGGTAGCTGGGGCAACCAAACATCGGGCGCGTAGTAACTTTAAGCCATTGGAGCACCTCGGCTTCAAAAGTTTCACGCAATTTGGCTGATTTTTCCTCCGAATAATACTTCATATCCCTCCACCACGCATTAAGCGTATTGTGAAAACTGCATGAATATATTTTACGTAAAAAATCGGTATTGGCAATTGCCCTTTTGGGGCGACTGCCACGCTATCCCCGGTAGGCAAACGCCCCCTCTTGAACAATTACAATCTAATTTCGTATCATCTCAATATTTCGGGGGCTTGTAGCGCGGAATGGTATTCCGCCCGCCGGGTTGACAATCCGGGATACAACCGGCCCTAATTTTTTGAGATGATACCTAATTTCTTTCTTAGCGCCTTTGTGGCAAAATTACTCTGTCTCGTGGTGAGTTATCTTTTTTCGCGATGAGCAAGTGTAATTTTCCCAGAATTTAAAGGGAGGTATGACAATGCATATTGCTTTTTTGAATCCACAGGGGAATTTTGACTCGCGAGATAGTTATTGGACTGAGCACCCTGACTTCGGCGGGCAGTTAGTCTATGTGAAGCAAGTCGCTCTGGCGCTGGCGGAATTGGGCCAGCAGGTGGATATTTTGACACGCCAGATTATTGCTCCTCATTGGCCGGAATTTGCCGGCAAATTTGATGCTTACCCGGAAGCGAAGAATGTGCGTATTATCCGTTTGCCAGCCGGCCCAGAGAAGTTTTTGCGCAAGGAGTCGCTCTGGCCTTATCTGGTGCGGGATTGGGTTCCCCACATCTTGGAATTCTACGGCGAGGAGTTGCCCGACATCTTTACTACCCATTACGGCGATGGGGGACTCTGCGGCGCGCTCTTGGAAGACGCGACCGGGACGCCGTTTACTTTCACCGGGCACTCGTTGGGGGCGCAGAAGATGGACAAGCTGCACGTCAGCGCCGAGAATTTGGCCGAGATGGATGCGCAATTCCACTTTGGGGCGCGCTTGAAGGCAGAACGTCTGAGCATGAACCGTTCGGCGGTGAATTTTACCAGCACCACGCAGGAACGGCAGGAGCAATACGCCCATCCGGCCTATCGCGGCGCGGTGGAGACGGCGGATGACCGCCGCTTCGCCGTCATCCCGCCCGGCGTGAACCTGACTACCTTTGGAGCAGCTGCGCACTCTGCCCATGAGGAGACAGTGCAGGAACACGTACAGGCGATGTTGGCCCGTGATGTGGCGGCCGAGCGACGCGAATTACCGGCGATCATCGCATCCAGCCGCCTGGATCCCAAGAAGAACCATTTGGCTCTGGTACGGGCCTTCGCACAACATCCCGCCTTGCAGGAGCGAGCGAATCTGGTAATTTTTACCGGTGCGTTGGATGATCCGTTGCACGTTAACGCCGGGGCCAGCTTGACAGAGATGGAAGTACTGGCCGGCCTCCGCACGGTGGTGGAAGAATATGACCTCTGGGGCAAAATCAGCGCCTTCGCGCTGCGCGGTCAACCGGCTCTAGCGGCGGCTTATCGCTACTTGGCGCGGCGAGGCTCCGTCTTCGCGCTCACCGCGCTCTATGAACCGTTTGGTCTGGCTCCATTGGAGGCTGCCGCCGCCGGGTTGCCTGTCATCGTGACGAAAAATGGCGGTCCCAGTGAGAGTTTGGTGGACGCGGAGACGGAGTATGGCGTACTGGTCGATCCCACCGACCCGGCGGATATCGCGCGCGGTTTGATGCGGGTCTTGGGCGATGCCGCGAGTTGGGCCAACTTCGCGGCGCGGGGACGTCAGCGGGTGTTGGATGGCTACACCTGGGAACGCACGGCGTCCGGTTACTTGGCCCGGATGGAAAAGGTGGTGGCCGCTCCGGCGGCTAACCGCCCGGCAGAGCTGCTGCCGCTTCATCCTTACTTCCGCGTTCCCACGGCCGAGAACGCCATCACGCTGGCCGAACTGGCGCAGTTGTATTTTGGCGAGTCAGCGGATTAGCGGGTCAGCGTCTTGGCGTCTGCGCCTCGCGCGGTCAAAAATCATGTTTTAACTGGGAACAACTACCTGACTAGTTAACAAAAGGAGAATCTCATGCAAGTGGATTGGTATAAAGATGCAGTTTTCTACGAAGTGTTTGTACGCGCGTTCGCCGATAGCGACGGGGATGGCATCGGGGATCTGGCCGGCTTGACCTCCAAGTTGGATTATCTGCGCTGGTTAGGTGTTGACGCTATCTGGATGTTGCCCATCTTCCCCTCACCGCTACGCGATGATGGGTATGACGTGAGCGACTATTACACTATTCACCCCGATTATGGAACCCTGGCCGATTTCCGCGCGCTGATGGCCGCCGCGCACGAGCGCGATTTGAAGGTGCTGGTGGAATTGATCCCCAATCACACCTCCGATCAAAATGCCTGGTTCCAGGCTTCTCGTGATCCGCAACACCCGGAACATGAGAAGTACCGTGATTGGTACGTCTGGAGCGACACGGATCAGAAATATGAAGAGTCGCGTATTATCTTCTTGGATTATGAGCCTTCTAACTGGACTTACGATGAGGTGCGTGGCGCCTACTTCTGGCATCGCTTCTTCCATCACCAGCCGGACCTGAACTATGATCATCCGGCGGTGCAGCGTGAGATGTTGCGGATAATGCAATTCTGGGCCGACCTGGGAGTGGATGGCTTCCGGGTGGATGCGACTCCCTATCTGATTGAGCGTGAGGGGACCAGCTGTGAGAACTTGCCGGAGACTCACGCTTATCTCAAGCGGATGCGCAAGTTCTTGGATGCTTACGCGCCGGGCACGTTGTTGCTCTCTGAGGCGAACCAATGGCCGGAAGATGTGCGCCCCTACTTTGGGGAGGGCGACGAGTTCCAGATGAACTTCCACTTCCCGTTGATGCCGCGTATTTTCATGGCCCTGGCGCAAGCCGACCGCACTCCCATCGAGCAGATCTTGGCGCGCACGCCAGAGCTGCCGGAAGGTTGCCAGTGGGGGTCTTTCCTCCGCTGCCATGACGAGCTGACGTTGGAGATGGTGACGCCGGAGGAGCGGGAGTTCATGTGGGATTTCTACGCGCCGGAACCGCGGATGCGCCTCAACCTGGGTATTCGCCGCCGCTTGGCCCCGTTATTGGAAAATAACCGGGCGCGTATTGAGGTGGCGAACTCTATCTTCCTCACCCTGATTGGTTCACCGGTGCTCTACTATGGCGATGAGATTGGTATGGGGGATAACATCTGGTTGGATGACCGGGATGGCGTCCGCACGCCGATGCAGTGGGAGGCTAGCGAGAACGCAGGCTTCTCCACTGCCCCCGCAGAGCAGCTCGCCGCTCCCGTGATCGAGGATGAAATCTACGGCTACCGAAAAATCAACGTCGCTGCGCAACGGGAGGACCCGGACTCGCTGCTTAACCGAATGCGAGAGTTGCTCCGTATCCGCAAGAAATATCCGGCCTTTGGACGGGGCGAGCTGCACCTGCTGGAAGTACATCCGCACACCGGGTTGGCCTATCTGCGCGCCACCGTTGCGGAGACGTTGATCATCTTTAACAACCTGGCACCTGAACCCCAAACCGTTTCCGTTGATCTGGCAGACTATGCGGGGAAAACGCCAGTGGATATCCTGACTGGGGAAACTTACCCGCCAATAACTGAAGAGCTGTATGTGGTTGAACTGGCGGGCTACGGCTATTGTTGGCTTAAAATCTAGCGCTCCGTCAAACTAAAAAAGGGATGTAGCTAAACGCAGCCGCCGCTCACAGATTAAAAATGATAAATTAGGATTTATCCGCGAAAATCTGTGTCTTCAGCACCCTCAATCTTTTAGCGAAATTTCATAAATTGGCTCTGGTTCGGCTTGTCCTTTGAATTTCACCGCTGGCAATCTGGTGGCGGGCAGGCGACTGCACACTTGCGCATAGGTGTGCTGGCAGATGATAATTCTTCTGGCCGGGGCCAGCTCTTGGAGCGCGTGAGCTTTGTTGACCGTTGGGCCGACCACGGTGAAATTAACGAGCTTATCTGTGCCGACGTTGCCGACAATCGCTTCCCCAGTGTAGATGCCGATCCCAAAATCCAACCGATGTTTCGGGGGGAGTTGTGGGTGTAGCTTACGCATGGCTTTAAGGATATGTACCGCCGTCTTGACAGCTTGGAGCGCATAATCGGGCTGGGGCAGCGGCGCATTGAAAAAAGCCATAATCTCATCCCCCATAAATTTATCTAAGGTACCTCCCATCTCCAGAAGTACCTCGGTGGCGGCGGCGATGTGTTGGTTAAGTATCCGGATCAGGATTTCTGGCGGTGTTTGCGCGCTAAAGGTGGTGAAGCCGCGCAGATCAGCAAACAGCACCGAGATATCTTGTCGTTGCCCGCCAGGTCGCACCTCGTTAGGTCGCTGCAAAATCCGTTCGACTACCGGCGGCGAGACATAATGTTCGAAGAGGTTACGGATCTCACGTTTCTCTCGTTGCCGGCGTTCTTCCACCTCGGCCAACAAACGGCTGTTGGCGATGGCGATGGCTGCGTAGTCGGCTAACATATCTAAGAGCCGTTTATTATGGGAAGTTAACCTCTCGCGATTGCGTTTGTTACTTACCGTTAGTGCGCCTAATACTTTATCTCCAACTTTCAAGGGCACAGCCATCATTAAACTGGTGGCTTGGGTCATGATATTGGGATGAATTTCATCTTGGGTGTAGGTAGCGCCAGAACGCTGTTTTTGAATGCGGACGGTGGATTTTCCGGTCTGAGGATCACGGAGCACCAGCGCTCCATCCATGGCATCGGTCAAGTAGAGAGCGGCCGAGACTATGCGTTCCCAGAGCTCTTTTGGCTCACCGAGGAGAGCTACTGACTTACTGACGTGATAAAGTGTATCGAGCTCGCGCAGCCGCTGATTCAAATGCTCATTGCTTCTCTGTAATTCGAGCATAAGGTTATCACGCTCTCGTTCAAGATGGACGTTCTGTAGTACCTGTTCTATGGAATCTAAGAGCCTCTCCACGGTGAAGGGTTTGGGGATGTAATCGCGTACTCCTAAACGGAAAACTTCCACGGCCACCGACTCTGAACCGTAGGAAGTAATGAGGATGGTAGGAATGGATACCTGCCGTTTCTTGAGTGCGCGCAGCACTTCAATGCCGTTGAGGTAGGGGAGCTCATAATCTAAGAGGAGTAAATCCGGTTGTTTGGTAGTGGCCTTCCTCAACCCTTCCTGGCCATCAATGGCTAGCAATACCCGGTACCCTGCCGGCTCAAGGATAGAATTTTTGACAAATTCTCGAATTTCTCGACTATCATCTACGATGAGGATACGAATTTCTTTTCTCATACCTACTCTTTCTTACCTGTTGAAATTTGCTAGATTATAGCATATCATCTCAATAATCCGGGGTAATTTTTACCACAGAGAGACACGGAGGGCGCCGAATTTTTTATTTTTCTCCAGGTCTCTGTGGGGAGCATGACAGCTACCACAATGTTTCCCCTCCCATTTATTGAGAAGCTACATTATAGGTATCATCTCAAAAAATTAGGGCCGGTTGTATCCCGGATTGTCAATCCGGCGGGCGGAATATCATTCCGCGCTACAAGCCATTATAGCCTTGTTATGCTGAAAGAACAAAAGGAAGCGAGAAAACGAGGAAGCGAGGAGACGAAGAAGCGAGGAAGCGAGGAAGCGGTTGCTTACTGGCTGAACCACTTAACCGCTGATGAATCCTCCCCCCAGTACTACCGCTCCGTGGTAACAGACTACCGATTGCCCTGGGGCCGGGGCGCGCTGCGGTTTCGCAAAGGTGACGGTGGCTTGGGTATCTGTTTGCAGCTCGATGGCAGCCGGGACCGGCGGTGACTGATACCTGATTTGTACCTCCGCCGTGAACCGTGGCGCTGGCGCTGCTCCTTGCGTGAAGGTGAGGCCGGTGAGCTGGCAGCTAGTCCGTAACAAGCGTTCCGCAGGTCCCACAATCAGCGCGTTCTCTACCGGATGCAAAGCCAACACGTAGAGGCGTTGGTGGGTCGCGATTCCCAGGCCGCTCCGTTGCCCAATGGTGTAGCGGGGCAGGCCGTAATGTTCCCCTAATACCTCGCCGGCCTCGTTAAGAATGGGGCCGGGTTGGAAGCTCTCTGGGCGCAGGGTTTGGAGCAGCGGGCGGTAATCTGCTCCGCCCAAGAAGCAGAGGTCCTGGCTATCGCGTTGTTCCGCGTCGGGCAAGCCCAGACGCCGGGCAATCTCCCGTACCTGGGATTTGTTTTCCAGCTCACCTAGTGGACAGCGTAGCCGCGTGAGATGCCGTGGCGTGAGGCGATAGAGCATGTAGCTCTGGTCACGTTGGCGACTGCGCGCGCGTAGTAAACGCGCTGTGCCGGTGGATGTGTGTTCCACGCGCGCGTAGTGCCCAGTGGCGATCCACTCAGCTTCTGCTTCCGCGGCCGCCGCCAGCAGCGCGTCAAATTTGAGCGTGGGATTGCAAGTCACACAGGGATTCGGCGTGAGTCCGTGGGCATAATCGTCTGCGAAGCGGGCCACTACCCGCTGATAGAAGCGCTCTCGCAAATCCAGCACGCGCAGCGGAATGTGCAGCGCTTCCGCTAGTGCGCGCACGCCATCCAGAACATTCTCGCTCTCAATCTGGGGAGCTTGCCATAATTGCAACGTCACGCCCCGCACCTCGAAACCGGCCGCTAAGAGCAAGGCCGCCGTTACCGCGCTATCCACGCCGCCGCTTATCCCTACTACAACTCTCTCGGTCATCTTGTTGACATCCTCCCAAATAGTTATAGAATAATCACAATCGCATTTTGTGGTTGGGCAAGTACACTTGCGACCACACTATACTTTATTTATAGTATCATAGATCTAAAGGAGATGAAGATATGGAACAACCAGATATGGCACCAGATATGAATGTTACGGATGATGATAAGCTTTGGGCACTGCTCAGCTGGATTTTTGCTCCGCTAATTCCCCTTGTCGTCTTGTTGTTGGAAGATAAGAAATCTCGCCCTTTCATCAAATACCACGCGATGAACGCCTTGGTGTTTAGCGTAATTGGATACGCGATCTCGACCATCTTGAGCGCGGTGGTGATTGGTTGCTTTATCGGCGTGGCGGTTCTGATTTATCAGATCTACCTGGCCATCCAGGCTTACAAGGGCGAATGGGTTACTGTACCGGTACTGACCGATTTCATTAAGGGTCAGGGGTGGATATAAGCTAACTCTGCTAGCAACCTTAAGCAATTGACTTGAAAGCAGCGGCCCCCGGAAGGGGCCGCTGTTTTTTTGTTGGGGGCAGATTTGGATACTCGAAGTAATACCGGAGCTTACGTCATCAATTTGAGAAATTTTCACTCCACGGTGACGGACTTCGCCAGATTCCGGGGCTGATCCACGTCCGCGCCGCGCCGCACGGCGATGGCGTAGGAGAGCCACTGCAAGGGGATGGTGTTCAAGATGGGGGCCAAGAAGGGCGTGGTGCCCGGCACTTCCATGACGTAATCGGCTTTCGCCGCGGCCAACTCGTCACCTTGCTCTACCAACGCGATGACGATGCCGCCCCGCGCTTTCACCTGCTCGATTTGACTGATCATTTTCTCATAGACGCCATCGCGCGTCGCCACCGCGACTACCGGCATCATCCTATCAATGAGGGCGATGGGACCGTGTTTCATCTCGCCGGCGGGATAGCCTTCTGCGTGGATGTAGGAGATTTCCTTGAGCTTGAGCGCGCCCTCCAACGCGATGGGGTAGTTCGGGCCGCGTCCCAGGTAGAGGAAGTGATCGCGGGTGTAGAAGATCTCGGCCAGTCTATGATAGATTTCCACTTCCTCCGCCACTTGTCCGGCTAATTGCGGGAGACGCGCTAAGGCGGCTATAGCTTCCTCCAACCGTTCCCCCTGGAGCACGCCTCTTTGGGTCCCCAGCTGGAGCGCGAGCAGGTAAAGATCCACCAAACTGGCGGTGAACGCCTTAGTCGAGGCCACGCCAATCTCTGGCCCCGCGTGCATGAGGATATAACCATCGGAGCTGCGCTGAGCCTGGCTGCCCAGGACGTTCACAATCGACCAGAGTTTAGCCCCCTGACGTTTCCCCTCCTCCATCGCGGCCAAGGTATCCACCGTCTCCCCGGATTGCGTGATCGCGAGTACCACATTATTCTTCCCAACCAGCGGGCGGCGATAACGGAACTCAGAACCATAATCGACCTCCACGGGTACTTCGGCCAGATTTTCCAACATAAATTTACCGACCAAGCCGGCATGGTAGGAAGTGCCGCACGCCACGATGGTGATCTTCTCCAGCTCACGCGCCTCGGCAACCGTCAAGGGAAGCGTCTCCAAATGCACGCGGTTGCTGCTAAAATTCACCCGCCCCCGGATCGTATCGGTGATCGCGCGGGGCTGCTCGGCGATCTCCTTCTGCATAAAGTGGCGGTAGGCGCCCTTCTCCGCCGCGACCGGATCCCAGGAGATAGCGTGGATTTCCGGTTCCAGCGGTGCGCCGCTCAGAGTGGAGAGTGCGATTTTATCGCTGCGCACCACGGCCAATTGCCGATTTTCCAAGAAGATGATCTTCCGCGTATGCTTGAGGATCGCGGGAATGTCCGAGGCGATGAACGTCTCTCTATCCCCCAGACCAATGACGATGCCGCCAGCGTTGCCCAACCGGGCGACCACTATCCGGTCAGGTTGCCGGGTGCTGATGAAGACGAAGGAGCTGGCGCCCTCAATGCGGAGCAAGGCCGCGCGCACCGAGGCCGCGAGATCACCGCTCTGAGCTAGTTCCCGCTCCACGAGCTGTGCGACGACCTCGGTATCGGTCTCTGAGGTAAAGGTGACACCCTCGGCTTGCAATTCGCGCCGCAGGCTAGCGTAGTTTTCGATGATCCCGTTGTGAACGACGGCCACCTCCCCATTCATGCCCAGATGCGGATGCGCGTTCTCCTCCGTCACGCCGCCGTGGGTGGCCCAGCGCGTATGCCCGATGCCGATATGCCCGGAGAGGGGAGCCAGTTCCAATCTCGCAGCGAGGTACAATAATTTGCCGACCGCGCGCTCGGTTACAATTTCACCGGCCTCATGCAGTACGGCGATGCCGGCTGAATCATAACCACGATATTCAAGCCGCTGTAACCCCGCCAAAACCAGGGGGGCGGCTGCTTGCGTTCCAATATAACCAACGATACCACACATAATTCCTCCTCTGAAAATAGACAGCTAGTCTTTGGTCTTGTAGTCGGATAGTCATTTTAGAGCTTTGTGAGGGTAGTTCGGACTCTTTGAGAATGTACGAAAAAGCGAGAAAGCGAAAAAGCGAGAAAGCGAGAAGGCGAAAAGGCGAAAAGGCGAGAAGGAGAGTGAACAATAAAGCGGGGGAGCGAGAGGCGAAGGAGTACCATTGCGGTTACTCCGCAGCTCTGGGGTCGCCCTGTCCAGGGTTTGGCTCACCAGTTACCCGGTGATTTTATGCCTTGACTTTATGGGGGGAGAAAATAGGGAAGGGTGTTTCCCTGACGGCATCCGCCGAAAATTCGATAAACCGTCACCTCGTTACCCAGAGAATTACAAACTGGGTCTGGCGCTCTTTCTCCGTGCTAGGCAGCTCACTTTACTATCTGCTCTGTTCTTCTAAAAAAACCTCCTCTGAAAATAAGTCTAAAGTCGCAAGTCAAAAGTCTGCTTCAAAACCAAGGCGTTGGCATTAGTGAAGCATTTCCGTTATCGTTGGTGTGCCAAAGATCAGAAGGACTCCTGAGCAATTCCTGCCACTCCACTCGAAATGACAAACCGGGGAACACCCGCCGGACTGGACATTAAAAATTCGTTGTTAAATCTCCCTTCTTTAAGTGCCTTGACGTCTTTGCGGAGCACTGTTTATTCAGAAAAAAAGACTCCGCTCCCTTTTTGGAGGGGGCGGAGTCATTAATTATTCTCAGCAGAACCGATCTAGGGGGCAGCTTCTTCCAAGTATTCGTTGCAGACCTCAATAGCCGCGTCCATCTCCTCCTGTACTGCGCCACCGTCCAAGATCACGGTGAGCATCTCCGCAATGGCGGCGCGACATTCGTCATATCCAGCGACGGGGGATTCAACGCCGGAATCGAGTTTCATGAACTCAAAGGCTTTGGCGTAGGTGGGGTTCTCGTCGATGTAATCCTGCATCAGCGCAACAGCGGAAGCGCGAGTAGCGAAGTAGCCGGTGCTGGTAGCCCAGCGCGCCTGCTGTTCAGGCTCACTCAGCCACTTGATGAAGACCCAAACGGCCAACTGCTGCTCAGGAGTGCTGGTCATGATGGATTGGCTCGCACCGTAGATGTTCATCCGCGGAGCACTGCGGTCACTGCCGTACGGTGGGGGATTGACACTCCAGGTGAAGTCCGCGCCCTCAGAGACGGCTTGCCCGTAGTAGGGCAGCCCAGAGATGGAGCTGACGGTGAAGAGAGAGCGGCCATTGCCAAAGTCAGTCTGATCGCCGTATTTCTCGGTAGCCTGAGCGGCGCAACCTTTCTCGACCAACTCCTGCCAGAAGCTCATCGTCGCGATACCGGCATCACTGTTGAAGACGTATTCTGAGCCATCTTCACTGATAATGTCGCCGCCCCGGCTGAAGACGAAGGTGGCGAAGCGCGAAGCATCCACGGAGTATTCATAGCCCAATACGGGGCCTTCGCCGGTCTGCCCGGAGAAGGGATTCTCAATAGCCGCGCAGGCCATTTCCCCAAATTCTTCCCAGGTCTCAGGAGGGCCATCGTAGCCCAACTCTACCAGCCAATCTTCATTGTAGTACATAACTTCCATTGATTTGTAGGGAGGCCAACCATAACGGCCACCGAACTGCGGGAGATAGTCTGCTGTCAGCGCTACGGGGAAGAAGTCATCCAGCTCTGCCTGCGTATAACCCCATTTCTCGCTAGCGACGTAAGGATCCAACGCAACCAGCACATCCTGAGTGGCGTAAGTGGCAGCCTGGTTCTGATAGGCCACGGCCATTTCGGGGAGCTGATTGGCGGGAATGCCGGCGATGATGTTCTGGAAAAGATCACCATACCCACCCTGGCTCTCACCAACTACGGTGATGCCCCATTCATTGGTGCGGTTGAAGTCATCGATCATGGCCAACATCAGCTCCTCACGGGAGCGGGTGTGCTGGTACCAATAGGTCACTTCCTGCCCACTGGGATCGACATCCTCAAGATAACCGTAAATGTCAGTGTCGTAGTCGGGTTCGGGGGCTGGTTCTTCAGTCGGTTCTTCAGTTGCTTCCTCAGTTGCCTCTACTGTCGCTTCCTCGGTCGCTTCCTCGGTCGCTTCAACAGTAGCTTCCACGGTTGGTTCCGGGGTAGGTTTAGCACAAGCAGACATCAACGGCAGTAACAGCGCCATCAGTGCCAATAGTGCAAATAGTTTACGAGTATCCATTTGTTTCTCTCTCCTTCGAGCTTAGTTAATTTTCAAAAACAGTAAATTACCAATTAGCTTGTCAACTAACCATCAATTATCAATTTTAAGCCAGGACATCACCTCCCTTAATCATAGCTGAAATTATTAACCTTTGAGACCAGTGGTAGCAATGCCTTCTGTGAACTGCTTTTGGGTAAAGAAGTAGAGAATCAAGATCGGAATAGTGGTGATGACAGACCCGGCCATAATCAACTGAGTCTCTGCCGCCGCCTCCGAGATGAAACTAGACAAGCCTACCGTAACCGGCCTCCAGGTTTCTGTACTGGTGACGATGATGGGCCACTGCAACGAGTTCCAAGCCCAGATGCCATTAAAGATCACTATCGACATCAACGGTGCCTTTGATAACGGCGCCACAATCTGTGTCAAGAAGCGTAGATGCCCACAGCCATCTATCAGCGCGGCATCATAGAGTTCATCCGGAATCTGGGCAAAGAATTGCCGCAAAAGAAAGACGCTAAAGGCATTGATCATAAACGGAATCGTCAACGCAGTCCAGTTATCATACCAGGCATTGGTCATTCCAAAAGTGGTTTGGAATATCTCTTCCAATTTAATGATGATCAGGTAGTTGGGGATAAGCGTCACGGCGCCAGGGATCATATAGGTAGCCAGATAAAGCGAAAAGATCAGATCTTTACCGGGGAATTTCATGCGCGCAAAAGCGTAGGCAGCTAGGGTGCTCGTCACTACCACCCCCACAACGGTGAGCAAGGTAGTGATTGTACTGTTGCGCATGTAACGCGCGAAGTTCGCTTCCCGCCAGGCGAAGATATAGTTATGCAACAACATGTAGCCTACGTTCCAGGACTCCCTCACTACAAATTTAGCTGGATCGGAGTCCACAACTTGGAAGTGCGGTCCCCAGCGTCCCCGATCGGCTCCCGCGTAGTTTGGCCCGCCGAGTTCATCCCCATCCAGCCGCGTTACGAACTGATCAATGATCCGGGAACCCACGGTAAGCATGTAAGCGTCATAATTAACTTGCTCATCGTCGGTAGTATCCGTCGCCAAGATATTTACGTCAAAGGGCACCAAAAAGTCTGCCTCGGCCAATTGCTGCGCCACGTAACGCGAAACTGCTTCCACCGGAATCGCCCCCTCTAACGGGGGACTGAAGGAGCGGGGGACATTCTGCCACCCTTCCGCCGGCTGCATAGGAATGGTTAGCTCTTGAGTAGCTGGTCGCTCCAGGTAAGGGCTGGTTGATAATCCCGCCGGCCAGAAAATCTTGGCGCCATGTTCACCATACGTTTTCACGGAGGTCAATAACATCCAGAAAAAGGGCACGACCGCAATAACCGCACCGATGGTCAGGATCAGATATAAAAGACCTCTGGAAATAGCCTCACGCAGTTGATAACTTTGTAAATTTTCCTCTACAGGAGCTTGCGCCAAGTTAGCCATAGAAAACTCTCCCTTCAGAAATGCGTTTCTGAACCCAAGTTAGACTCATCAGCACGCCAGTTAAGACAAAAGCCAGCGCAGAAGCGTATCCAAACCGGTTGCCTGACCAAAAATTCTTCCAGATCAACATACTAGTGGTCATCGTAGTCCCTCTAGGCGCGCCTATTGGGCCGACAACGCTAGTCATCACGTAGATATGATTGAAGGCGCGGAAAGTACCTAACACCCCCATCATAACCAAAAAGTACGTAGTGGGTGAGACTAAGGGGATAGTTATGTCGCGTAATATCTCCCAACGATTAGCGCCATCAATCGTAGCCGCTTCGTAGAGTGAGTGCGGGATGTTCCCCAAGCCGGCCAGATAGATGACGGCGTTATAACCCACGTAAGTCCAGATGTTATAGATAATCACGGAGACCAACGCCAAACTGGGGCCGCCAGCCCAATCCGGCAAAGAGAGTCCCACTAAATCACCTAGATAAACACCGATAGGAGTCGCTTCAAAGAGCCATTTGGGGACATTCTCGGCGGGCATCCCCAACGTAACCAGGAACAGGTTCAACAAACCCCGGCGCGGTTCGTAAATCGATTGCCAGACGGCAGCGGAGGCCACTGTGACCGTCACATAAGGTAAGAAGTAAAGAATCCGCCAGGTCGTCTTGCCGCGGATATTCTGAAAGAGCACCGTAGCCAGTAGAAAGGAGAGAACAATCTGGAAGGGGACGGTACCCAGCGAGTAATAAGAGGTAATCAAGAGCGCCGTGAAGAGGTCCTCATCGCCATTGACCAACATCTGCGGGAAGCCCAGCACAAACCCCAAACCCCCGACGATGAGCAGGAAAGCAAAGAGCGCCTTGAGAAGGGTTATCTTAACCGGCTCCTCGCTTTTGATTTTGCGCCAAAGCATCCAAGAGCCGGCCAACAATCCTAACCCCCCCAGTGTAAAGATAGCATCTTGAGGAGTGCCTAAGGCCTTGAGATAATTGCCCAAGCCTATAAAATCCCCTTTGCGAATACGCCACTTATGAAAACTAATGTAGAGCGCGTATCCAATGGGGAAAAGACTGAAGACGAACAAGATAAAGGTGCCAGGGAGCAGAAAGAGATAAGCTTGCAAAGCCTCACGCAGATGGCGTCCCCCCTGTCCCGAAAACAATGAGTGCTGTACTCCAACATCAACAGGTTGCTTAGTTGCGGCCATTTTGACCTCCTAGAAAAGGGTTACATACACGTTCCAGAGCATAAACTATAACTTACTATCATACAATCTTTTTGTCAAATGACGAATGGCTACTAACTAGATGATTACTGGGCTAACAACCAACTACATTCTTTGTGATTGCGCAAACTGCGGGAAAACATCTACTTTCATACTGCCTCCGTCGGGCAGCAGATCGCGTATCTAGCAGCTAATGCGCGGGGTTGCGTTGAGCTCGAGCGCGATGTCCGGATAATCCCTTACGAGAGCTCGCCGTGCAGTTGGTCGGCAGTCTTTCAAAGCGTGATCTGTTTTGGCGAAGAAACACCACCAGAGAAATTACCCGCACTCAGAACGTGGCGGGTAAAGACCACTGCCTGGCATGGCAAGCAATCTACGCCGGGCGACTGAAGTCGCGGCTACCATCGCGAAGTCCCCCTCCGGGGTCTAGTTGTCGCAGCGCGTTGTTGGCAAATAGCAAGAAGCGGATAGAATCAATGTAACTGGTGAGATTTTCCCAATACATTATTCAAATTATCAAAGGAGCAATACAATGAATTATCAACAATCTCCCACTTCCTATGATAGCAGCGATACCATCGCGATGGTTATCGAAATTGTCTTTGGCATCTTTGGGATGTTAGGCATGGGGTGGATTTACGTAGGCAACTATATAATGGGCATCGGTCTCTTTGTAGGATGGCTGGTCGTGCTCTTTGTGGGCATGTTAATTCCCACCATATTTACCACCTTTACCGCAGGCTTAGGAGGCTTCTCCTACTGTTGCTTGCCGCCGTTGAGCATTGTGGGAGCTATTATTTCTGGCCTACGCCTGCGCGACTATGTGCGGAACACCAGAGCGCAGGGAAACATAGCGCATCTCATCATCGCTATTATTGTCGCGCTGTTGCTCTTATGTCTGGCAATTGCTATCCCTCTGTTTGCGCTGGGTGGATTCGCCATAATTAGTGAATCCATGGGAAGTTACTAATCAATGACCAGCCCTCAGCGGGCTTATGCAAGCCTAGCACGCCAGAAATTTACCGCAAATACGCTGGGGTTTGCAGCTAGGCGGTGCTACCAGAGACCTCGGAGGTCTGATCTGCGAGCGCAAAGCGCGACCAGGCCTCCTGAACCTGGGCTCTGGTCGCTGCCAAACTTCCGCCAGTCTGAATGACCACATCGGCTTGGGCCAGCTTCTCCGCTTGCGGGGATTGGGCGGCAATTCTCTGCTCGGCTGCTGCGCGGCTCAATTTACGTATTGACATCAGCCGCTCGCGTTGTATCGTGGGGGAACAGGTAGTAGCCCAGATGGCGGCGTAGTCGGCCGCCAGGCCGCTCTCCAACAGTTTGATAGCTTCGACCACCACTACCGGGGCTTGGCTGGCGGCGATTCTCTGGGCTACCAGCGCGATCACTGCCGGGTGAACTAGCGCTTCCAACCGCGCCAGAGCAGCGGGAGCGGCGAAGACGATGGCTCCCAATACACGGCGATCAATCGCCTCTCCTCCAGGGACTAGAATTCGCTCCCCAAAAGCGTCGACCACCGCACGGTAGGCCGCGCCCTGAGAAGCCAATACCTCGTGTGCCACGTGGTCAGCATCAATATGCTGCGCCCCCCATTCAACCAAGATGCGCGCCACCGTGGATTTCCCAGTAGCGATGTTGCCGGTTAAGCCAATGCAAGTAGGCACTAATTATACCGGGGAGTTATCTGCCACTGCGACCCACTGCTCTAGCTGCTCATCTATTTGGGACTTGATGGTTTGATATTCCGCTCCCAACTTGGTTACACGCTCAATATCCTGCTGCCGACCGGCGCGTTCCAGAGCCACGTTGAGAGTTTGCAAACGTCCTTCCAGCCGGTGGATACCCTCTTCCAATTTTGCCAGCCGTTTCTCTTCTCTGGCGAGGGCCCGCTCGCGCTCGCGTTCCGCTTGCCGCTTACTTTCCCAGGCGCGCCGTTCGCGCTCCTTCGCGTTCCGGTCTGAAGTGGAGTTCCCCTCACGTTGCGTACTATGCCAGGTGGCATAACTAGCGTACCCTTTGAATTGGTGGAGCCGCCCCTCATCCAAAGCCCAAATATGGGTAGCAATTTCACGGATCAGGTAACGGTCATGGCTAACCATGAGGATGGTGCCGTTGAAATCAGCTAGGATCTCTTGTAACAATTCCTGAGAAGTGAGGTCCAGATGATTAGTCGGCTCGTCCAAGAGGAGGAAATTGGCTTTTTGGCGGGAGAGTATCGCGAGCGCGACGCGCGCGCGTTCCCCACCAGAGAGCACGCTGATCTTCTTGAAAACTGTTTCCGCGCGAAAGTCATACTGGGCCAGGAAAGAGCGCGTCTCGTGAATTGAGACCATCCCCGCCGCCAAGAAAGTCTCCAAAACAGATTTATCCGGGTCAAAATGGGCTTGTACTTGAGCAAAGTAGCCCATCTGCACGGCGGAGCCCCGGCGTATCTGCCCGTACAGCGGCTCAATATCGCGGAGAATGGTCCGGATAAGCGTGGTTTTTCCAGAACCGTTGGGGCCGACTAACGCCACTCGTTCCCCGCGATGGATCTCGGCCTCGTCCAACGCGACCAGGTGCGTTTCGCCATCTTCGTAACCGGCTCTGAGATTGTAGAGGCCCAGCACCAGATCCCCACTACGGATGTTGGTCTGGAGATTTATATGCAGGCGTTGCCGTTCTTGGGGACGGTCCAACTGTTCCAGCCGTTCTAACCGTTTAAGGCGACCTTTGGCTTGCGCGCTGCGCTGCCCGGCCATGTAGCGGCTGATGTAATCTTCTGTTTTGGCGATATGCTCTTGCTGTTTCTGGTAGGTGGCTCGCCGCCGCATGCGGCGTTCAGCACGTAACTGCGTGTAGGTGGTGTAGTTGCCGGGATATCCTTCCAGTTTGCCAAACTCTAGCTCCCAGACGTGATCCACAATCGCATCCAAAAAAGCGCGGTCGTGGGCCACCACGATGATCCCGCCTTTCCAGGATTGCAACTGCTCTTCCAGCCACTCGATGCCGGCAATATCCAGATGATTGGTCGGCTCGTCCAGCAAGAGTAAATCCGGCTCTTCCAACAACAAGCGGGCTAAGAGGGCGCGGGTCTTCTCGCCGCCGCTGAGATAGGCCACCGGGGTCTGGAACTCCGAGGTGTGGAACCCCAAGCCGCCCAGCACTTGCCCGATACGCGCCTCGTAGGTAAAGCCGCCGCCATCCTCGAAGCGGTGTAGCAATTCGCCGTAGCGTTCCATGGCCGCAGCGCGCTCTGCTGGCGAGCCGGAGGCCAGCTCTATCTCTAGCTCTCGTAGTTCCGCTGCTTGTTGTTGCAAATTGGCGAAAACAGCCTGCATCGCGTCCCAAAGCGTACCGGCACTCTCAAAATCGGGGAGTTGGGGTAAATAGCCTAAGCGGAGCTGCCGGGATAGATGAATACCGCCAGCATCAGATTCCAGCTCACCGGCGATGATCTTCAGGAGCGTGCTCTTGCCGCAGCCATTGGGGCCCACTAAGCCGATGTGTTCGCCAACATGCACTTTCCCGGAGACCTGCGAGAAGACCTTATCCATTCCGTAGTATTTACTTAAGCTAGCAATAGAGAGTAGGGCCATAGCAACTCAATCATGGGACACAGATAAACACGGATGGACGCTGATAAAAATGCTTTTCCAGGGAAAAGTTAAAAAATCCGCGTTTTTCTGCGCCAATCTGCGTCTAAAACTAAAAACGTCAGGCAACTAGACCTAATTATACCAAACATTAGCCGCTGTGAATGACACATCCAAAGCAAAAAGCACCCGCTCAGGGGTGCTTTTTTTTGGTGGAGCTGAAGGGATTCGAACCCTTGGCCTCCTCAATGCCATTGAGGCGCGCTCCCAACTGCGCCACAGCCCCACGAACTATTCATTTTTTAACGCAAGATTTACCACCCTACTATGGAGCTGAGGGGACTCGAACCCCTGGCCTCTACAGTGCGATTGTAGCGCTCTCCCAGCTGAGCCACAGCCCCTCCTCCAACAGACAGAATTATACCATAACGACTTTTACTGGCAAGTTTGGTTTGGCTTAGTCTAGTAGTCCGATAGTCAGTGATCAGCGTCACTCTGAGCTGGATAACTATCCCGACTCAGACTTCTTCTCCGAAGCGGCCCCGGAAGCGCAGGAAGAACCAATAGCCGCAGATCAGCACCAGCAATGAGGTCACGGCAGTGCGAGCGAGAAAATCTAGCGCAGTGGGCGTGCCGCGATAGATGAGGTCTTGGTAGGTGTTGATGATGGAGGCCATCGGGTTGAACCAGAAGAGAAGCCGTCGAGGGTTAAAGGCGAATCCCAGGAGATGAGCTTGGTCTGGGAATTGACTCATGGGATAGAAGATAGGGGTGAGGAAGAACCAAGCCAGAATGCCCACGTCCATCAACATGTGAGTGTCCCGGTAGAAGACTTCTAGCGTACAGAGAACTAAGACAATGCCGAGAGAGAAAATGGTCTGGATGAGGATAGGCACCGGCAGCAGCAAAACCCAGCTGTTGAGGTGGGCGCCGGAGATTATCGCCAGGATGAAGAGTACGGGCAGGGAGATGAGATAGTTTACCAGGTTAGAAAGGACGGTAGCTATGGGCAGCACCTCGCGGGGGAAATAGACCTTCTTGATCAGATGTCCGTTGCCGACAATGCTTTGAATACCGCCCATCACCGCGCCGGAAAAGTAGTTCCACGGTAAGACCGCACTGAGGACCAGGATATGGTAATTAGGGATGGCGGCATTCTGCATCACGTTGAAGACGAAAGAGAAAACCAACATCATCAGCAGAGGATTAAGCCACGACCAGACAATACCTAAAAGCGAGCTTCTATAGCGCACCTTGAGGTCTCGGATGACCAGATTATAGATTAGTTCACGTGCGCCCCAGAGTTCTTGCAATGCTTTAATCATCTTTTTTCCTCAACTTTGGTTCCACTGAAAAAGTTAGTTCCAGCCACAAGTAAAAATCTGATGGCTGCCAGACGTAGATTCCCGCAGGTAGTCACTGATTTATCATTTCTAATCTGCATTTATGATTTCACTGAAAAAAGATAGCTCCCCGCAAAGACGCTAAGAAAAAATTAAGTTCTAAAATCTTCGCGCCTTCGTGGTGAAACACTTGGTTTTTTCAGTAGGCTCATTTATCTGCGTACTTCTTTCCAGTAAGATCCACTTTTTCTAATTCGATTTTACGTAAACGATAGAGGATCTTTTCCAAGATTTTGCGGTTGAAGCCAATCAGATCAGCTAACAATCCAATTAAGCAGGTCTGAAGACCCATGATCAACAACACGGCCATCAAGATAAGCGACTGGACGTGTCCCATGCCCCCGGTGGTGAAATAGTAGTAGAGGAAGCGCGCCCCGATGCCCAAGCCGGCTACTGAGAATGCTCCGCCTAGCAGGAGAAATATCCGCAAGGGGCGGTACATCGTGTAAGCGCGGAGAATGGTGGAACCGGAGCTGGTTATGAAGTGGGGGATATTTCTCATCAGTCGGGAAGGCCGGGTTTGCGGGTTAACGCGGATAGGGACGTAGCTCACGGCCAGCTGGCGCGCCCCGGCTTGGATGAGCGTCTCTAGCGTGTAGGAGTAATTGCTCAGCACCAGCGTCTGCAAGGCGGCGTCACGGCTCAGGGCGCGGAAGCCGCTGGTCGCGTCGGAAATAGAGACGCCGGCAGCCAAGCTGACGACCCAACTACCCAGCCGTTGGAGGGTCCGCTTGAGCGGGGAGAAATAGGGATGCGTACTCATGCCGCGATCCCCGATCACAATATCGGCGGTACCGGCCAGGAGCGGCGCCACCAGGCGCGGGATGTCCGCGCCCTGGTATTGATTGTCGGCGTCGGTGTTGACGATGATATCGGCGCCGGCCAGCAACGCGGCTTGCAAGCCATCGATGAACGCACTAGCCAGTCCCTGGTTGCGCGTATGGCGGACGATATGTTGCACGCCCAGTTCTTGCGCGATGGCGATTGTCTTATCGGTACTGCCGTCATCAATGATGAGGTATTCGATCACGTCCACGCCGGGAATTTCACGTGGCAACTCGGCCACCGTCTCCGGCAGCGTCTCTTCCTCATTGTAACAGGGCAGCTGGATAATTAGTTTCACGCGGGTGATTATAGCATTTCGAGGGCAGAAGACAATGAATACCCATCGGCGTGGTGATGTTATTAGACCTCCGAGGTCTCTGGTAGCTTGCCTAACTGCAAACCAACGTCTTATTTGCGGTAAATTTCTTTCGGGCTAAGGTCGTAGCAGACCTCGGAGGTCTATCCCCAAAATTTTTTGACCCTACTCCGAGCAATGTTATAATCAGCGGTCAGAAATGTTTTTCTCAAATTAGAAAGTGTATTTTTATCCACCTATTTAGGAGGTTTTTATATCATGACTAAAAGAAAAATGGTCACGATAGATGGCAATACCGCGGTGGCGTATGTCGCCCACAAGCTCAACGAGGTAATTGCTATCTACCCTATTACGCCCGCCAGCCCGGTGGGACAGTTGGCCGACAAATACTCGGCGGACGGGGAGACCAACATCTGGGGAACCATCCCTCAGGTTATTGAGATGCAGGCTGAGGGTGGCGCGGCGGGTACCGTCCACGGCGCGTTGCAAACCGGCGCGTTGACGACGACCTTCACCGCGTCACAGGGGTTGCTCTTGATGGTGCCCAATCTTTACAAAATCGCCGGTGAACTGACTCCGGCGGTGCTCCACATTGCCGCCCGCAGTCTGGCCGCTCCCGCGCTCTCCATCTTCGCCGATCACGGGGATGTGATGGCCACGCGCGCTACCGGTTTCGCGTTGCTCTCCAGCGCCTCCGTCCAAGAGACGATGGACTTCGCGCTGATCTCTCAGGCGGCCACGTTGAAAGCGCGGGTGCCCTTCCTTCACTTCTACGACGGTTTCCGCACCAGCCACGAGATCAACAAGGTTGAGCAACTGACCAAAGATGATATGCGCGCGATGATTGACGATGAGTTGGTGCTGGCGCACCGCGCCCGCGGACTGAATCCGGATAGACCGGTGATCCGCGGTACCTCGCAAGGACCGGATGTGTACTTCCAGGGACGCGAGGTCACCAATCCCTACTACGACAAGACGCCTGCGATTGTCCAAGAATATATGGAGCGCTTCGCCGCGCTCACTGGCCGCGAGTACCAGCTCTTCGATTACGTCGGTGCTCCCGATGCCGAGCGCGTGATGGTGATAATGGGTTCTGGCGCCGAGGTGGCGCACGAGACCACCGAGTACTTGGCTGCTCAGGGTGAGAAAGTGGGCTTGATCAAGATTCGGCTCTACCGCCCCTTCAGCACGGCGGATTTCCTCAAGGCGATGCCGGAAACAGCCCAGATCGTAGCTGCATTGGACCGCACCAAGGAGCCAGGCAGCGTGGGCGAACCGCTCTTCCAGGATTGCGCGACAGTGCTGGCCGAGGCGGGCCGCCAGGTCAAGGTTATCGGTGGACGTTACGGGCTTTCTAGCAAAGAGTTCACCCCGGCGATGGTCAAGGGTGTCTTCGATGAGATGACGAAAGCTGCTCCTAAGCCGCGCTTCACCGTGGGCATTGAGGATGACGTCACTCATCTGAGCCTGGAATATGATAAATCCTTTAACATCGAGGCAGATGACGTGGTACGCGCGCTCTTCTACGGGTTGGGTTCCGATGGTACCGTGGGTGCGAATAAGAACTCCATCAAGATCATCGGCGGCGGCACCGACAACTACGCGCAAGGTTATTTCCAATACGATGCTAAGAAATCTGGCTCAGTTACCGTTTCCCACTTACGCTTCGGCCCCCGCCCCATCCGCCAGACTTGTTTGGTAAACTTCGCCAACTTCGTAGGCTGCCACCAATTTAATTTTCTAGAAAAATTTGAGGTGTTAGGGGGAGCCGAAAAAGGCGCGATTTTCTTGCTCAACGCTCATTACTCCGCCGCTGAAGTCTGGGAGAAGTTACCCCGCAAGGTGCAGGCGGAGATTGTCAAGAAAGAGCTCCGGTTCTACGTGATTGATGCTTATAAAGTTTCCAAAGAGTTGGGGCTGGGCGTGCGCATTAACACTATCATGCAGACCTGTTTCTTCGCGCTCTCCGGCGTGTTGCCCAGAGATGAAGCCATTGCGCACATCAAGCAAGCGATCAAGAAGAGTTACGGTAGCAAGGGTGAGAAAGTGGTGCAGATGAACTACGCCGCTGTTGATCACGCGCTGGAAAATCTGGCCCAGGTGAAATATCCCGCCGCAGTTACCAGTAAGATCGAGCTGCCGCCCGTGGTGCCGGTAGAGGCGCCAGAGTTTGTCCAAGAGGTGACAGCGGAGATGATCGCGCGCCGGGGCAACGAGATTCCCGTCTCCAAGATGCCGGTCGATGGCACTTTCCCCGTGGGCACCACGCAATGGGAAAAGCGCAATGTCGCGCAGGAAATCCCCCTTTGGAATGCGGCCAGTTGTATCCAGTGTGGTAAATGTGTGATGGCTTGCCCGCACGCCGCGATCCGCATGAAGGTCTACGACGGAGAATTGTTGGCTGAAGCACCTGAAGGCTTCCGTTCCGTTGACGCGAAAGGCCGATCATTCAAGGGAGAGCAGTTCACCGTCCAGGTGGCTCCCGAAGATTGCCAGGGTTGTGCTCTCTGTGTGGAGGTTTGCCCGATGAAGGATAAAGAGCAACCGGCGCTTCGCATGGTTCCGCAGCCACCGCTCCGCGAGAGCGAGCGCGAGTCCTATAATTTTTTCAAGGAGTTGCCGTACTACGACCGCACCAAGTTGAACCTCAAACTGGTCAAGGATTCCCAGTTGCTGCAACCGCTCTTCGAGTTCTCCGGCGCTTGCGCCGGCTGTGGTGAGGCGCCTTACATCAAGCTGCTCACGCAGCTCTTCGGCGACCGCGCCGTGATTGCCAACGCCACCGGTTGTACCTCCATTTACGGCGGTTACATGCCGAGCACGCCCTACACCACCAACGCCCAGGGACAAGGCCCGGCCTGGAACAACAGTCTCTTCGAGGATAACGCGGAGTTCGGGATGGGTTTCCGCATGACGCTTAGTAAGCAAGAAGAGTATGCCCGCGAGTTGCTCGGAGAGTTGCGCGCGGAGTTAGGCGCAGAGCTGACTGACGCGCTGCTCAAGGCCCAGATGGTCACGGAGAGTGATTACGCGGCGCAACGCGCCCGCGTGGCGCTGCTCAAAGAACGGCTGGCGGAGTTGGATTTACCTGCCGCGAAGCAGTTACTGAGTGTCAGTGATGCTCTGGTCCGCCGCTCCGTCTGGATTGTCGGCGGCGATGGTTGGTCCTACGATATCGGGTACGGCGGCCTGGATCACGTCTTGGCGCAGGGGCGCGATCTCAACGTCCTCGTCTTGGACACCCAGGTCTACTCCAACACCGGCGGGCAGATGTCCAAGGCGACGCCGCGTGGCGCGGTAGCGCAATTCGCCGCGGCTGGTCGTCCATTACCCAAGAAGGATTTGGGGATGATTGCCATGACTTACGGCAACATCTACGTCGCGCAGGTAGCGATGGGCGCCAATGATCGACAGACGCTCCAAGCATTCCGCGAGGCCGAATCCTACGAGGGCGCGAGTCTCATTATCGCTTACAGCCACTGTATTTCCCACGGTCTGGATATGAAGAAGGGCTTTGACCAGCAGGATAAAGCGGTGAAGTCCGGCGCTTGGCCGCTCTACCGTTACGACCCGCGGCGCACCGTTAAGGGACTCAACCCGCTGCAACTCGATTATAAAGAGCCTGTGTTGCCCATCGAGGAGTACATGTACAACGAGGTACGCTTCCGCACGCTGACAGAGTCCCTGCCCGAACGGGCGGCGGAACTCTTGAAGCTGGCGCAGAAAGACGCCGCTGCTCGTTGGCAGCAGTACAAGCAGTTGGCCGCCATGGATTATAGCTGGGCGAAAGAAGAGTAGGCGTCGCTGAGCTGCGTTAAATATGTTGCCCGCCGGGTTGAAAAACTCGGCGGGCTTTTTATTACTCCCCGCAACCAACGCCCGTGGCCAAAGACCAGGGGCTAGCCGGCACTCACCCGGCGACTAAAGTTAGTAGACACTTCAGTGCTGCAAAGCACAGCGATAAATCGCCTACTACAAGCCACAGTAAGTGAGACTCACCCTTGCCCATTCGCTTTCTCGCCTCCTCGCTTACTTGCTAATTTATTTTCCACTGGTCTGATATACTGCAGACTCACCCTTGCCCATTCGCTTTCTCGCCTCCTCGCTTACTCGCTTTCTCGCTTTCTCACTCGCCTGACGACTGAGATCGTAGTTACGGTAATGATTTGCACATTTGCCCCGTTTGTCAGTCCACTCAGTTGTGCTATTATGATTTCGCTAACCGCTAATCCATAGGAGGTTTCTTATGTCCAAACCTGTTGATATCCGCCGGATTACTCTTACATCTCTAATGTCCGCCTTGATCTTTGTCTTGACGCGCACGCAGTTGAGCGTTACGCCCACGGGCGGCTATATCCACCTGGGCGACGCGGGGATCATCTTCGCCTCGCTGGCTTTTGGCCCCGGGGTGGGGCTGGTCGCCGGCGGCTTGGGAACGGCGCTGGCCGATATTACCAGCGGTTATGCGCAATGGGCTATCTTCTCACTGTTGGTGCATGGAGCGCAAGGTGGGGCGGTGGGGCAGCTCTTCGATGAGCAACGCAGGCTACTCTCCACCATCCTGGTCAGCGCCATTTCTATCGCGATCGTGGTGGGCGGATATTTCGTCGCCGGCACGATCTTAGAGGGCAGCGCCATCGCTCTTGGTTCGTTATTGCCCAATACCTTGCAGGCTCTGGGTGGTTCACTGCTGGGCATTCCGCTCTATTTTGCGGTGCAGCGCGCTTACCCCCCGCTGCGACGTTATCATCAAGTTAGATAGGTTGTGGGGGTTAGACCAGACGGAGGAGGGAACCCCCTCCTCCGTTTTTCTTTGTGAGGTATATGGATAAAAAAACGATCAGCGTTGAACAGTTGACCTTTGCTTATCCGCCGTTGGTTGTTGGAGGAACGCCGGAGCCGCTTTTCCACGGGCTCGAGCTGACCGTCGCTGCCGGCCAGTCGTTGGCAGTGGTGGGACGGAGCGGCAGCGGCAAGAGCACGCTCACGCACATCTTAGCCGGCTTGGCGCCGCGTTATACCGGCGGCGAGCTGACCGGCGAAGTGCGGATTGGGGGGCGTGATCTGGCGGCGGAGCCGCCTGCTCCCACTGCAGTAGGGGTGCTCTTCCAGGACGCGGCGACCCAGCTCTTCACCTCGGCGGTGGAAGATGAGGTGGCCTGGGGCTTGGAGGCATTGGGGACGGCTCCCACAGAGATCGGCCCGGTGGTGATGGACGCGCTGCGCAAATTTGGGCTGTTGGAAGTGAGCAAACGTCCCCCCTGGGCGCTCTCCGGCGGCCAACAGAAGCGGTTGGCGTTGGCTTCGCTCTGGGCTTTGCGCCCTCGGGTTTGGCTGTTGGATGAACCATTAGGGGGCTTAGATCCAGCTGGGCGCGTGGAGGTATTGGCCGCGCTGACGCAGTTACGCCAGGAGGGCGTTACGCAACTCTTCACCACGGCGCGGGTGACGCGCGGCAGCTGGGAGGATAGCGCCGCGCTCCTGACCGGGGGCGCGTTGACGGCGCCGGCCACGTGGGACTCCCTCCACGCGCAGCACGCGCGGTTGGTTGCGGCCGGACTACTTTGTCCGGCCGCTAGTTGGGCGCGCCTGGAGCGGAGCGCGCGCGCGCCTGGCTCCAGGCTGGCGCTCGAGGCGCGCCATTTGCGCTACGCCTACCCTGATGGCCCGGCGGTGCTGCACGGCCTTGATCTGCGCATCCCCCAGGGGCAGTTTGTCGCCGTGATTGGCCCAAACGGGGCCGGAAAGAGCACGCTGATCAGACATTTTAATGGGCTGTTGCGCCCGACTTCCGGTTCTTTGCAGGTTATGGAGAGAAAGAGCCGGGGCCTTTCGGTGGGCGAACTGGCGCGTCAGGTGGGCTTTCTCTTCCAGCGGCCCGAACAACAGCTCTTCGCCACAACGGTGCGCGAGGAACTAGCCTACGGCGTCCGGCAACTGCGGCTGTCCAACGTTGAGAAGCGGGTGGAGCGCAGTCTGGCGCGTTTTGGGTTGAGCGAAATCGCCGGCCGCCCCCCGGCGATCCTGAGCTACGGGAGCCAACGCGCGGTCACGTTAGCCGCGCTCGCTGCGTTGGAGACTCCTATCCTGGTCTTGGACGAGCCAACGGTGGGGCTGGACGGTCGCGGTTGGGCACAGCTCTTGGAGTGGGTCGCCGAACGGCGCGCCGCTGGGACGACCATCATCGTGGTCACGCATGAGCTGGCGTTGGCCGCGCGCGCCGATCGCGTCTTGGCGTTGCGCGCCGGGCGCATCGCGGCGGACGGCCCGCCGGACGCGGTGCTCTCACAGTTCGTCGGGGAGGAGTAAGATGGGACTGGTACTTGATCTCTACCGGCCCGGCCGCTCCTGGTTGCACCGCCTAGATCCCCGCGTCAAGTTGTGGGGAGTAGCTCTGGGACTCATACTCGCCTTTCTCCTCCCTTCGGCTGCGGCGCAGGCGCTGCTCCTGCTGGCGGTGCTCCTCTTGTTGCGCAGCAACGGCATCAAATGGGACGCGCTGCGCTGGCTCTGGCGGCAGATACGCTTCCTCTTCCTCCTGATTTTATGCTTGCAACCCTTCTTCACGTCGGCTGGGGAAACCCTCTTCGCTCTCGGCCCGTTGCGGCTCACCCTAGGCGGCGCAACTCACGCTCTGGGGTTAGCCTTGCGGGTACTCTCCATGTCGTTCATCACCGGGGGGTTTCTCTTCACCACCGAACAGCGCCAGCTGGTACGCGCCTTTGTCCGCCTGGGTTTTCCCTACCCCTGGGGCTTGACCCTTAGCCTCACGTTGCGCTTTCTCCCCGCCATCAGTAGTCTTTTTGGGACAGTGCGCGAAGCCCAAGCCGCGCGTGGTTGGGTGGCCGAGGGGAACATTTTCCGTCGGGCGCGGGAATATCTGCCGGTTCTGATTGCTGTCACCATCGGCGCCCTGCGGATGGGGGATCAACTGACGTTGGCATTGGCTGCGCGCGGCTTGGGGACGGCCGCAGAGCGCACGACTTGGCGTGATATCGAAATGCGCCCGGCCGATTGGCGCGCCCTGGTCGGCATGAGCGCGGCGTTTTTGGTGGTGGCGGCGGTGAATGCAGGATAGAGAATGGTGAATGGCAAATCAACAAATCGCAAATGGTCTCTCCGCCGCCCTTGTCATTCCGAGCCAGAACAACGCGCCAGGCGCGGCGCTCGCCAGCGAGGAATCTTCCTCCTCCGCTTCAGAACCCCCGTTGATATAGTAGCTTCCCCGCTAGCCGCCCGCCCGTGGCTAAAGACCATGGGCTAAGTTGGCTAGCCCACTCAAGTGGGCTAGCAGTCATCCTCCCTCGCTTTCTCGCCTTCTCGCTTCCTCGCTTTCTCGCCTTTGTGGTAGAGTTGGAGCGTGTACCCCTGTGAAAATTAGCGGAGAGGAGTAGCAGTCATGCCTCGTATTTTAATAGTTTGGCTCTTATTAAGTTCCTTATTGCTGACCGGTTGCGCTGATCTGATGGAGCTCTTTCCCTCAGACGCAGATACGACCTCGGTGGTACAAATCTATGTCGCGCCCACGCCGCAACCTTTCCCGCCGGAGGTGTCGACGGCTGCCCGCATCCGGGAGCGCGGTAAATTGCTCGTCGGCGTGCGTTACGATCTGGAACCGTTTTCCTACGTGGCCGCAGATGGGATGTTGGCCGGATTGGAGGTTGAGCTGGCGCGGGAGTTAGCCCGCCGCTGGCTGGGCGATCCCGGCGCGGTGCAATTCCGCCAAGTGCGCTCGGATACGGCGCAACAACACTTATTGGACGGGGAAGTGGATTTCGTCCTGGCCGGGATTGTGCATACGCAGGGGGCAGAGAACGAGGCGGATTATAGCCCGCCTTATTTTATGGACGGCGAGGCCTTGCTCACTTATCCCGATACCGGAGTCCTGGGCCCGGCGCAAGTGGGCGGACACAATGTAGGTGGGTTAGATTGGGCTGCTGGCTTGGAGCACCTAGCGGCCGCCGCGCCAGAAGCATTTACGGCGACCCCTTACGCGGATTACTTCCAGCTGGTGGAGGCGTTGCGCACCCGGCAAGTGGATGTGTACGCCGACCGGTTGCTCCGGCTGGAGCGCGCGCGCCGGATGGTAGCCGGAACGCAGATTCTGGGGCAGTACACCTACGAGCCAGTAGCCTTGATGTACCGGGAGAACGATCCCTACTTTGCGGAGCTGGTCACGGCGACCTTCCGGGATATGGCGGCGGATGGGACGTGGGAATCGCTCTATGCGCCCTGGCTCTCCACAGAGTCACGGCCTACATTTTCCCAGGGGGAGACGCGCCCCACACCCACGCTGGACGGCGCGCCGCGCGAACGGAGTAACATGGATACGGTCACGGGTATCCGCAATCGCGGGGTGGTAGAAGCGGGGTACTTCATCGACCGGTGGCCTTATAGCGCCGATCGCAATGACGGCGCGCAGACCGGCTTCGAGGTCTGGTTACTGGAGCGCATTGCAGAACGTTGGCTGGGCACGCCACAGGCGGTCACTTTTGTGCCGGTGACGGAAGGTGATGCGCTAGCCAAGTTAGAGAACGGCGAGCTCGATCTGCTGATCGGCGGTTGGGTGCATACTTCGGAAGCTGAAGCGCAGGTCGGTTTCTCGCATACGTTGTTGGATGATGGCGTCAGTATCCTCTCTCCGGCGGCTGCGCCGGTGGATTCTCTGGCCGCATTGGCCGGGCAAGCGGTAGGAATTATTCAAGGGACAGCAGGGGAGAATGCATTACCGGCTATCTCCCAGCAGACCGGCATCGCGCTTAACCCCATCACCTATCCAGATCTGGATACGGCGGTGGCGGCGTTACAAGGTGGCGCGGTAGCTCTCTTGCTAGCTGAGCGGCGGCTACTCTTGGATCCTTTCTATCGCGTGGGAGGCTTTTATCTTCCTGATGAACGGCTCACCGCGCGACCTATCGCTTACGTGCTGCCGCGCGGCGATTCGGATTTCCGTGACCTGCTCAACCTGACGCTCGCCTCCATGTACGCTAACGGGAGCTTCGATGAGCTCTATCGCGTCTGGTTTGATGACCCCATCCCCGAACCAATCCTCTGGCCGGGAGAGCCGCTCATCCCCCTAACGTTGCGGGCCATGGAGTGAGAGCTATAGACCTCGGAAATCTGAAAGAGGAACAGAAAAGGAGTTTTTATGAAACCAGACAACAACCACAATAGTACGGATGCCATGGCGCTGACGGAGCGGGGGTGGTTCATCCTGTTAGCCGGGTATATGCTCGTGTTGATTGGGTGGGGAGTGCTGTACGAACCGGCAACTATTTGGACGGGTTTGTTGCGCATTGCGCAAAATCCGGGGATGCTGGTCAACGATTATCTTGCCATTGGCGGATTGAGTGCGGCTTTCGTGAATGCCGGATTGGTCGGGCTGACCGGGTTGTTGTTAGCGCGCTTCAATGGCGTGCGCCTCTCCGGGCCGATTATCGCCGCGGTCTTCACGATGGCGGGCTTCGGTTTTTTTGGGAAGAACTGGTGGAGTATCTGGCCCATCATCTTAGGGGTGGGACTCTTCAGTCGCGTGACCCGCCATCCCTTTAAGAGCTACATTTTAGTAGCGCTGTTTGGGACGGCGTTGGCCCCACTGGTCACGCAGGTAACGTATGGGTTTGCCTGGGGCATTATCCCGGGGACGCTCTTCGGCCTGGGCGTTGGTTTTGTGCTGTTCCCGGTTGCCGTATATATGTTGCGCTTACATCAGGGCTTTAATATCTACAACATGGGCTTGACGTGTGGCTTCCTAGGGCTATTCGTAACCGCGTTGTTGGCCGGGTTAGGTTTCGAGATTACCCCAACTTTCCATTGGACCGAACAATACAGCGCGTTACTGAACGGGTTTCTCCTGATCTACGTAACCTCTTTGCTCGTGGTGGGGCTGGTCTTGACGCGGGGGCCGGGCGAATTACGCGCATTAGTACGTGAGGCTGGCACGCTCCCCACCGATTTTGTCGAGTTGTATGGCGCCGGGACGACGTTGATCAATATGGGGTTAGTCGGCTTACTGGGCTGGGGGTACATTTTCCTGGTCGGCGGGACGTTCAATGGGCCGACGTTGGGCGGTGTCTTTACCATGGTCGGGTTTGCCGCGTTTGGTAAACATATTTTCAACGTTCCGCCGATTATGCTCGGCGTCTACCTAGGAAGTCGGTTAACAATCTGGGAACCGGAACAGGTTGGCCCCTTGTTGGCGGCCCTCTTTGCCACGACGCTGGCCCCGCTTAGCGGGCGTTTTGGGCCGGTGCTGGGCGTCTTCGCCGGCATGGTACATTTATTGTTGGTGATGCGCACGGGTGCCTGGCACGCCGGCTTGAATCTGTACAACAATGGCTTTGCCGGCGGCCTGACGGCGATGTTGTTTATCAGCATCATTAGTTGGTGGTCAAGCTGGCATGAGGAACATTTGGAGCGAGGATAAAACTATGTTAGATGAGAAACAGAAAATTGTGCATGTGTTGGATGAATTGCTCAATTATGCGCTAGGTAACCATCCACAAAAGGTAACGATTACGATCGAAGAGTTGGCGGAGCGGGTGCAGATCACGGTTGAGGAAATCGACGTCCAGTTGAGCGAGCGTGAATGTCAAGAGGCGGAGCGTTTTCTGAACATCCCTCGTCACAATGAGATGCGAGAGTATTACGGCGGACTGGCCGGTGAGGAGACGTTGTCCCTGCGCAATTTGCGCATTGTGGGCCTGATGGTGGACGGTGGGTGTCTGAAGAGCTGCGAAAGTGGTACCCAACTTTCAATTTGGTGGAAGCCTGAGTAAGCGCGACCGCCGAGTTTACCCGGTGCTTAAAGGTTTAGCCAGAGACCTGACGAAATTACATTCCCGGCAGGTCTCTGGGCTGGCGGTGACTAGCGGTTAGGCGCCAAATTTATTCAAGCGCAGTGCATTAGCCAGTGCAAGCGGCATGATGTCCGCAGCGGGAAGCCGCGGCCCTAGTCCGCCGGCGATGCAAGCCCGCTCGCCGAAAGTCTCGACCAGATCCGGACGGCACCGCTCCGACCAGATGAGCAACGGTACGGGGTGCCAGCTATGTGATTTCATCTTCGCTGGCGTGGAGTGATCGCCCGTCACGATGAGCACATCCGGTTGCAAAGCCAAGATGCGCGGCAGTAACCGATCCACTTTCTCAATGATGGAGACCTTGAGGTCGAAATTCCCATCCTCGCCGGCGCTATCAGTGCGTTTTACGTGGAAGAAGAAGTAATCGTAATCGCTCCAGTTCTCTTCCAGAACAGCCAGCTCCTCTTCCACCGAATGGCTGGCCGGGGGGACGTCCATGCCGACGAGTTTAGCCACCCCGCGATACATGGGGTACATGGCGATACCGATGGCGCGGAGACCAAAGGCTTCTTCCATTGTCGGCCAAGTTGGGAGCTGGGAGAAACCGCGCAACGTCAGCATGTTGGCGGGACTCTGAGCGGCCAAGACTTCACCGGCCCGGTGGACGAATTGGCGGACCAAGCCGGCAGTCTTTTCCGCCGCCGGCTCTAAGGCTCTAGCGGGATAAGGCTTTACCCCCACCTGCTGCGGATCTGTCTCGGCGATTTCGCCAGAAAGTCCTTCCCCGCGCAAGACCAAGAGATAGCGGTACTCCTTGACTGTCTCCACAAAAATCTCCACGCCGGGAATCTGAATCTTCTCCCGCAACAATTTGGTCAGCTCCTGGCCCTTTTCGGTGGAGATGCGGCCCGCGCGCCGGTCGGTGATCACGCCATTTTCATCCACGGTGCAGAAGTTCCCACGGGCGGCCACATCACCGGGTTGCAGGTCAAAGTTGATTCCTCCGGCGGCGAGGACTCCCCGCCCCACCTGATATTTGAGGGGATCGTACCCGAATACGCCCAGATGGGCGGGGCCACTGCCCGGCGTGATCCCGCGAGCTACCGGCTCGTGCAAGCCGCAAACACTGCGGGCGGCTAGCGCATCTAGGTTAGGCGTCTGCGCCTGCTCCAGGGCGGTGAGTCCGCCCGGTGCTAAAGGTAGGCCGCCGATTCCATCCATAATCAACAAAATAATTTTACTATCGTTGCGTTTTACCTGCTGTCGAATCAGATTTAGATTCATTTTTTCAACTCCTTTAGTTTAAATTCTCGAATCTGCGTGAAATTTATTACGGACCTCTGAGGAACTCAGTATAACCCTACCCGATAAAAATTCAAAGGTTAGTTTCTTACTCTTACCGGCAGAGCAGGCAGGGTCGGTCACTCTCGGTTAGCTCTGAAATTTTTGCGCCTTCGCGGTAAAACTCTTGGTTTTTCAGTAGAGCCAAAGTTGAAAGTCGAAAATTAAATGTGAGACGTGATGGTCTGCTACGGTGGGCCGTCACGTTTTCTTTTCTGGCTGCTGCTTGCTGACTTCTCCCGCAAAGTACCGCCAGATAACCGAGGCCAGTACGTGAGAAATGCCGTGTACTGCTATCAGCTGCTCCACGCTCGCCTGCCGGATGGCATCTAAGGAGCCGAAGTGTTTGAGCAGGGACTTGCGCTTGATGGCGCCAATGCCGGGGATAGCCTCTAGCGGCGAGGCCAGAGCGCGTTTGCTCCGTCGTTGGCGATGATAGGTGATGGCGAAGCGGTGCGCCTCATCGCGGAGACGGCGTAGCAATAAGACCTCCGGGGAGGTGGAATCAAGCGCCAGCGGGTCCCCGCGCCCCGGCACAAAGATTTCCTCGTGTCTTTTGGCTAACCCGATCACCGGCACTTTTCCGCGTAGTTCAAATTGTGCCAGAACCTCGACCGCCATGCTCAACTGGCCTTTCCCGCCATCCACCACCAAGAGGTCCGGGAGCTTGGCCCACGCCCGGTTCCCGCGCACGCCGAGCAGCTCGCCGCCGGCGATGCGCCGCCAACGGTTAAAGCGCCGCGTCAGCACCTCGCGCATACTGGCGAAATCGTCTTGTCCCTGCACGGTCCGGATTTTGAAGCGCCGGTAATGGCTCTTCCGCGGTACGCCGTGCTCAAAGACTACCATGCTGCCGACTACTTCCACGCCCTGGGTGGTGGAGATGTCGTAACATTCCATCCGCACCGGCGCCCCCGGCAGATTCAACGCGGCGGCTAAGCCATTTAGCGCGCCCTCATTGCGGTGCCGGTCCGCCTCCCACTGCACTTTGAGCATCCGTAACGTCTCCGTAGCATTCTCCGCCGCAAAATCCAAGAGCTGCTGCTCCGGCTCGTCGCGCGGCACGTTTAGATAGACCACGTCCCCGCGCCGCGTGCGCAACCACTGCTCCAACACCGCGGCTTGAGCTATCTGCGCCGGGAGCAAAATCTCTGGCGGCACGTTAGCCGCCTTGGTGTAGAACTGCTGCAAGAAGGAGGTCATCAGCTCCTCGTCATCCGCGTAGGCCGAGTTCGCCAGCACAAAGTATTCGCGCCCCAACAATTTTCCCTGCCGCACGAAGAAAATCTCCACACAAGCGTTGTTCTCACCGCGCGCCAGCGCGATCACATCCTGGTTAGTGGCGGCGGTGCTGATGACGCGCTGATGTTCCATTACTTGTTGCAAGGCCTGGTAGCGATCGCGTAGCTGCCCGGCGCGCTCGAACTGCAATTTATCAGCCGCCGCTGCAATCTGCGCCTGGAGCTCGGATTGCACTTGCTCCGTCTCTCCCTCCATAAAACGGCCTAATTGCGCGATCATCTGCGCATATTCCGCCACGTTCACCGCGCCGATGCACGGAGCCAGACAGAGTTTGAGGTCCTGGTAGAGACAAGCGCGTTCATCTTTCCCCGTGATAGTGCGGTTGCAGGTGCGGTAGGGAAAGAGTCGCCGCAGCAAATCCATGGTCTCGCGCAAGGCTTTGGAAGAAGTGTAAGGGCCAAAATAGCGCGCGCCATCACGCTGCATCTGGCGCGTTAGCTGGACGCGGGGGAAATCCTCGTTGAGGATTTTAAGATACGGATAACGTTTATCATCTTTGAGCCGCACATTGTAACGGGGGCGATATTTTTTGATCAGGTTAGCTTCTAGGATTAACGCTTCAACTTCAGAATTGGTGATAATCCATTCAAGATCTTTAATTTCAGCCATCAACCGGCGAGTTTTCGGGTGTTCTTGCGCCGAGGCGTGGAAGTAGGAGCGCACCCGGAGGAGCAGGTTGATCGCCTTGCCCACGTAAATCACCTCTGCCTTGAGATTGCGCATCAGATAGACGCCCGGTTTCTCAGGGAGCGCGTCTAGTTTGCGCTCTAATGACGCCGGTAGTTCTTGTTGAGAAGTCATGGGTGGTTTCCGAAAAAAGGTTGACTCCGCTGCAGAAAGATAGTTCTCCGCTAAGACGCTAAGACGCAAAGGGAAAAAATAACTATCTAAAAATTAGGTCTAAAATCTCCGCGCTCTCTGTGCCTGCGTGGTGAAATCTTGGTTTTTTTCAGTAAAATCGCTATTTCCTATCCTACTACAAACCTCCGAGGTCTTTGACCAACAGACCTCGGAGGTTTGAAAAAGTTACGAGCTTGTCTCGAGATTAAATCAGGGTTAGCCAGTAACCGCTATTGAGACTTAGTTCATCCACTATCTTATCGCCATTACTCCAAAAAAAGGCACCGCCGGCGCAGCAACAACAGAGGATCAGCAATATAGCTACTACAATCGCAATGATGAGGGTCTTATTGCTTTTGCCGTCTGAAACAGCCGTATTCGAAGGCATAGCGGAGTAAGTAGAGGCCGCAGAGGTTTCATTCGTGTAAGGCATTGCCTCCGGGGCCGGGGCATAAGTTGGCTCCGGGGTGGGAATCGGTTCCGGTTCCAGCATCGGGATTGGTTCGGGGTAAATGGGTTCCTGGTTCATTGTTTTCTCCTTTGCTCTATGAATAAAAATAAGTTGTTGGTGTAAAGGGGTTTTCCTTGTGCTTGTTCAAAATGAAATCAGCCACAGTAGCATGCACGTTTTCCGAGACACTACTCGCCCCAGAAGTGAACATTCCGGCCAGAGATAACAAGAAAGCCGCTCCACCTTGTTTTTTAACCATGTGCTGGCTGGCGATGTATTGTTCAAGAATTTCGTTAATGAGAACTTCCACCTGTAGCTGTTGTTTCGTAGCAATAGAATCAATTTCTTGAGCAACCGCCTGATTGATACTGATGGGGAAAGAGCTCTCTATCTGTCCGATGTCTCTAGTGGTAACCACCAGTGATTTAAGCATTTTTTCCTCCGTTCAAAAAGAGAGATTGATCCTTGACATCTCCATAGTAGCATACACTTGCTGAAATGCCAAATCAAACGAGTGTTAAAGATATGCCTTACTTCAATGATTATAACACAGCTAGTGGTGGCTGGCTATGGAAGACGCTAGAACCGGCAGGTCAATCGCATTTAGCCGCTTCTGGGGACGCTGTCCCTGAAAACACCCCGAAAATAGGCCCTCAGTGGGGCAAAATCTTCAGCCAAGCAGTGTTTCTGACCCTCAAAAGGGAGCTGGTTTTCCATATGCGATTGCCGCCCTGGGGGAGCTCCCTGTTTTGGTTGACAAAAAGGTCTGCTCTGGTACAATATCGCCGTGGTGACAAGACCCCATCGTCTAGTGGCCTAGGACGTCGGCCTCTCAAGCCGAAAACAGGGATTCGACTTCCCTTGGGGTCACAAAAAAAGCCGAGGCTAAATCAGCCTCGGCTTTTTTATTCTGCATTATCTTTTTTTCCATTGGTTATGATGCCCAATCAAATCTATCAAAAATCCTCCGAATCTATGGACGAGCTGGCAGCCGGCAGCGTCGCGCTGACCGTCACCTCTCCTCCTTACTGGAACGCCATTGACTACGATATTCACGCCGCCGATAGTTCTCGCCGTTACCGCACCCGCGCCTACGCGGAAGGCTACGTGGAGTACGAGGAGTATCTAGCCTGGATAGAGCGCGTTTTCGCGGAAGTGCTCCGCGTCACCAAACCTGGCGGACTCTGCGCCATCGTCATCGGGACGGTGCTCTTTGAAGGCGCGCTCTATCCAGTGCCCTTCGATATCACCGCACGGCTGACGCGCAGCGGGTGGGAGTTTCACCAGGATATTATCTGGCATAAATGCACGGCTGGAGTGAAACGCGCCGGAGTCGCTATCCAACATCCCTATCCCGGCTACTACTATCCCAATATCATGAATGAGTACATCCTCCTTTTTCACAAGCCCGGTCCCAAAATCTATAAAAAACGCACGCGGGAGGAGAAGGAACCAGCTGCTTACCCGATCAACCGGCTCTTCACCATGGATGTGGCGAACAGCATCTGGCATATCGCGCCGGTGCCCCCCGCTATTTTGAACCATCCCTGCCCTTATCCAGAAGAGATTCCGCAGCGGTTAATTAGCCTTTATTCTTATCCCGGCGAACTGGTGCTCGATCCTTTTGTGGGATCTGGGCAGACCACCAAGGTTGCCAAAGCGTTGGGACGGCAGTTCGCGGGCTACGATATCATCGCGGAATATGTGACCTTGGCCCGCGAGCGCTTAGAGGAACCGCTCAATATTCGTCCCCAGCAACTGATCGTCACCTTTGAGAAGATCGCCGTGGACGCGCCGCTCAAAAATAAGTAATTCCTGGGGCCAGTTATTGATTTTACTGAAAAAAGATTGTTCGCCGCTAAGGCACCAAGACGCTAAGCAGAAAATTTAGTATTAGGTTAAAAATATTTATTCATGCTGGTCAAAAGATTAATTTTCAAATCCTTGCGCCTTCGCGGTGAAATTCTTGGTTTTTCAGTAAAGCCGGTTGTTGTCAACATAGCCCGCATAAATTTTTTCTCCGTGCCCTCTGTGTCCCTGCGGTGAACCATCTTTTTTCAGGAGAGCCGATGTTAAATCGCCAACGGATTCTGACGCAATATCCCTGGTTACGTCCCAGCGCTGACGCGGTGGGCGTGGTGATGGGGGACGATTTGGATGCCGCGCTGACCACCGCGCTCTACCTGCACACGCATCCTAACGCGCGCTTGATTGGCATCTACCGGGGCTACGAGACGGTGCTCTACAGCGCCGCGAGCTGGGAGGAGGTGCTCCACGCCGTTTGGCTCGACCTGGACATCTACCATCCCGCCTGCCGCTCGCTGGGTCATCATATCCTGCGCCTCTCTCCGCAGGATCAGTTGCCCGGTCTGGCCCATAGCTGCAACCTCAACGAGCTGGCCGGTCGATCAGTGCAGCAAAATTTCACCCAGAAGTATCCGCTAGGGACGATACATTTTCTGCTCTGGCTCTACCGGCTGGAGATACCGGAACTCCCCCACGCCGAACTGCTCATCTGGCTGGCGGATTCTTCCTACATCAACGGGCAAGCGGAGAGCTGGCACAAAAAACGGCCACGCGGTCAGAACCCACCACGGTGGGTTAAAGGCCCCGGTTTCCGGTGGAACGTGAAACGCTGGCTCTACACTCAAATCCCGCTCCAATCATTGCAAGCGAGCTTCCAGCGCATCGATACCCCGGATTTTGAGGAACAGATGGAGCGGTTCCAACAAAAAGTCATGGCCCCCGCCGGCTTTCAGCAAGGGAATGGACAGGTCGCTTCTCGGCGGCGCAAACTCTCTGGCTACCAGTGCCAACCTGCCAAAGACGCAGATATCCGAGCATACATTTACCGGCTCCTGCGCTTTAGCTGCACCCAGACGGGTTGGCAAGTACGTCTCTCGCAACTCGCCCCGTTTGAAACGCCGCGGCAACTCTCCGGAGAGAGAAAGATCATGCATGTCACAGCCATCCCAGAGCAAGACCTGGCCCGCCTCTTGCGGCAGCGCCAGGCCTTCTCCTACGTTTTTCAGAGCCGGCGGTATTTGAACTACACTACCGAGATCGCCCCAGCGCCGCCGCGCTAGCCCAGCTCTCTGTTTGCGTAAACATGATGTAAGTCATGGGATATCGTGGGTTCAGTTGCCATAGCTGTTTCTCCTCTGAAAATAAGTCTAAAGTCACAAGTCTAAAGTCGCAAGTCTAAAGTCCGCTTCAAAACCAAGGCGTTAGTGCAGCACTTTCGTGGTTGTGGGGGGGCTAAAGGCAGATGGGGACTCCTGCCCTCACCGCCGAGGCAGGAAGGTATCCGCCAGCAGCGAGAAGGGCACCGGCATCAGACAACCCCGCCTCAAGCCAGAGATAGCTCGCACGACCAAGAGCTGCCCGAAGTTCCAGGTCAAACCGTAGCTGGCCGCCCAAAGTCCCCAAAGCCCCGTGCCAGAGATGATAACCTGTTTGCGGGAGAATTTATCGGCCGCATATCTCCAGAAGGGGGAACTCGGTGCTTGTAACACGTTACGAATCGTGCCGCTCATGCCTAAATCAATCGCGAATTGCAATACGGTAGCCGTAGCTTCAGTCGCCAGGCGCGCCCATAACGCGGAATGACCAGCGGTCGCGACTTACGCCTTGCAAATTGCCGTTACTTGGAGGAGAATAGAAAGATGAATGCACAACCAAGACCTTCTCTGCAAACTGAACGCGCGCTCTGGCAGGCGGGGTATCGCCACGTGGCGGGGCTGGACGAGGCGGGACGCGGGGCGTGGGCTGGCCCGGTCTACGCGGCGGCCGTGATCTTTCCGCAATTTAAGGCGGTGCCGGAGCTGCTGGCGGGAGTACGGGATTCTAAACTACTCTCCGCCCGGCAGCGGGAAGCGCAATTTGAGCGCATCGTAGCTACGGCGTGGGCCTATGGTGTAGGGTGTGCGACCGCCGAGGAGATAGATCAGCGGGGTATCGTCCCTAGCACCAAACTGGCGATGCGCCGCGCGCTGGCCCACTTGGAGCCGGCGGCGCAAGCCTTGATTATTGATGTGTTGCAGCTGCCAGCGGTGTTGCTCCCCCAGCGGAGCTTTCCCCGCGCCGACGCGTTGAGTCTGACGGTGGCGGCAGCCAGCATCTTAGCCAAAGTGAGCCGTGACCGCTGGATGGCGACCGAGGCCGCGACGCGGTTTCCTGGCTATGGGTTCGCCCAACACAAGGGCTATGGAACCGCGCAGCATCGCACTGCCCTGGATAAACTGGGAGTGACGACGATACATCGGCGCACCTTTCGCCCCATCGCGGCGCGGCTGCTTTAGCCGCAAGATAACTATTACCCAGCCTCTAGTTACACATTCATGGGGGTGCGTTTCAAATGAGTTGCGAGTTGCGAACTGTGTCCGTGTTGCGTAAAGCTTCTCCAAACGGAACACGCAATCCGCAACGAGAAATTCAACCAAAATGAAACGCACCCATTTCATTTTGTCTTAGCAACCATTGAGGAGAAGATATGGAATTCCACCAGGCGGAGGAGGAGTAGATGAGTCAACTATTTTGGCAAGCAGCGCAAGATTTCCGGGCTGCTCGCCGGGCGGCGGACGTGGAACACGTCCTGGCCCGCCTCTCCGGCAGATCCAACGAATTACTCTCTTATGAGGAGGTCCGGAAAAAACTACACGCTACAGCTATCCATCCCCAGGGGGTACGTGATATTCCGCTGGATGCGATTATTGGCAGCGAGGGACGCTACACTGATTTCACCCGCACCTTTTTGCCGAAGCAGGAGAGTGATATGGAACGCTGGACTAGAGTTAATCTGGCCGTCCAGCGACCTGCCGGGTTAGGGCCCATTGAGGTCTACCAGATCGGCGAAGCCTATTTTGTGCGTGATGGTAATCACCGCGTCTCTGTGGCGCGGCAGCTGGGCGCGACGTACATCCAAGCCTATGTGAATGCAGTGGAGACGTCAGTTTCGCTGACTCCCGATACCGGTATGGCCGAGTTGATCCTCAAAGCGGAGTATGCGGATTTTCTGAAAAGTACCGGGGTCGCAGAGTGGTTACCTGACGTTAATTTTGAATTGACGATACCGGGTCACTACTGGAAATTAGAAGAGCACATTGACGTACATCGTTACTTCATGGGAATGAACGCAGAGCGCGAGATATCGCCGGCAGAGGCCATCAGTCACTGGTATGAGACGGTTTATCTGCCGGTGGTGCGGGTCATCCGCGAGCGTGGTTTATTGCGGGATTTCCCGACCCGTACTGAAACCGACCTCTATCTCTGGTTGCTGGAACACCGCGCTGAGTTAACTCAAACGTTAGGTTGGGAAGTGGCAACGGAGGAAGCGGCCTCGCACCTGACCGCCGAATATAGCCCCCATTCCCGGCGCTTAGCCGCCCGGATAGGCGAGCATATCCGGGCGGTGTTGACTCCAGATACTTTGTCTGCCGGCCCGCCCGTCGGCAGTTGGCGCGCAGAGCAGGGGCAAGTGGGAAGCGAGCTGGCTCTCTTCCCACGGATATTGGTGCCCTTCCAGGACAATCAAGCCGGTTGGCAGGCGGTGGAACAGGCGTTGAGCTGGGCCGCCCGCGAAGCTGGTCAAATTAGGGGGTTGCACATCACCGCAGCAGGAGAGCCGGCAGCAGCAGGGCTTAAAGAACAATTTGCGCGTCGCTGTCAGGAAGCCGAGGTATTGGGTCAATTGAGCATCACGTCGGGCGACGTGACCCAGCTAATCTATGACCGTTCCCGGTGGGTAGACCTGGTGGTAATTAGTCTCACTCATCCGCCGGAACCGCAACCCCTCGCGCGATGGAACTCGGGCTTCCGCTCTCTGATTTCCCGCTGTCCACGCCCGGTGCTGGCCGTGCCCGGTCCAGCGCGCCCCCTCCGGAGAGCGCTCTTGGCCTACGACGGCAGTCCCAAAGCGCGGGAAGCCCTCTTTGTGGCGGCGTATCTGGCCGGTCGCTGGAATATCTCGCTGGCGGTGCTGACCGTTATGGACCCGGGGCCAGAGATGGCGGAGATATTAGCCGACGCGCAACGCTACCTAGCCGCGCAGGATTGCTGCGCGGCCTATCACAATGCCAGCGGCCCGGTGGCGGAGACGATTCTCCGAACCGCAGCATCGCTGGATAGCGATCTGCTTATCATGGGAGGGTATAGTCTTACGCCCTGGCTGGAAATCGTCATGGGGAGTACGGTTGATCAAGTCTCACGGGAGAGTGACCGCCCCCTCCTGCTCTGCCGGTAAGAGTAAGGAATTAAACCTTGGTTAGGGTCATCAAGTTTTCGCAAAATTGCAGCAGTTATGTTTAGCGTGTTCACGTACCCTCACAAAATGAAAAATGGTTAAACCACTAACCGCATTGACTACCGCGTTCATAACGCGCAAAGCCCCAGTGCGTGGTCAATTCTGCGTTCAATGCTTGCTCCAACGCCACTTTTACGCCTGGCAAGGCCCCGGCTCGCAACTACGCCGCCAGCGACTCATCCAATTCCGTCTGAAAACTGCTAGTGTTCTGTCAGCCCTGATTTGAGTGGTTGCCAATTAGCCTGGCGACTAAAGTCGCGGCTACGGTGGCGCAGTCCACCTACGGGGACTAGTGAGCAGTCGGCGTATGGTAATCAACTGATCATTTTACACTTGACAGAACACTAGCTCATTTTAGGGTTGGTCTTAACTATGCCCCTTTTTGCGAAATTTGAAAAACACTAACTAACTTGTAACTACTCTATTGCCCGCTCTTGGATGGCTTGCTGGGCGTGGGCGATGAACTCCTCCACCGTGATAGCGCCCAGCTGCTTACCGCTGCGCAGCCGGACGGCGACGGTGCCTTCCTCAGCCTCGCGGTCGCCGACTACCAACATGTAAGGAATTTTATCATTAACTTTGGCCTGGCGGATTTTGGCGCCCATGCGAGAAGAAGAAGCGTCCGTTTTGGCGCGGACGTGGGCTTGGCGCAGTTGCTCCTCCACCTGGCGCGCATACTCGATATGCCGGTCGGCGATGGGAATGAGGCGGGCCTGCTCCGGCGCGAGCCAGACGGGGAATGCGCCGCCGTAATGTTCCACCAGAATACCGAAGAACCGCTCCAGCGATCCCAGCAGGGCGCGATGCACCATGTAGGGCCGGTGCGCGTGTCCATCCTCGCCGGCGAAGGTCATATCGAAGCGCTCCGGCAAGTTAAAGTCAAACTGGATTGTCGTCAGCTGCCAGTAACGGCCCAGGGCGTCCTTGACTTTCAGGTCGATCTTGGGGCCGTAGAACGCGCCGCCGCCCTCATCCAGCTCGTAGGCGATTCCTTCGGCTTGGATAGCTCGAAGCAACGAGGCCTGCGCCTGTTCCCAGCGGGCCGGCTCGCCGACCGCTTTCTCCGGGCGCGTGGCTAAGTAGGCTTGGATATCTTCAAAGCCGAAGGCGCGCAACAAGGATAGAGAGAACTTCAGGACGCGCAATATCTCGTCTTCAATTTGATCGGGTGTGCAGAAGATGTGGGCATCATCTTGCGTGAAGCCGCGCACACGCAGCAGCCCGTGGAGCACGCCGCTTTTTTCGTAGCGGTAGACCGTGCCGAGTTCGGCCCACCGGAGCGGTAGATCGCGGTAGGAGCGCAAACTGGATTTGTAGATCAGGATATGGAAGGGGCAGTTCATCGGTTTGAGGTAGTAATCCTGGCCGTCCACGTCCATCGGAGCGTACATGCCCTCGCGGTAGAAATCCAAGTGCCCGGAGGTCTCCCAGAGCCAGGCTTTGCCGATGTGCGGCGTGTAGACGAAGTCGTAGCCGCCCTCGATGTGCCGGTCACGCCAGAAGTCCTCGACGGTTTTGCGCATCAGCGCGCCTTTGGGATGCCAGTAGGCCATTCCCGGCCCGGCCTCCTCGTGGAAGGATATCAGATCCATCTGCGTGATTATTTTGCGGTGATCGCGCTTCTTCACCTCTTTCAGCCAGTGGAGATGTTTCCGCAACTCTTTAGGCGATTCCCAGGCCGTGCCGTAGATGCGCTGGAGCATCGGGCGTTTCTCATCGCCGCGCCAGTAAGCCCCGGCCACACTCATCAGCTTGACCGCCTGGGGGCTGATCTCCCGCGAGTTTTCCACGTGCGGCCCGCGACAGAGATCGACGAAAGCGCCGCTCCGGTAGATGGAAAACGTGGTCTCCGGGTCAGTGACTAAGAGATCGGCGATCAACTCCAATTTGTAGGGTTGAGCGGCGAAGAGCTCTTGTGCCGCCGCGGCATCGAGTTCCTCGCGGACGAAAGATTGCTTCTCCCTAATCAACTCTCGCATCCGGTCTTCAATCTCGGCCAGGTCATCCTCGGTGAGGGAACGCGGCAGCTCGAAATCGTAGTAGAAGCCGTTTTCGATGGGCGGGCCGATGGCAACCTTCCCTTCTGGGAACTTCTCCAACACGGCCTCCGCCATAATGTGGGCCGCCGAGTGACGCACTTTGTACAGGTGACTCTCGTGATACTCTGGTGAATTCATGATCTCCTCCTTACAAATTAACAAAACAACAAATCGACAAATGGCAAATGGCAAATGGCAAAAATCAGCGATGGTATTTCTTCATACGGTTGGCTTCAGTGATCAGCAAGGGGATGATCTCATTGAGCAAGCCCCAACGATGTTGTAGAATCTCTGGAGAAAGCAATGTTTTGCTGCGATAGTACCACCCTTTGCTTTCACGGGCTGAACCCAGTGCAATGCGCAGAAAGTGAGCACGAGCTTTACCAAACCCGCGTCCATAACCTTCTTCGATATTGGCAGAGATGGAACCGGCGCTGCGTATCAACTGCTGGGCAACGGTACGCCCCAAGGGATGTGGCAGTAGTTTCTCACAATCTCGCCAGCAAATATCGTAGAAGAACAGAGACTTACGATAACCGAAAAATTTCCAGAGATCCTCCGCTGCTATCTCCGGTGGCATTTCCTGCAACCAATCCTCGTAATTTTTCCAGCCTTCATCTTCCATAAATTGCTTCCTCCCTCTCAGCATCTGTTAATCTGTTGATTTGCTGATTTGCATATTTGCTGATTTGTCCATTTCACAAAAAAACGCCCCGCATCCTCTTGGGACGTGGGGCGCACGTGGTTCCACCCAAGTTCCCCGCAAATTAACGTGGGGCACTCGAAAGGCTTTAACGGACCTATCCGGGTATCTATACTGGTTAACAACGTTCCAGATACCGCTCACGAGGGGTTTTCTCCGGGTTCTGCTGAAGCAGGCTCTCAATCGGTGGCCCGCTCTCCCTGTCACTTTCCACCGGGCACTCGTCTCGCTCAACGCGTTGGCAAAATCAACTATCAAAATTATAGTCTTAGTTGACGTGGTTGTCAAGAGGTCTCATTGTGATAAAGTATCTACTCAATCCCTAGTTTCACAGAGAGAGAAGAGAGAAAACAAACTTTGGTCTACTGAAAAACTAAGTATTTAACCACGAAGGCGCAAAGGCGCGAAGATTTGGGAACTTAAATTTTTTCTTAGCGACTTAGCGTCTTTGCGGGGAGCTCCCTTTGTTCAGGGGAAGCAAACTTAATCTTTCTAAAGCTCATTTTTGCTCGGCACCCTCCGTGTTTCCATGGTGAAATCTTTTAGGTAATCATGCAGTAGGAAGTGGAGGCGCTCGTTGCCGTTTTTGATTGATGGGCATAATGTGATCGGCAAGTTGCCGGATATTGCGCTGGACGATCCGCACGACGAGGTTAAGTTGGTGTTGAAGTTGCGCGTTTGGGCCAGCCGCAAGCGCCGTAAGGCGACGGTGGTTTTTGACAGCGGGTTGCCAGGTGGCTATTCGCGCGAGCTCTCTGGCGGCGGATTAGAGGTGGTTTTCGCGGCTCGAGGTCATACGATTGCTGATCGTATTATCATGGAGCGGTTGCGCTATCTACCCGATGCGGCCAACTGGACGGTGGTCTCCTCTGATCGCGAGGTGCTGGCTGCCGCGCGGCGGGCCGGCGCGCGGACGTTGACGGCGCAAGAGTTTGTGAAGCAACTGGCGCCTACGCCGCGCATCTCCTGGCAGCGGCGGGAGGAGGTCTCGGAGGAGGAGGTGGCGGAGTGGTTGGAGCTCTTTAGCCGCGAGAAACCCCATTCAGCGTTGGGCGAGGTGGGAGAGTGGCCGGAACAGGAGAGAGACGTGTCCCCGGAGACGCCTCACCCTCCAGCGCGGCAAAAACAAAGCTGGGCAGCGCACCCACCGTCTGGCCATACTCAACGTCCATTGGGGGAGTTGGCGGGCCTAACGTTACCGGCTGAGGGAGTAGAGACCAAGCTGGTTAAATCCCCAAAGGGAAAACCTGACCAGGCTTCTCCGGCGGAAGTGGAAGAGTGGTTGGAGATCTTTGGAGATGGCGCGGCGGAAGTACCGCCGGTGGAGTTTCGGCCCAACGCGGAGCGGCAGCAGCGCGAGTTGGCGATGGGCAAGGAGAATCCAGAGGCGCTTTCGCCAGCGGAGGTGAACGACTGGCTACAGCTCTTTGAACGGCACACGGTGGACCGGGGCGTCGCGCCACCTGAGAAGCAAGCAACTGCGCCGGTACAGCGGAGCCAGAAGTTGCAGGCACACAAACGCCAGCAGCAGGGAGATAAGCATAAGGTAGAGGGACTGGACGCGGCAGAGTTGGAGGAGTGGTACCAGTTGTTCGGCAAGGAGCCGGATTTTTAGCGAGGAGCGGAGATGCAATACTTTTTGGTGCATTATGGTGAGTTAGGGCTGAAGGGTCTCAACCGGCCAGATTTTGAGAAGCGGTTGACGCACAATATGTGGGTGGCGTTGGACGGGTTGGGGGGACGCAAGGTTAAACGGTTTCACGGCTACATGCTGGTCGGCGTGGCCGAGGCCGCGCCCTCGGCGGAGGTGGAGCGGCGGCTGGCGGCAATCTTTGGGATTGCGTATTTTGCGCCGGCGTTGCAGGTGGCTCCAGAGTTGGCGGCGATTCGAGCAGCCGCGCTCCGTTTGGCGCGGGAGTCGCTCACGGCGGAGACTTCCTTCGCGGTGAAGACGCGACGG
>DUEJ01000120.1 GCA_011192175.1 Thermoflexia bacterium
CCGCGCGGCTCATGGAAGAGCTGGAAGCGATGGGCGCCGTCGGGCCGCAGCGCGCAGCCGGCCGCAAACGCCGCGTGTTGCTAGGAGATGAGAGCGAGTGAATGGGAAATCAGATTTCACTGTCCCAATCCCTATCTCTTTGACCAAACCATGAATTCTCCCCTTGAACAACCTCAACCAGCGGCAGAAATCCGCACGGAGATGCGCGTGGAGATACGCGGCTATCTGGTGCTCGCCACCCTGGTGAGCTTGGTCATCGGCGGACTGATCGGCTACTTCACGCCCCGGCGCAACGAGCGACAACCAGTCAACACCCAACTCGAACCGCCGCCGGGTTGGGGCGCAGCCTGCGTCGAGGTCGCCGGAGCAGGCCCCCCCGCACCCACGGCCACTCCGCAACCGCTGCGGGTCTATCTCAGCGGCGCGGTACAAGAACCACAGGTGGTGGTGCTCCCGGCGGATAGTCTGCTGGCCGACGCTCTGGCTGCGGTCGGCGGCCCGCTACCCACCGCTAACCTAGAAACTCTCAATTTAGCCGCCCCACTGGTGGACCATCAACACGTCGTCATCCCTGCCACCTCTGTCTCACCGGCCGCCACCCCGCGCGAGAGTATTGCCGATGAGCCGCCCACCACATCTATCCGGCTAAACATCAACACCGCCACAGCCACGGAATTGGAAACCCTGCCCGGCATCGGGCAGCGCAGAGCCATAGACATCATCGCTTACCGAGAAGCAGCAGGTGATTTCCAGCAGATCGAAGACATCCAATCCGTCAGCGGCATCGGGGAGAGCATCTTCGCCAAACTCGCCCCCCTGATTACAGTGAGCGAGTGAGGCAGCGAAAAACAAATGGTGAAATAAAATAAAAATAGCAAATGTGCAAATCTTGGCGCCTCTGGTTCCGCCCGAACTTTCGACTTTCGACTTTCTTTCGACTTACTCCCTTTGTCTCTGCGCCGCTTTGTGATAACCTAGAGTATTATGAAACCCTTAACTAACATAAAAACTAAACTTACCGAGCTAACTGACCAGCTCCGCGCCCTCTCTCCGGGACGCAGAGCGCTCTTACTCTTACTGCTGACCAGCTGGGTCTTGATGCTAGTGCTCTACGTGGTGGCCTGGCAAGAGTACCACACGCCTTTCCCTGGCTTCACCGTGGAACCCAACGGCCTCCTCACCCCTTTTGGGCGCTCTTGTTGGGCACGGTATCAGCTGGAAGAGCCGCTCCAGATATTACACCGCCTGGTCAGCGTGGACGGGATTCCCATCCCCAGCAACCGCGCGCTCTTCCACCTGCTCCGTGATGAATACGCGGTAGGGGAAGAAGCTTTCTTCACCTTTGAGCTCCCCGACGGCACTGAGCGCACGGTACTCTTCCCGCTGGTTCCCTGGCCCGCCCTGGATTTCATAGAGATTTTCCTGGTCCCGTACTTGGTCGGCCTGATCCTCCTCGGTTTAGGGACTTGGGTCTTCTGGTCGCGTGATGATACCGCCAGCGCCATCTTTACCGTCTTCTCCTGCACGCTAACTTTAAGTTTGAGCACCATCTACGACCTGACCGGTTCCGGACTGCTGCCCCACATCTGGATAGCAGCGATATCCTTGAACGGAGCCATTATCATCCAACTGGGATTGCTCTTTCCTCTGCCCCTCCGCTGGCTCCATGAGCGCCCCAAAATCCAATACCTGCCCTACATCCCCGCCCTCCTGCTATTGATTGCCGGGGAACTTACCCTCTACACCTGGCCCACCCCGTGGACCATGGTCACCGTCTGGCGCCTCATCTATGCCCTGAACATCGCTGGCATCTTCTTTTTCCTGGCCCTCCAATGGCGGCGGATGCGCCATCCTCCCTCCATCACCACCCGCCGCCAGAGCCGCATTATACTGATGGGGGCCGCCATCGCCTTCGGGCCAGGCGCATTCTGGTTCCTAACCAACTTAGTCGGTTCTCCCGCCGCGTTTAGTGGTATCTTCTCCGCTCCCGTCCTCTTCTTCCCCCTCGCCACCGCCTACGCCATCCTCCGCCACCGGCTGACAGCTGTGGATCGCCTGTTATCCAGGGGGGTTACCTACGGGAGCCTCTCCCTCGTGATAGTTGCCGCCTTCTTTGAATTAACCCACATCCTGGCCAACGCGCTAGGCGAGTACCTGACCAATCCCTTCTTCCTCAGCGTCTTCGTCATGCTCCTGGTACTAATTTTTAACCCGCTCCGCGTCTTGGTACAACGGCTCATCGATTCCTTCTTCCTCCGCACCAAACCGGAAGAGCATCACTCCATCCGCGTACTGAATCAAAAAATCGCCCCGCTGCTGGAGTTAGCCCCCATCTTGACCACGATAGGACGGCAACTGGCCGAGCATCAAATCACCCACGCCACGCTCTGGCTCTACAACGAAGTAGCGAGAGGCTACACGCCCTACGTTTTGGAAGAAGAGCAACCAGCCACCGCCGGCCTCTGGCGCAAAGATCACGGGTTGGTACGCACAATTGAGAGCTACCAGACCGCTTTTTTCATCCAACAAGCTCCCTATAATGGCAGCGTTTGCGTTCCGTTGCACTACCACCAGGGACTGATCGGCTGGTTCCTCCTGCTGGAACGGCAAACGCCCTACTCCGCCGCCGAGCTGGAATACCTGACGGCGCTGGCCGAGAGCTGCACGCCCACGCTAGATCGGGCCAGACGTTACACGTACCAACGAGAGCGCGCCATGTTACTCACAGCTGCGTTTTCCAACATACCTTGTGGCGTGATTACCCTAGATCGGCAGGGCAAGATCATCGTCATCAACACCACAGCAGAGAAATTGTTGAACATCACCGCGTCCGAAGTATTGGGCGAGTATTATTTACCCACTCTTACCCCCCTGCACAGCTCGTTGAACCAGCAGCTCAAAATAGCGCAAGCAGAAAATCGCCCCGTGCGACTGGAAACTCGCCTGCTGCTGGCCGACCAAGAAACCCTGCCGCTACACCTGCACATCAGCCCTCTCTACAATAACAGCGGGGAAATCAAGGGAAACACCATTACCTTAGCGCCTATTTAGCCGTTTGACGTTAGTTGTTAGCTGTTAGCCGTTAGCTGGTTGACTTTCGACCTTCGACTTTTGACTTTTAACTTTCCACTTGCAACCTACAACTATCCTTGGGAGGAAACATGGTTTACAAACCACAACGTTGGACTTTGGACGAATTATTACCGCAGCCTGGCACCCCAGAGCAGGAAGCTTATCTGGTCGAGGTGCGAGAGCGGCTGCACGCCTTTGCAGCGGTGCGCGCAGAACTCACCCCGCAGTTGGAGGCGGCCGCTTTTATGACCATCCTGCAGCAATACGAGACCCTCGCGGCAGATGCCTCGCGGCTGGTTGCTTACGCTTACCTCTGGTTCTCTGAGGATACGGGCGACCAGGATGCGATGGCGTTCCGCTCGCAGATTGAGCAGTTCACCACCGAATTGCAGAACCAGACGCTCTTCTTTGATCTCTGGTGGAAATCTTTGGATGACGAGGCCGCTGAACGGTTGTTGACTCCTAGCGGCGATCTCCGCTATTTCTTGAAGAGCTTGAGACGCTTCAAACCGCACACCTTGTCGGAGCCGGTGGAGCAAGCCATCAATATCAAAGAGGTCAATGGCCTGAACGCCGTCCTGACCATCTACGATAAAATTACCACAAACTTCACCTATCAGCTGACCGTGGCGGGTGAAGAGTTGGAGTTGACGCGCGGCGAGCTGGCTGTCTACGTTTTCTCTCCCGACCCAGCGCTGCGCGCGGCGGCCTACCAGGAGCTCTACCGCGTCTATGAGGAACACGCCGACGTGTTGGCCTACATCTACGCGGCGCGCGTGCGGGACTGGCACGAGGAGAATGTGAAATTGCGTGAGTATGAGTCGCCCGTCAGTGTGCGCAACCTCGGCAACGATATTCCCGATGAGGTGGTGGAGACGTTGCTGGTTGTTGTCCGCGATAACGTGGGCTTGTTCCAACGTTACTTCCGCTTTAAGGCGGAGGCTTTGGGCGTGGAGAAGCTGCGCCGCTACGATATCTACGCGCCGCTGACCGCTGCCGATAAAGATTATACTTTTGATGAAGCGGTGCAGCTGGTGGACGCGGCCTATCGCGCTTTTTCGCCGCGCTTGGCCGATCAGGCCAAGCAGATCATTGAGGAGCAACATCTGGATGCCGAGGTGCGCAAACAGAAACTAGGGGGAGCGTACTGTTACGGTGTCTTGCCCGGTGTCACGCCCTGGGTGCTGACCAACTTCCAGGGCAAGATCAACGATGTCTCCACCTTAGCGCACGAACTGGGACATGGCGTTCACGCTTTGATGGCGGCTGAACATTCGCCCCTCACCTTCCATTCCGTCCTGCCGCTGGCCGAGACGGCCTCCGTTTTCGGCGAGATGTTGCTCACGGACAAGCTTCTCTCCGAGGAGGATGATCGGGAAGTACAGCGCACCTTGCTCAACAATTTGCTCTCGGACGCTTACGCCACTATCGCGCGGCAAGCCTACTTTGTGCTCTTTGAGGAGAAAGCACACGCGATGATCAAGAACGGCGCGCGCCCAGATGATCTGTACACAGCTTATCTGGATAATTTACGAGAGCAATTTGGCGACACCGTCGAGGTTAGCGAGGATTTCCGGTTGGAATGGTTGGCGATCCCCCATATCTACCAGACACCTTTCTATTGCTACGCTTACGCCTTTGGCAACCTCTTGGTCTTGGCGCTCTATCGCAAATACAAGGCCGTGGGCCGCGAGGAATTCGTGCCGGATTACCTGCGCATCCTGGCCCACGGCGGTTCCGCCAGCCCGGAGCAGATTATCAGCGAGGCCGGCTTCGACATGGCCGATCCGGCGTTCTGGCAAGGCGCGTTTGATCTCTTGGCGGAGATGATGACGGAATTGGAAGAGCTCTCGGAGTAGGCAGAAAATCACGCTACGGTGAATAGGGTGAGCAGTAGGGAGAGAACGTCTGATGATAAAGCACGACTTTGCGCCAGCACGCATTGAGTATTTGCGGGTAGAGAACTATCGCGCGCTCAAAGTGGTAGAATTGAAAAATTTAACACCCTTGACGGTGTTGCTTGGGCCTAACGGCAGCGGAAAATCTACGTTATTTGATGTCTTTAGTTTCCTTGCGGAGTGCTTCCAATATGGATTGCGATACGCTTGGGATAGGCGCGGTCGAGCGGCCCAATTACGCACCCGTGGCGCTGAAGGTCCCATTGTGATTGAACTCAAGTATCGGGAACGTCCCAAGTTGCCGCTCATCACTTATCACCTGGCAATAGACGAGGGCACAAAAGGCCCCATTGTAGTGGAAGAATGGCTCCATTGGAGACGGGGGCCACATGGGCGTCCCTTTCGGTTTCTGGAATATCACGAGGGAGAGGGGCGCGCTATCAGTGGTGAGATGCCAGACGTGGATGACCAGCGCGTTGAGATTCCGCTGCGTTCTCCTGATCTTATCGCCGTTAACACCCTGGGACAGTTTGCTGACCATCCCCGCGTAGCAGCGTTGCGGGAGTTCATTACTGATTGGTACATCTCCTATCTGGCTATCGGCGATGCGCGTGGTCAACCAGAGGCTGGGCCACAAGCGCGCCTTTCCAAGAGCGGTGATAATCTGGCAAACGTAATACAGTATCTAAAAGAGCAAAAACCGGAACAGCTGGAACACATTTTTGAGATACTGCGTCAACGTATCCCTAGGTTAGAAGCCGTGCAAGCAGATCTGATGCCCGACGGACGCTTGCTACTACAAATTAAGGATGCGCCATTTGCACAGCCGGTCTTCGCGCGCTTTGCTTCCGCTGGCACGCTCAAGCTGCTCGCTTACCTCACGCTCCTCTATGATTCTGATCCGCCGCAGTTCGTGGGGCTTGAGGAGCCGGAAAACTTCCTCCATCCGCGTTTGTTACCGGAGTTAGCCGAAGAGTGTCGCGCGGCTAGCGCCCATACGCAACTACTGGTGACGACACATTCCCCATTTTTCCTCAACGCGCTCCGGCCCGCAGAAGTCCGCGTGCTCTACCGTGATGCACACGGCTACACCCAGACGGTGCGCGTAGCTGCTATTCGCGGTGTGCCAGAGCAAATTCAGGCCGGAGCCTCCTTAGGGCATTTGTGGTCGGAGGGCTACTTTGGACTGGGGGATCCATTGGTCAATGCGGGGTCGCCCCCGTCGCGGGAGATGTCAGCATGAACGTAGCACACGTCGAATTTCTCGTGGAAGAACCTTCAATGGAGGCCTTTTTACGAGAATTACTGCCTCGTTTGTTAGGCCAGGTGCATTTTAGTATCCGTACCTTTCAATGCAAGGATGACTTACTCAAAAAACTTCCGCAGCGCTTGCGTGGCTATGCGTGGTATCCTGAGAATTATCGGATTGTGGTCGTGGTTGATCGAGATGACGATGACTGTCACAAGCTTAAACAAGTGTTGGAGCAACACGCGCTAGCGGCGGGACTGCCTACCCGTACCCAACCACGGGGCGCACATTTTACCGTTATCAACCGCATAGTCATTGAAGAATTAGAAGCGTGGTATTTTGGTGATTGGGAGGCCGTGCGCAAGGCTTATCCCTGGGTTAAGGTAACAGTGCCTCAACAGGCAGGCTATCGAGATCCGGATGCCATCAAAGGCGGGACATGGGAGGCTTTTGAGCGCGTATTGCAACGTATAGGTTATTGCAAAACTGGCTTGCGCAAAATAGACGCAGCTCGCAAGATTGCCCTGCATATCGCTCCCTACCGCAACACCTCCCGTAGTTTCCAACTGTTTCGTGATGCTATTGTGGAGCTGATAGCTTAATGTGTTTTTTAAGATGTAAAGAGGACTCCGCTGCAAAAAGATAGTTCTCCGCTAAGACACCAAGACGCTACAAAAATTAGCTTAGGGTAAAAAATACTGAATAACATCCATGCACTTAGAGAACCTATCCATGGTCAATAGTTTCTGGTACGCCTTTAGGGACACCCTGTATGGAAAACTTAACTTTCGACTTTAGACCTTCGACTTTCGACCTTCGACCTTCGACCTTCGGCTTTCGACCTTCGACTTTCGACTTTTGACCTTCGACTTTAGACTATCCTTTTAAGGAGGAACAGATGACCTCTGAAGATAAAGAACTTTTGGCAGCCAAGCAACGTTGGGCTAACACCACGCTCAAAAAGGTGACGGATCGCTTCCCCGAGCGGCAGGAGCAATTCGAGACCGCTTCGGGTATTCCCGTGGAACAGATCACGACGCCGGCTGAGGTGGAGTTGGATTACCAGGCGGATTTGGGCTTTCCGGGTGAATATCCCTTCACCCGGGGAGTACAGCCCACCATGTACCGGGGACGTTTTTGGACGATGCGCCAGTACGCAGGTTACGCGAGCGCGGAGGAATCCAACCAACGCTACCGCTATCTCTTGGCGCAAGGCCAGACCGGTCTTTCGGTCGCTTTTGACCTACCCACGCAGCTGGGCTACGATGCCGATGACGAGATGTCTGGCGGTGAGGTAGGGAAGGTGGGCGTCTCTATCAGCTGCCTGGATGATATGCGCACGCTCTTCAAGGAGATTCCGCTGGATAAGGTGAGCACCTCGATGACCATCAACGCGCCGGCTTCCGTGCTCTGGGCGATGTATATCGTGGTGGGCGAGGAGCAGGGCGTCGCGCCGCAGAAATTGCGCGGTACCATCCAAAATGATATTCTCAAGGAATATGTAGCCCGTGGCGCTTATATCTTCCCGCCGCGCCCCTCCATGCGCCTGATCACCGATACCTTCAGTTACGGGGCCGCGAACGTCCCGCGTTGGAATCCCATCAGCATTAGCGGGTATCATATCCGCGAGGCGGGGAGTACCGCCGTGCAGGAAGTGGCCTTTACGCTGGCGAACGGTATCGCCTACGTGCAGGCGGCTCTGGATGTCGGGCTGGGTGTGGACGCTTTCGCGCCGCGACTCTCTTTCTTCTTCAACGCGCACAACAATTTCCTAGAAGAGATCGCCAAGTTCCGCGCGGCGCGGCGCATGTGGGCGCGTATTATGAGGGAGCGCTTTGGCGCCGAGAGTCATAGATCGTGGCGGATGCGCTTCCACACGCAGACCGCCGGTTCCACGCTCACCGCGCAACAACCGATGAATAACGTGGTGCGCGTCACCTTGCAGGCTCTGGCGGCGGTGTTGGGCGGCACGCAATCGCTGCACACCAACTCCATGGACGAGGCGCTCTGGCTGCCGACCGAGAGCAGTGTGCGCTTGGCTCTGCGCACCCAACAGCTGATCGCCTATGAGTCTGGCGTTGCCGATACGGTGGATCCGCTAGCCGGTTCCTACCAGATTGAGCAGCTCACCAACGAGATTGAGCGCCGCGCGTTCGAGTATATTGACGCCATCGACGAGTTGGGCGGCGCGGTTCAGGCTGTCGAACTGGGTTACATGCAATCCGAGATCGCCGAGGCGGCCTATCGTGCTCAACGAGCTGTGGAGCGCGGTACCCAAGTCATTGTGGGCGTCAACAAATTCCAGCAAGAGGCCGAGGGAATTGATCTGGAGCAGCTCAAGGTGGATCCGGCCATCGAGGAGAATCAACGGCGGCAGCTGGCCGCGGTGCGGGCCGCCCGCGATAGTGAACGCGCTGCTGCCGCGCTCTCCCGGATCGGAGAGGCGGCGCGCACGGAGAAGGTGTCTCTGATGCCTCTCTTTATCAATGCGGTGCGGGCCGATTGTACTCTGGGTGAGATTTGCGGCGTGTTACGCGGCATCTGGGGGGAATACCAGCCGAAAGTGATCATTTAGTGCGGGAAGGGATTGGGGATTAGGGATTGGGGGAGTAGAATCATGGTGAATTCGGCGGTTACCGGTCTCGATTTTCCAGATTACATAGTCGCTCTCTTTTGGGACTATGACCCGGCGGTGCTGGATTGGGAACGTCAGCGGAGTTTCATTACCCAGCGGGTGCTTTCAGTGGGCACTTTGGAGGCGGTGAGATGGTTGCGTGGCCGGCTGGGCGACGACGCGTTGCGCTCGTGGTTGCTCCAGCATGAGGGACGTGGTCTATCGCGCCGTCAATTGCGTTTCTGGCAACTGATTCTAGATCTGCCAGTGCAACAAGTTGATGCCTGGCTGGCTCAGCCAGCGTGACAAATCTGGGAAGGACGGATACATCATCATTAATTTCATAACCTGGACAAGCCAAAACTAAAAAGTAAATTCACCATAGAGGCACAGAGAACACAGAGAAAGACAGAAAAAACTCTTCGCCCTTTGCGTCTCTGCGTTGAAATTCTTGTTTTTTGTGCCAGGACTTGATTGTTAAGTGCCTAATTATCCTTCCCCCATCCACTTAGATTTGATTTGAAAGGAGTCCCCCTGTGGGATGCCACACCAACAACGACGAAAATGTTTTACTAACACAAACGACTTGGTCTTGAAGCAGACTTTAGACCTTTGACTTGCAACTTTAGACTTATTTTCAAGAGGAGTTTTGTAAATGGCGCGCTTGCACGAATATCAAGGAAAAAAACTACTTAAGCAATTCAAGTTTGCCGTTCCGCAAGGGCGCGTGGCGGCGACGCCCGACGAGGCGCGCGCTATCGCTGCCGAGATCGGCCGGCCGGTGATGGTCAAAGCGCAAGCCTGGGTGACGGGGCGGGCGACCCTGGGCGGTATCCGCAAGGCTGCCATGCCCGACGAGGCTGCAGAATCCGCCGCAGCGATGTTGGGCATGAAGATCAAAGACTTCACCGTGGAGCAGGTGCTGGTCGAGGAGCAGCTCGACATTGCCCGCGAGTTCTACGCGGGCATCATCGTGGACGACCGGGAGCAGGCCCCGCTGGTGATGTTCTCCAGCGTCGGCGGCACCGGCATCGAGGAGATCGCCGCGCAGTTCCCTGATAAGGTTGCGCACACGCACGTGGATATCGAGTTCGGGTTGCAAGACTATCAAGCGCGCAATCTGGTGCGTCAAGCCGGCATCGGCGGGAAATTGCAACGCGACTTGGGCACGCTGCTGGTGCGGCTCTACAACGTCGCCCGCGCCTACGAGGCTCGCGCGGCCGAGATTAACCCGCTGGTGCAAACCGCAGATGGCCGGCTCTACGCCGCCGATTGCCGCATCACCGTGGATGATTATGCCGTCTTCCGCCACCCCGACCTGGGCATCGAGATCGCCCGCGAGTACAATCGCCCCCCGACCGCCCTGGAGCGCGTTGCCTACGCGGTGGAGGCCAACGACTATCGCGGCACGTTCTACTTCATCCAGATGGCGCAGGATTTCGAGAAAGGCGAGGGTTACATCGGCTTCCACGGCGCGGGGGGCGGCGGCTCGATGATGAGCATGGACGCGGTGCTGCGCCAGGGATACCAGGTCGCCACCTTTGTGGACACCAGCGGCAATCCGCCCGCTAGCAAAGTTTACCGCGCGGCGAAAATCGTGCTGGCCGTCGGGCCGATTGATGGCTACTTCGGGTCCGGCTCCGGCGTCGCCAGCCAGGAGCAATTCTACTCGGCGCGGGGAATGTTCAAGGCGTTTTTGGAGGAGCAGGTGGACGTCCCCATCGTCATCCGGCTGGGCGGCAACGCTGAGGACCAGGCCGTGGAGATACTGGAGTCGCTCAACGGACGTATCCCCGCGCCGGTGGAGGGTTACAAGAAGGACGATTCGCCGGATTTTTGCGCTGCGCGGCTGGATGCACTGATCAAATCAGCAAATAGCAAATGGCAAATGGCAAATGGTAATTCGCCAACCTTGTCAGAACCACAACGCCCGTACATTTTTAAGACTATCACAAATGGGACGGTGACGTTGGATCACGCGATCTGCGCGACATGCGAGAGTAAGGTTTGTATCGAGGCGTGTGCGCGGCAAATTCTCTCGCTCAACAATGAGGGCTGTCCGGTGCTCAACATCACCCGTGAGGAGGCCGCGCGCGGGCGTTGTGTCGAGTGTCTGGCCTGCGAAGTGGACTGTCTGCTCTACGGCGCGGACGGGGGGCATATCGAGTTGCCGTTGGAAATCTAAAGTCAAAAGTCGAAGGTCGAAGGTCGAAGGTCAAAAGTCTAAGGTTTAAGGTCGAAAGTCAGGGAGGGTTAAATGGCTCGGATTGAACGTTTTGAAGATGTGAAAAGCTGGCAGGA
>DUEJ01000121.1 GCA_011192175.1 Thermoflexia bacterium
ACGGTCGACCAAGCGCGGCCGTTGGAGTCGCACCACACTCGATCTGATCCAACAGCTGGAGCCGGGCACGCCCGCATACAACTTGGTGAAAGGCGACCACGCATTGCTGGCGAAAATCGAAGCGCAGAGTAAAACCACCCATTGGAATAAAATCAGAGCCATCCTGGGACTGGGAGAAGTCCCACGTGAAGAAGAAGACGAGCAACTGCCACAACCCAATACCGGGAAGTGGGCGGCGCTCCTCAACGCAGAATTGACGAGTAACATCATCAACCGCGCCACACTTTACAAACACGTCTTCAACGCGCAACAAGACGCCTGGACGCACGGAAAATCTCGTGCCACAGAAGACCAACGGGCCAACCTGGGAGGTTTCTACGAAAACCACGGCAATGTCCCGCTGGCAGTCCAAGACTCCTACAGCGACTTCATGCGCCAACTCGGCACCAGGATCGAAATTGGTAGCTGGTGGAATCCGGGCGAAAAGAAGTCGCGCAACCGGCTTAAAAAGGCCCTGGGGATTGGCGCCGTTCCCTACGCCAATCATTTGACCGTGGGCGACCTGCTGAACGCTGCCAAGAAATCTGGGGGTAAGCGGAGAACCAAGCAGGAGCTCGTCAAATTCGCCGTCGAATCTCTCTCCGGTCAGGCGCTGATAGAGCAGTGGGCCGCATTGGATGCCGCTAACCTGGTCTTCAAGGTCAAAGCCAATCTGTGGGGGCAGACCAGAGATAGGAACCAGAAGAGCCTAGCCGATCTACTTAAACGCCCGGAGCGTGTCAAATTGGAGCGCGCGCTGTTGGAACGCATCGCCAAAGAGTGCCTCCAGGCAGAGCGTTCCAAAGGAGAAGCCGCCGACGCCATGATCGCGGCTGACATGATGACCGAAGACCAACGCGATCCCGACGCGGCCATCCGCTACGTTGCCCAACGGACCCTCTCCATCGCCGGATTGGAGAGCGCGCAACAGCTCTCCAAAGGCAAACAATGGTCGCGCTTCAGCACCCGCTCCCTAATCTATAAGGAAGCGCAATCCGAATACCTGGGTAAACTCCGCAGCACGCACACCGATATTCGCACCGGGCCGGTAAATGAACAACAGCAAAAACTCACCCAGGGTACGCAAACGCTCGAAGAAACCGAGAAGACCCTCAAAAGCGAGGAAGAGGCCTTTAGAGCATTGCGCGCCAAGTACAACCGGCGCTTCAAAGCCATCGTTACGACCATCACCTCGGCGCTACTCGGCACGCTGGGACTGGTCTTCACCGGGGGACTCTCCGCCGGCCCATTGATGGCCGGCCTCTGGGCCGCGCTCTCATCCGTGATCAGCAAAGGCATCAGCACCCTGGTCGAATATACCAACGAGGGGAATGTCGTCGTGACAGACGCCTTCCGCGAGCTCTTCGTGGATACCGTGATCGGCTTCATCGGCGGCGTGATGGGGAACGTCAATCTGGCGGTGCGCAGTCTGGGGTCCAAAGCGCTCTATGGCGACTCGGCGAAAGTCGGGGCCAAACTGTTCGGCAAGCCGGGACTTTCCATCTTGGGCGGCTGGGCGCAGCAGATGAGCACCACCGTAGTTGGCGCGCCGCTCCACGCGGTAGACCGGCTGTTGCAAAGCAGCAGCGTCACCTCAGCGTGGCAACAGAGCCGTGACAACTTCGCGCAGAAATTCCAAGGGCTGCCGCTGGAAACGCTACAATCCTACGCCAAAGGGTTCCTGACTATGGCGGTGGTGGAAGGCAGCGTCGCTATGGGATTGGGCGATCTTCTCCCGAAAAGCGACCATCCCGGATTGGGAAAACTGGGCACGGGCGAGGAAGGGATGCAGTCCAAAGAAACTTTTGAGAAGTACGGCGCGATTCGCCCCTTCGAATTTGATAATTGGAAAGGGTTTTGGAAGAGCATCGTCCAGGGCAGTCAGGTCAACACCACCGATTATGGCAAGAGCTTCATTATTTATAAGGAAGGGGTACCGAAAGGCTGGGAGGTGGATACCAGCGTCCTGACGACTGATGACGGCCCGCAATCTTTGGTGAATGCCTACAAATCTCTGGGCTTCACGATCGTCATGGGGAGCCTCAAAAAAGGTGTGAGCAAAACCCTCTCCACCGTGGGACCCAACAAGCAACCGGCATTGACGGGGCGCAAGGGCGGCGGGACGCAGCCCGACGGCTACGACGCCTTTGGAGAGCTGGGCACGGAGAAACTGCAACAACTCAACACGCTCAGCCCAGAAGAGCGCACCAAACTGACGCGACTCTCGACAGAGAAATTTCTTTCTCTGTCTCGCATGGACAAACTGATCACGCTGGCGCAAAATAATACTTTGGGACAAGCAGAATTCGCTAAACTGAATGAGCTCAGTCTGCGACATCTGCATTTTCTTTCCGTCTTCAACCTCATAAAACTTGCCACCCATTTCCAAACCGCTCAACTAGCAGCGTTCAAGGAACAAGGATTGAGATCTCCTAATTTAGGGAAATTTTTACAACTTCCTCCCGCGACGCTCAATAAGTACGCCCAACTCGACGCGGTAAAACTCGCGCGGCTGGTCAAGAAACTGACGAAAGCAAACCTTGGTGCTCTGGTGGATCTCGACGTGCCCCGGCTTGAAGCGCTCTCCCAGCTCAACAACGCTGGTCTCCGAGCTATTCGGGGGCTTAACCGAAACCAGTTGCAAACGCTTGCGCATCTGCCCCTCAACCAAATTGCAGAGCTCACCGCAGGGAATATCATGGAACGGCTCAATCGAGAGGATTAAATCAGAAAGAGCAAATTTGGCTCTATTGAGACTCAAGAGCGGACGCAGATTCGCGCAGATTTTCGCAGATAAAATATAAAATCAGCGTTTATCTGCGTCTTAAAGGATCTCTGCCAACAAGCGACCTGAGGATGGGTGAGTAATAACACTTAATTTTGGCTCTACTGAAAAAAACTATGATTTTTACCGCAAAGGCACGAAGGCGCAAAGATTTGAAAAATACCTTCATTATGTCAAATTTAGAACCAAACACAACTTTGAATACGGCTGGCACTCTGACTGCGACGGTGCTAAAACTCCAGCTCGCACTGGAGCAATTGCCCTGGCGCACGCCGGCCGTGGCCCAGACGCTCCATCGCTGGCTGGGCGAGATGCTGGGGCCAGAAAGCCCCGCGCGCTGGCCGGAAATCACGCTGGGCGTCTCGCTGACCGCCGATCTGCGCGGCTTAACCTGGCGCGTCAGTGATGAGGCCGGCGCGTTCATCCCCCGGTTGGCCCGCTACTTTGAACGCGCTGGGGTCTCTGAAGAAGAGATGGAACGCATTGCTCAAGCGGGGGCCAGGTTCCAACCGGCGCAGCTCGCCGGCTGGTTTGAGGTCTACGACGGCAACTACAACGCCGGCTGGGCTTTCCCGGCGTCTCTGCCACTGGCTCAGGCGTTAACTCTCACCACATCGGGGCCGGCAGTCGCGCCGCTGGCGGAGTGGGCCGCGCGTCACGCTGTGACCACCTGTAGGCGGCTGGGCCGGGCGGTTGGCGGGGAGCATCCGTACACCGAATTACAGATTCCGTTGCCGGGCGTGGATGTGGCACAGCAGCTCGCAGCCGGAGTGGACGCCTTTGCCACCTTAGATATCGCCGCGCCCCCGCCGCCTGTCTTAACTGCATTGCGTCAGGCTGCCAACCCTGGCTTGGCGCTTTCCGTCTGGCTATCGGCGACCGGAATCGTAAAACTGGGCTTGGTCGCATCGCAGCCCAGCACCGGTTTAATTACACGCCTGTTCCATGCGACGCATCGCACTCTTGATGAGACCTGGGCGGCTTTTGAAGGGGCCTTGGACGTTCCCGGCCCAGCCAGTATTGAGGGACAACGTCTCGCCGCCGGGTTTGGGATCAGCGCTCATTACACCTTCCCCCGTTCAAAGAATAAGTTACACTAGGGGCTGAAGCGTAGATTACACTTGATAGTAAGTATTATTTGAGTAAAATAAGCTCATAAAAGCTCTTCTATTTTGTCTAAGGAGATCAAGATGACGGTACAATCTAGAGTTACCTCGGTTCAGTCAGAAAAGGGAATACGAAAACCCACTTCTCCTCCCTTGACCAGCGTACACGCCACCCAGCGGATGCCGCAACCGGCCTTGCTCCAACGGGCCATTGCGCGTCCGGAGTTGACCTCGCCGGAGGGCATTTTGGCTTTGCAGCGCAGCGTGGGCAACCGCGCCGTGAGCCGGTTGATCCAGACCAAATTGCGCGTGGGGGCGCCTGGGGATCGCTATGAGCGCGAGGCGGACCGCGTCGCCGCGCAGGTGATGCGCCTCCCCGCGCCGGCGGGCGGGCAAACGGCCCAACGTCAAGGCGGGGAGGAGGAGGAACTCCAAGCGAAACCATTAGCTAGTTCCATCACCCCACTCGTTCAACGCCAAGAGGAAGAGGAGGAGTTACAAGCGAAGCCGCTCGTCCAGCGCCAAGAAGAAGAGGAGGAGTTACAAGCGCAGCCACTCGTCCAGCGACAAGAAGAAGAGGAGGAGTTGCAGGCCAAGCCGCTCGTCCAGCGCCAGGCTGGAGGTGGTTTTATGGCCGGCGACGCTTTAGAGCAACGGCTGGCTACCCAGCAGGGCGGCGGCAGCCCATTGCCCGATGAGACCCGCGCCTTCATGGAACCGCGCTTCGGGGCTGATTTCAGTGGTGTGCGCGTCCACACCAACAGCGAGTCCGCACAGCTCAATCGTGAAATCAACTCACAAGCCTTCACCCACGGGCAAGATATCTACTTTAGGCCAGAGAAATATGACCCCGGCTCGGATTCGGGTAAACAGTTGCTCGCCCATGAGCTCACGCATACCTTGCAGCAAGGCGGCGCCAATTATATCCAGGGTTGGTGGCCTAAAGGCCATCAACTAATAACCAAGCTCGCGGTCAAAGACTTTGTCAATGACTATACCAGTTCAGCCAGAAACTATCTGGTGGGACGCTCCCCCGATATTGACTTCATCAATGATGGCTTCAAAACCATGAAGTCGGGCATCAAAAAATCCAAGAAACAGCTCAAAGCGTATCATAAGCTTATCCGTGAGGGTAAGCAACACATGCAAAGATATCGTGGGAGCAGTAAATTTGGATTTAATAGTAACAAACAGGCCCAGAAAGTGCTGGGGGTTAGGAAATTAAAGCGCGCCAAGGCGATGTATGATAATAACGAGTTGCATGTGAGGAAAAAATCCTACATGCGCAATCATGGAGAAGGGGGTTATTACAAGCAAGAGGGTACGGGGGTAAATAAAGGCGTCACCAATGATTTTATCGCTAAAGCCGTCGGTTTGTGGAAGACCAGTCGGATGAAAAGTTTATCGATCCTCAGTGACGCGCTGCACCAAGCAGAAGACCGCGGCTCGCACGGTGAAGGGAACCCCTTCACCGGCCATGATGTGAGAAAGGCGTTAGGTAGTGAGAGTTGGGAAACGGAACATTACGATCCTACTTGGGAACCGGATAATGTCTCGGTAAATAAGCAAGGCGCCTTCTTGGCGGTGAAATATGCCAAAGAAGTCTTGCGAAAATTCGCGGATGATCTCGCCTTGCCCAAAGGGAAAATTGCTACTAAATCAGTCTCTGAGAAATTCGAGACCAAAAGAAGGATGCGCATTGGAGGTTTTATTCCCATCAAGTCCAGCAATTGGTTAGTTAAAACTAAAGGTAAAACCGGGGTATGGACTTTGAAGGGGCTTAAAAAGATAGTAGAAGCGGAACAGAAGAAACAAGATGATGAAGAGGCTCTGATGCCACCAGACGTGTTGGACGAACTGGAAGAAGTTGTAGAGCAAAGATCTTTGGATCTAGAGGAGCAAGAGGAGGAAAAGTAAGCAGCGGGAGAATTTCTTGCTCTAGCTTTTCACCCAAACTAGGCAACACCGATAATGGATAGGAGTTTCGCTTGCTAGGCAGTTAAACCGCGAATGGACGCCAATTTACGCTAATTTTAGTAGTTTTTTGCGTTAATTCGCGTGAATTAGCGGTTAAAAAAGTGGCGTTAGCGAAAATTCTAATGGAATCAACATAGTACAGTTAGTTTGAGAGGGAGCGCCATTCCCATGATTGATGCTCTGGACGAAGTTTTACGTCGCTTACTGATCCGTGAAATTCCCATTAAAAACGGGGAGATTGATATCCAGTTCAAGCAGCCTAACCGTAACTGGTCGGCGCAGCTTAGTCGCCCCACGCTGAATCTCTATCTCTACGATTTGCGCGAGAACATACAATTGCGCCAACCGTCACCCTTGTGGGCGGGAGTAGGCCCCCAGAAAAATGGCGAAATTAGCCAGCGCCGCCCGGCAGTACGGTTGGACTTGCACTACGTCATGACCGTCTGGATCAATGAACCCACTGATGAACATCACCTCTTAGCCCGCGCGTTGATGGCGTTCTTCCGCTATCCTTATCTGCCGGAAGATCTCTTCCCGGAAATCCTGTTGGCGCAACCGTCCCCTATCCAGTTACGGGTAGCACAGCCGGATCATCTGCAAGAAACCTCACTCTTCTGGAGCGCGCTAGATAACGAGATCAAGCCGTCCATTGATTGTACGCTCACCTGCGCGCTGAATCCGTATCAACCCATCACCACGCCATTGGTGCGCGAGCGTCTACTTATTTTCCGTAACGTCATCACCGGGGCGACCGAATCCCCCGGCCCAACTCTCTGGACAGTGCAGGGACGGGTAGCGGGGAGCGGCGCGCAGGAATCCCGCCGCATGAGCTTGGTGGAGCGCGGGTTGGAAATTCCACTGCGCCCGGATGGTGCCTTTACCATCACCAATTTGCCGGCAGGGACCTACACGGTAGAAATTTCCGCAAGCGGAGCGGAGAGTTGGCAGCAGGAGCTCACTGTACCTTCTCCTGAATATCGGATTGGATAAAGGTAGCTAGCGTATGGCGATTCAAAGCAAGGGAGGTGTTGAGCGGGCAACCATGACTAGTAGAGCGTGACGCGGGAAAAGTATTGTATTTTTTTAATGAATTGGTACGAGCTAGAGGAGGTAGAACATGCCAGAATATCTTTCACCTGGTGTTTACGTTGAAGAAGTTGATCGTGGCGCTAAACCGATTGAAGGGGCCGGCACTGCTATGCCCGTCTTCGTCGGTTTCTCGGAGCGGGCCATGGTCAAAGATGAGATTGATGGTGAGATCATCGCTCGCAATGTGCAAGGCAAGGCGCAATTAGTAACCAACTGGAGTCAGTATGTAGAGACTTTCGGTGAGTTTGTCGCCGGCGCCTACATGCCACATGCTGTCTATGGCTATTTCCTGAATGGGGGCGGGCGCTGTTATG
>DUEJ01000122.1 GCA_011192175.1 Thermoflexia bacterium
AGATAGTTTTAGACGAGCTCCCGGCGCCGGAGAAAGCAACTGTCTAGGCGGAGTTGGAATCGCAGTCCCGGAGGCCTTCAACCTCCGGGACTTTTTGCGTGGTGAGAGTGGTGGTTTGGCGGGGCGTCTTTCTTAGTGAGCCAAGTTTCTTGCTTCCTCTTTGAATCGAGATTATAATTTAATCATAATCCGGGTAGGGGAAGGAGGCCGAGCCATGCAAGAGCCACTTTGGTTAAGATACCTGCTGCTGGGGAGCATATTCTCCTGGTTGCTGGGTGGCTGTGGATTATTAGCAAAGGGCGTATTCCCCGTACATTCTCCTCCCGGCGCTACCGCGTCAGTGGAACAGGCTTCTCCCACTCCGTTCGCGCCACCCTTTGTGGCGGATCTTGAACCACCGGTGGGGTTTGAGATCACCGTCATTGTCAAAGAGCTGCACGAGCCGCGTATGATGGCGCTAGGGCCAGAGGGTTGGATTTATGTGGTCGAGAGGATCGCGAGCCGGGCGCGGCAAGGCCGGGTTTCGCGTTTTGATCCGCAGAGTAGGGTGTTGGAAGAGGTGGTTGCTGACGGGTTGCGTAATCCCTCTGGATTGGCTTTTGATGCGGCCTGGGACCTCTATGTGGCGGATGAAGATCGGGTGGTGCGCTATGCTTATGAATATAATGAGTGCCTGGAGAAGAAAAAGTTTGTCAATGTGGCCGAACCGGTAATCTCCAATTTGCCGGCGGGGAGAGGGCACTCCACCCGGACCATTCTCTTTAGCCCTGACTATACGGCGTTATTGGTCTCCATTGGCTCTTCGTGCAACGTGTGCGAGGAGCGAGATGGGCGGCGGGCAACGGTCATGCGCTATCCGGTAGCTTACATAACTTCCACACGGGGACTGACCAGCCGGATCACCGAGGCGGAGGGAGAAATCTATGTGGCCGGCGTGCGGAATGCGGTGGGTTTGGCTTTCCACCCCGACACTGAGGAACTTTGGCTGACTAATTGTGAGCGCACTTGGTTGGGGGATACGCTGCCGCCGGAGAGTATCTACAAGATCGCGGCGCAGAGCGACCTGGGGTGGCCCGGCTGTCATGCCGGTGTCATCATCGATCCGGATTTCGGTGACAAAGACGCCTGCCGTGGTATGATAACTCCTACGGTGACGTTGCCGGCCCACGTCAAGCCGTTGGGCCTGGAATTCTACACTGGTAAGCAGTTCCCGGTGGAGTACCAGGGAGGTCTCTTCGTGGCGTTATCCGGCTCCTGGAGCCGTAGCATTCCGCGAGGGTATGAGATAGTGCATATTCCCATCGCTGCGGATGGAGAGCCAGAAACTTTTGTGCGCGGTTGGTTACGACCAGACCACACGCACACCGGCCGGCCGGTGGATATTGTCACCGGTGTGGATGGGTCTCTCTTTATCTCTGATGAGAAGAAAGGCGTTATTTATCAACTCTCTTACTTGGGTGAGCCATAAGAGTGCTAGGTGGGGAGATAGAAGGAGGGGTAATGTCAATTTTTGATATTCTCTTGATTTTGGTAGGTTTAGGGATGGTAGCGTTAGGTGCCTACCGCCGTTTTATCGGGTCCCTATTCTTGCTAGTCGGGGCCTACGTGGCGTCGTTATCAGCGGCTATTATTTATGAGCAGGCCGCTTATGGCCTCTCCGCCATAGGCAAGGGAGCGCATTGGTTTGAAGGGGTGGTCTTCATAGTGCTCTATTTTCTCATTTTCACCATCTTCTTCATCGTGAGCCTCTTTACTTACTCCGATACCTCACTCCCTCAGTTGCGTTTTTTAGATCCGCTCTTGGGGGCGGTGGGCGGCTTGGTGCCGGCCGCGATTAGCATGGCGATGCTCTGGGTCGGATTTAATTTTATAGTGAGTGAGTATTGGGAGCCTTATACTTCGTACACAAATTTATATAACTTTCACACTGGGGCCAGGTTGGGACCGCTTGTGCGGCAGATGCTCTCTTTTTATTTGCCCTTGCTCTATCCTTTCTTCTGGATAAGCGGTTTACCGCCTGTTTTCTTGAACTGGTAACTTCCGACTCTCAACATTTGGCTTTCGACATTCGACTTTAAGTTTGAGGTGTTTATGTTAGGTGTCTTAGACGTATTTATGATTCTATTGTGGTTAGCAGTAGTCATTTGGGGGCTTTCCCGTCAGACTATAGGAACCTTGATCTCTGGGGGGGGATTTTATCTAGCTCTGATCCTGGCGGGGACATTAGATTTAACGATCAGTCGGGCGCATAGCTTCGGGATGAAGACCGTCCTGGCTCTCTGGGGAACGACACGCTCCATCCGCTTATTGGAAGTTATAATATTCTCTATGGTTAGCGGCGGGGTCTTTGTGATTTATCATCTGATCTTCTACCTGGCGCAGGAAGAAAGGAGCTATCCCGAATTTGGGATTATTGACAATATATTGGGCGGTGTGCTCGGAGCGCTGCTGGGATTGGTAATGGTCGCCTTGTTCGCTAATCTCTGGTGGTTAGCAGCTAGCGTTCCCTGGTCGCCGTATAATTTGCAACAAGGCATGTTAGCTAGCTATCAAGCCAGTCTACTGGCCCCTCAACTACGAGGGGTATTACGTATCTTTAACAGAACCCTGCTCCCTTTTTTCTTCTACCAACATCCGCCCGTGTTTTTCCCCTGAACTACCCATCTCCAGCCCCTGTTTACTCGCCCACTCGCTGACTCTCCTACTCGCTCACTCGCTTTATCACTTTGAGGAAAGATGAATCGTCATTGGGAAACATTAGAATATCCGAAGATTTTAGCACGTTTGGCCCGCCACGCCGATTTTTCCGCCGGGGTGGAGTTGGCCTTGAATTTGGAGCCAGCTTCTGAGTATCGGGAGATGCGGGAACGGCTTGAGCTTACCCGCGAGGCCCGGCTGCTCTTGGAGGCGCGGCCGGATTTCGTATTGGGCGGTATCCATGATATCCGCCCGGCAGTGGCGGAGGCGCGACGGGGTCTGGTTTTGGAGACCGGGGTCTTGATGGAAGTCTGGCAGACGCTTCTGGGAGCGCAGCGTATCGCTCGTATTTTGAAACGCTTGGAGCTGCAATTTCCCGGCTTGGCCGCTATTGCGGCCCGGATTATTCCGCAGAGGGCACTCACCACGGCAATTGACGCTATTTTGGATAAACGCGGCGTGGTGCGGGATGCTGCTTCGCCAGAGTTGGTCCGCATTAGACGGAAGTTCCAAGTTGCTCAAGCTAGTATCCAGCAAAAACTGGAGCGGATGATCACTTCTTCCTCTGTATCCCGTTATCTGCAAGAGGCGGTGATCACGCGCCGCGCGGGACGCTACGTCCTCCCGGTGCAGGCTAACTACAAGGGGAAAGTGGAGGGCATTGTGCATGATCGCTCTTCCAGCGGCGTGACCTATTTCATGGAACCGTTGGCGGTAGTTGACCTTAACAATGAACTGCGGGAGCTGGTGCTCGCCGAGGAAGCAGAAATTCACCGGTTGCTCTCCATGTTGACGTGGCAGGTTGGGGCGGTCGGGGATGAGCTGGCGGCCACGATCGTCGCCTTGGCGGAACTCGACTTGATTTTGGCGCGGGCGCGTTACGCGGAAGAGCTCGACGCCACCGTTCCGGAGATCATTCCGATTCCCGCGTTACCGCCACGGGTTGCAGGTGCCAATCTGCACTCCCAGACGGTGGTGCGTTTGCGCGCGGCGCGGCACCCGCTCTTGGACCCGGAAGAGGTGGTGCCGGTGGATGCTGTGCTTACTGACGAGACCCATATTTTGATCATCACCGGCCCCAACACCGGCGGCAAAACGGTGACGCTCAAGACCGTGGGCTTGTTGGTCTTGATGGCGCAGGCCGGGATGCACCTCCCGGTAGCTGCCGGCTCGGCGCTTTCCTCCTTTAGAGAAATTTACGTTGATATTGGTGACGAACAATCCATTGAGCAGAACCTTTCTACCTTTTCATCACATCTCACCAATATCATCTCTTTTCAGGAGCAAGCGGATCATCGCTCCCTGGTGCTCTTGGATGAACTGGGCGCGGGAACCGATCCCGCCGAAGGCTCCGCGTTGGCGCGCGCGCTGTTGGAGGCGCTCCGCGAGCAACGTTGCACGGCTCTGGTAGCCACTCACTACCCCGAACTTAAGCTCTATGCCAACGATACGCCGGGGGTTTGCAATGCCTCCATGGAATTTGATACCGAGACCCTGGAGCCGACTTACCAGCTGACCATCGGTCTGCCTGGGCGTTCCAATGCGTTTGCCATCGCGCGGCGTTTGGGGTTATCTGAAGTGGTGGTGCAAGCAGCTGCGGGGATGCTTTCTGGCGAGGCCTTGCGGGCAGATGAGATGTTAGATGATCTGCATACCCTGCGCATCCAGGCGGCCCAAGCGCGCGATGAGGAGCGGCGGGCGCAACAGAGCGCGGAGGTGCAAGCCGCTGAGTTACGGGAGCGCTTACGTGATATCGAAGCAGAACGGCGGGAGATTTTGGAGCAGGCCGCGGAACAAGCAGCGCTGGAGTTGGACGCCTTGCGCCAGCAGATCCGCGATCTGCGGCGCCGGGCGCAGCTTGGCTTTGCGACCAGCGTAATGGCCAAGGAATCCCTCGTCGAATTGGCGGCTGAAGTGGAAGAATTGGAAGCGGAGCTGCCCCAACCAGAGCGGAGCTCGTTGGCAGCTGAGATTTCTTTCTTAGCAGAATCCGAGCCACGCAGGAGGTTGAGGGTAGGAGATACCGTACAGGTGCTCTCTTGGGGGATGGAAGGGAAAATCATCAGCATCTCTGGTGCTGAAGTGGAGGTGCAGGCCGGCGCCCTCCGTACACGGGTGGCGCTGGACGCGGTGTCCCTGGTGGCGCGTGAACCAGAGCCGTCCCCGCCTGAGTGCATTACTACCGATATCCCGCGTCCCAATTCGCCGGGTGTGGAGCTGGACTTGCGCGGGATGCGGGCGCTGGAAGCCCGCCACCAGTTAGCGCGTTACCTGGATGCTGCCGCGCTGACCGATCTCCCCTGGGCGCGGATCATCCATGGTAAAGGCACGGGGGTATTACGTCAGGAGGTGCGGAATTTTCTAGCGCAATGCTCACTGGTGACTTCTTACCAATCCGCCCCGGCCCGTGAGGGGGGCGAGGGAGTGACGATTGCGAAGCTGGCGCAGGGCTAACTAGCAAGCAAAAAGGGGCAGCATTAGCTGCCCCTTTTTGGTCAGTGCGATCTTGTTACTCACTATCAGTCGCTGGAGAAGTGGAATCTGAGTTTGTCTTCGAACTTGAGTCTGAGGAGCTCTCTGCGCTTTTAACTTTTGATTTATCTTTAGTTTGTCGATCTCCGGGTAGCGCCGTTGAAGATTTGGCACGATTATCGGTGACATAAAAACCGGAGCCTTTGAAAATGATCCCGGCAGGTTGAATCAAACGGATAACCTCCCCCGCACATTCTGGACAGCTCTTGACAGGTGGTTCTGAAAAACGTTGACGACGTTCAAAGCGTAGTCCACACTCGTTACATTTATATTCGTATAGCGGCATTGAAATTACCTCCTGAAGCCTACTCCATCTGAGCCATTATAAGTCATTTGTGGTAGTTGGCAAGAGCGCATCCAGAGATTTGCAGCTGGTTTGACAAACTTTCGCTTTCCGCTATCATAGCGCCGGTATGGGCTGGTAAGGTCAGCCGATGATCGAGAGGTGCTGAGGGCTGGGGGCTGTGCGGCAGAGTCCTCCGAACCCCGCCAGGTCCGGAAGGAAGCAACGGTAAGGTACGACTTCTGGGTGTCGCAGTTTTCTGGCTTTCAGTACCTCTCGGAAATCGGCTGAGTGCAAGAGAGGCCCACAAGGGGCGATGGGAATCTCTATCGCCCCTTTTTTTCTTGGAGGAGATACTTGCTAGCTCTAAAATTGGCGGAGGCATGAGACGGCGGAATCGCGGACTAGCTTTGTTAGCATTGTTGGCCTTAACTGGATTGGCGGCTGGCTATCGGGCTACGCAGCTTCCCATCACGTTAGTGCTAGCTGGCGAGTCTAGGGAGATCTACACACATCAGCCGACCGTTGAGTTACTCTTAGCCGATCTGGAAATTCCCTTGCGTGAAGAGGATTGGCTTTCCCCGTCCCCTGAGACCCTCTTGACTGCCGGGATGACGGTGCAGCTCACCCCGGCGCGCCCGGTGCTCTTCATGGTAGATGGGCGCGAGTATCTGCGCTACGTGCATGGAGGGAGTCCGGCGGACCTGTTGGCAGAGGAAGCTATTTATCTGCGGCCACATGATACCTTTATGGTGCGTTCCCCCCTGGCCAGCGATCCCCCCGGGACGCGCTTCCGCTTGGTGGTGGATAGAGCTCTGCCGGTGGTGCTAGTTGCCGGAGCTGTGCAGACCACCTTTTACACCAGCGCGGCTACGGTGGGGGAGGCGTTACTGCGCAAGGGTATTGAGCTCTATCGCGCTGACCGGCTCTTCCCTGCGCCAAGCACGCCGGTGCAAAGCGGGATACGCATTCGCTTGGAGCGTTCGGTGCCTGTGCGCGTACAGATTGATGGGCATACTATCCGCACGCGCACGCATCGTGACCGGGTAGGGGAGGTCCTGGCGGATTTGGGTATTCTCCTCAACGGATTGGATTACACTACTCCGGCATTGACGGCGACTCTGGGCGAAAATACCGAAATCCGGGTGCATCGGGTGACGGAGAGCATCTTGGTTGAACAAAGTCCGATTCCTTTTGAGGCTGTTTGGCGACCCGATCCTAATATGGAATTGGATCATCGGGGCATCACGCAAGAAGGTGAACCGGGGGTGCTAGAGCACCGGATTAGATTGCGTTATGATGATGGCGAGCTGGTGGAGCGAAGAGTAGAGGGCGAGCTGGTGGTGCAAGCGGCCGTTGATCGAGTGATGGGCTATGGCACCAAAGTAGTGGTGCGTTCCCTGGAGACTCCCAGCGGCGTGGTGGAATACTGGCGCGTTTTTCGCGTGCTAGCCACTTCGTATAGCGCCGCCACAGCCGGTGTTCCTAAGAGTTCTTTATCTTATGGCTATACGGCTACCGGAGTCAAGATGCGTGATGGGATTGTAGCCGTGGACCCCTACATGATCAGCTTGGGCACTAATCTTTATATCCCGGGTTATGGATTAGGATTGGCTGCCGATACTGGCGGGTCCATTGGCGGCAAACGGATAGATTTAGGTTATAGTGATGAACATTTGCAACTCTGGTATTCTTGGGTTGATGTTTACCTATTGACCCCGGTACCAGGGCAGATTAACTATTTAGGCCCATAAGAAATGGCTCTAGAGCTAGAGAATCCCCGCCATATTTTAGCTCGCTATGGATTGCATCCTCGCCGTTCATTGGGGCAGAATTTCCTCGTTCACCCTACGGCCCCGGGGCGCATCGCCGCCGGGGCGGAGATTGGGCCAGAAGATACGGTGCTAGAGGTAGGCGCCGGGGTGGGGACCTTGACTGCGGCGCTCGCCGAGCAGGCCAAACGGGTAATCGCCGTGGAGACCGATCCACAACTGGTGTCGGTATTGCGGGCGGAGTTGGGCGCGCGCGAGAACGTGGAGATTGTGCCGGGTGATATTCTGGAACTAGATCCGGTCGATTTGTTAGGAGTAACCCCTGCGGAATCCGCTCCTTTGTGGGGGGAGCGGATTGAAAATTACTTGGTGGTAGCCAATCTACCTTATTACATCACCTCGGCAGTTATCCGGCACTTGCTAGAAGCGGAGATTCGACCGGCGCGGATGGTCTTTACCGTTCAATATGAGGTGGCTAAACGGATGGTCGCCGCTGACGGCAAGCTGAGTATCTTGGCCCTCAGTCTCTATTTTTACGGCAAACCAGAGTACCTCTTTCGGCTCAAGCGGGGCGCTTTCTATCCTGCCCCTCGGGTAGATTCGGCGGTAGTGCGCTTGGATCTGTATAGAGAACCACCGCTAGTTCTCCCTGGGGTTGAAATTTTCTTTCGGGTTGTGCGGGCCGGGTTTGCCCAGCGGCGCAAACAGTTGCGGAATACATTGGCGGCTGGTCTACAGCTGGCTCCCCAATCCGTTGAGGAAGCATTTGCCGGCCTGGACGTTTCATATACTCGCCGTGCTGAAACTCTTGCTCTAGAAGAATGGGAAGCCGTGATTCAAGCATTATATCCGCTCTTACAGGCCTGATTTTCATCACTGGTGGCATAAGTTGAACAATAATTTGCTTTTTGGAGCCTTCTCGGATAGTATAAAGTAAGTTGATGAATGTTTCTTGGGTTTCTGGGATGGAGAAAGATGATGCGGCGGATAAAGTGGGTCTGGTTGATAGTGGTAATAGTGCTGGTGGGAGTGCGCTGTAGTGGCGAGGCGATCCCCACGGGTGTCGTAGCTCCTCAGAATGGAAAAGAAGCAGTGGCAACATTGTCACCCACGCTGACTTCTTCCTCTCCAGAGAACGTCATCCCCATGATCGGATTTGAAGGCTCCGAGATTGTTCACGTGGGCGAGCGCACTTTATTGAACGTGAAGATTTGGGGGACGTATCCAATCAGCGAGCTGACCCTGGAGATCAGAATTTCCTTAGACTCTCTCCAGATCAATACGCCTGCCGGCCTCACCAATCAAGTTGTGATTCCGGAAAATTTCCCTCAGAGTGCAGAGATCAAACGTAATGAAGTGGATGCGGAGGGTATATTACATTATCAGGTGAGTGGGTTAGGGGAGAGCATGATTCCTAATGGGGTGCTATTAATCATTCCTCTGATCCCGCGCCAAGCTGGGATTGGGTTGGTGGAACCTTTGGAAGCGCGAGTGACCACTGTGAACGGTGAGCCTATTCCGGTACAGATAGCTTCTGCGTGGCTCTTGGAAATCCAAAATAGTTCTGCCGCCGCGCCCACTCGATATCCCCTGCTCTGGATGGCGAAGTTGGTACCGGGTTGCTTGTCTAGCACCGCCCCGGGTATTTGGAGAAGAGCAACCGCAGAGTTCATAGATTAAGAGCGTCGTAGCTCCAGGCAATTGCGTACACCCAAAAACGCCCCTTTTATCAGGGGCGTTTTTTGATGGAATAGCTAAAGATTAGCTTAATATTTCTCACTGGCGATCAGTTGCGTCAGGGCTTCTTCTGCGCGGGAGAGTCGTTGCAAGGTGCGCTTGCGTCCAATAGCCTCAATACTCCCAAAGAGCGGGGGCGCCACGCGCTTATTGCTAGTGGCTACGCGCATGATGTTAAAGAGCTGCCCAGCCTTCAGGCCTAGATCTTGGGCCAGTTGTCGCAATGGCGGCTCCATGGTGGCGGCATCGAAATTCACCAGGTTGGAGAGTACTGTTTGCATGGCTTGTACTGCTTCTAGGCTCTCTAGGGGAGTCATCTTCTTGCCCACTAGTTTCTCGGCCGGCGGAGTTTCTATCTCCGTGAAGATGAAATCGGTGAGCTCTACCACATCCTTCAACCGCTTGAGGCGTTCCTGGATCAAGGGGACGACTTGCGCTAGCGTCTCGAACATCTCGGATGGAACGGGGCTGGGGACTAGTCCCGCAGCTTGCCAGAAGGGGACTAAGCGTTTGAGTAATTCCGATTTCTCCATATTGCGAATGTATACTCCGTTTATCCAATCCAGCTTGTCATAAGAGAAGACGGCTGAACTTAATTTGACGCGGGAGAGCTCGAATGTGGCTAGTAATTCCTCACGGGTGAAGATTTCCCGTTCGTCGCCCTCACCGGGGGCCCAACCCAACATGGCCAAGAAATTTAGCACGGCTTCTGGCAAATACCCTTGCTGGCGGAAATCTGCTACCGAGACCGCGCCGTGGCGTTTGGAGAGTTTCTGGCCATCTTTCCCCATCACCAGGGGGACATGCACAAAAGTGGGGGGCGTCCAGTCGAAAGCCTGGTACAGAATGACGTGTTTGGGGGTGCTGGATAGCCATTCGTCGGCCCGGATGATGTGACTGATTTGCATTAGATGGTCATCCACCACTACCGCTAGATGGTACGTGGGGAACCCGTCGGATTTGAGCAGGATCTGGTCATCAATGCGCTGGTTCTCGAAGGTGACAGCGCCTCTTAACATGTCGGGAACGATGGTTTCACCTTCCCGGGGAACTTTGAGGCGGATCACGTGTGGCTCGTCGGGCGAGATCGCCCCCGGAGGTAGGTCGCGGCAATGCCCGTCATACATGGGCGTATCTACCCCCGCGGCCCGTTGCATTTCTTTTACTGCTTTTAGGCGTTCGGGGGTGCAGTTGCAACGATAGGCCCATCCTTTTTCAAGTAACTCATTGACTTTTTCTTGGTATAGGGGCAGCCGCTTTGATTGTGTGTAGGGGCCGTAAGGGCCGCCGATATCGGGGCCTTCATCCCAATCAAGCCCTAACCACCTGAGACTCTCCTCGATGATTTGGACGGCGTTGGGGGTATAGCGGGAACGATCAGTATCCTCTATACGGAGGATAAATTTTCCATTATTCTGACGTGCGAAAAGCCAATTGAAGACGACCGTGCGAATGTTGCCGATATGGGGGTTGCCGGTAGGGCTAGGCGCAAAACGAACACGTATGGTCATATAATTCTCCTTTTCTCTGACTGCGCGCTGATTATAACACGGAACAAGGAATGTAAAGTTGGGGTTGTCTGGGGAGCTAGCTGCCATTCCCTAGCTGGTTCCAGGGGAGCATTAGCTGGGACCAACAACGTGTAAAGAACGTGAGGGGAACATTTTCCCTTAAAAATAACGTGGCGGGAGGCTATGGGGAAACGGGAAACCTAGGGGGAATTCAGAGTTCCAAACGGCGGTGGTGCATAGCCACGCTTTCTACCAGCCCCAAACCAATATAGGCGACGACCAGGGCGCTGCCGCCGCTGCTGATGAAGGGGAGCGGTAATCCGGCTACGGGAAGCAGGCTGAGGTTCATGCCCAGGTTGACGATTAGCTGGTAGAAGATGTAAGTGCTGACGCCGACCACGATCAGCTGTCCGGTCAGATCGGCGGCGTGGGCCGCGATCTGGAGTAGCCGCCAGAGTAACAGTCCAAAGAGAATCAGCAAGAGTAGCGCTCCGCTGAACCCCAGCTCTTCGCAGATGACCGAGAAGATGAAATCGGTGTGGCGTACGCGGAGGAAGTGTAATTGGCTCTGTGTTCCGGAGGCGTAGCCTTTGCCCCAGAGACCGCCTGACCCGATGCTGATGAGGGCTTGGTCGAGATTGTATTGCGCCCAGAGGTCACGGGTGGGATCTTGGAAATTATAAATGCGTTCTTGCATGTAGGGGGGGAGATGCGGCAGAATCAGGGGGATGGTGGTGAGGACTCCCAGACCTAACCCTCCCAGATAAGTCAGATTAACGCCAGACCCAAAGAGCATGGCACCCCAGACGGCGGCGTAAAGCGTGGCGGTACTTAGGTTAGGTTGTCGGAAAACGAGAAACCCGGTGACGCCAATGAGGGCTAGCGAGAGAGCCATTTCTTGCCAGCGGGGGGAGTGGGGGGCGTTGCGGGCTAGCAAACTGGCTTGACTGATGATGAGGAGCAGGAGCCCGGGGAAAGCCGGTTGTATGGAGACCCCTCCGATGTAGATAAAGCGCCGGACGGAACTAATTTCACTGCTGCCGAAGAGCAAGGTGAAAAGTAGGATGAGGATGGTGATAGCGTAAAGGAGCCATTGGAGACTTTCTAATAAGCGATAGTTGATAAAGGCGGTGAGTAGCATTAGCACCAGCCCGATGGCTCCGTAAAGAACTTGCTTGCGCCAGGCATCTAGGAGGTCTTGACTGCCGATGGTGGCGCTGTAAATCATGGCTACTCCGATAATGGTCAAAAGCAGCGCGATGATGAGCAGTCCCCAATCGAAGTGTTGCCAAAGCGATCTGTGCATAGCTCAGAAATCAAACCCTTTTTGAGCGTCCAGTGTGTTTTTTGAGCGGAATGTCTGCTACTAGGCGCGTTTCCCGGTAATTTTTTTGGAAGTTGACGCAGACTTGATCGGATTCAATATCTAGATGCTTGGAAATCACGGCGATGATCTCGTCTTTTAGTTTTTCCAACATACCAGGTGAGATGTTGGCGCGGTCGTGAGAGAGTACCAGTTGTAACCGTTGAGTGGCAATTTTTTTGTCGGAATCGGGACGACGTTGTCGAAATAAGTTCGCAAATCGCATATTCTCCTCACTTGGAATAGCTCCAAAATCTGATTAGGGGTTTACTAGTTTCAAGCAGTCAAGCTAAAAACGGTCTAGGGTTTGAAATCTGAGGGGGTAGGGGATGGTAAAGTGCTCCTTCTGGTTTACCGTTGAAATCTAAATATCCGTTGGAGCCACGATGGCGCCTGGAGGGACATGAAAGGTATCTCCTCCCCGGTTAAACGACGCCCGATGTTGCGGAAAGATTTGCCGGCCAGGGACTGTTTATCCAGCACCACTGGCTGCCCCCGGTTCCCGGCTATCAGGATGGCGGGGTCTTCGGGCACAATGCCTACCAATTTGATCGCTAATAAATTCACGATTGAATCGGCGTCTAACATCACATCCCGACGCACTAATTCGGGATTTAAGCGGTTGATGATGAGTTGCACTGGCGCGCGTCCCGCGGCCTCGAGTAGCCCAATTACCCGATCGGCATCACGGACCGCTGGGACTTCCGGGTTAGTTACCAGGAGCACCAAATCGGCCGGCTTAACGGCGTAGCGAAAACCGTGTTCAATGCCGGCTGGCGAATCAATGAACACAAAATCCGCTTGTTCCGCCGCCTCTCTGGCAATCCGCTCCATTTCGTCTTCGCTGATGGCGCTCTTATCGCAAATTTGGGCGGCCGGTAAGAGGGCAAGGTTGGAGCAGTGCTTATCCCGCACCAGGGCTTTGCGTAAAGAACATTGCTTTGTCACTACATTGATAATGTCGTAAACAATCCGGTTTTCCAAACCGAGCATTACATCCAAGTTGCGCAACCCGATATCCGCATCAATGCAAATTACGCTTTTGCCCAACAGGGCTAAAGCTATTCCCAGGTTAGCGGTAGTAGTTGATTTTCCCACCCCGCCTTTACCTGAAGAGATCGTGATAATTTTCCCGCTCACTATTTGCCTCCTCCTGACCAAGGTTCCACAACGATGCTATTCTCTTGGATGTACGCTATCTCTGGCTCGGAGGGACGTGGTTTTGTCCCTTCTGGTGAGCGCGTGATCAACCCGGCGATACGCAGTTGGGCTGGATTTAACTCTAAGGCGCGGATGGTGGCGAATCTATCACCAGTTGCGCCGGCGTGGGCGGTTCCTAGTACTCGTCCCCAAACGATGATATTGCCATTCGCCACTATCTCTCCGCCCGGATTGACATCTCCTACCAAGATAACGTGTTGGGTGGCTTGCAATCTCTGCCCAGAGCGCAACGTGCGTTCAACCAATTGGGCATTTGCTTCCTTAGCGGCAGCGTCTCTGCGAGGAACGGGGGGTTGCGGTAATTTGGTCCGTAATCCCTGTTGTCGAACTAGGCGTTGTACTTTAAGGTTCCCCCCGGTGACTGCCCACAAAGTGAGCTCGTATTTTTCTACCAACTCACGTAAAGTGGCTAAAGTCACCTCATTCAGTGAATGTTGCGGGGAGAGTTCCAGGATTACCCGGCCACCGCGAAAGAAATCTCCCGCTTCTTGGAGAGAATGCTGTAGCGTGTTTAGTACCTGTTCCCAATTATTGGAGCGTGGTTGTAGCCGCAATCCCTGGGGAGTTCCTTTTATGACTATAAACTGATTCATTTGCGGCTCATTATAACATAAGTCCTCCTAAGAAAAAAATAACGATTGTGCTACTAATTTGTTAAGGGACGCGCGCTAATGAATTTGATTGAGGGACGCTGGCAATGAGCTGAGAGCTCTGTCTCTAACCGGAACACGCTACTAGGGAATATCCCGTTCCACCGCCTTCCTAATTTCCCCCTTGTGATATATCCTCTCCCATGTTAAAATGGATAGGAGTTTGTATATGGAGGATAATATGGGGAGTGCTTTCCCTGATTTATGTGCATCCGTGGTGCAACGCCGTGATGCGGAATTAAAATCACTGCATCTGATTGCCCAGGCTGTCAATTTTACGATATCGATGGATGATGTGCTAGAGCTGATTTACACGCAGCTCTCGCGGGTTATAGACTTACCTAATTTCTATATCGCTTTTGCTGATTCGCGGCGCCATTGTTTCTCCTGTGCCTTTTACGTACAACAGCAGGAACGTATCTACGATGAAGAGGAATGGGGCCTTGAAACCGGGTTGACGGGGTATCTTTACCGCAAAGGGGTTACCATTCGTTCCCAAAGCTACGTGACTGAGTGTGAGGCGCGGGGGATACAACCTAGCGGGAAAAATGTCCAAGCTTGGATGGGCGTCCCGCTGCTGGCGGAAGATCGGACGATTGGAGTGATGGTGGCTTCTAGCCGTGATACAGCGACGAGCTTCTCCGCAGAGGATGAAGATTTCTTTACGACTGTGGCTTCGCACCTGGCTTCGGGTATTGAGCGCCGGCGGCTCCATGAGCGCTTGGAGACCCGCGCTCGCCAACTCAAGACCTTGAACGAGATTGGCAACTCATTGGCTTCCAGCCTAAATTTGGATGAGGTGTTGGATTTAGTAGTGCGTAATGCGGCTTCGTTGCTGGATGCGGAGGCCGGTTCATTGCTTTTAGCGGATGAAACGAGCGGCGACCTGATCTTCCGGACCTCCAGTGGGCCGGTAGGCCCGAAATTGGTGGGTTTGCGGGTTCCGGCGGGTAAGGGGATTGCTGGGGAGGCTTTTGCCGAGAATCGCCCGGTGATCGTCAACGATATGGAACACGATGCCCGGTGGTATCAACTCTTTGATGAGCAAGCTCATTTCGTCACTCGTTCCCTCTTGGCGGTACCCCTCAATGCTCGCGGACGGAATATCGGGGTGCTAGAAGTGATCAACCACCAGGCGCAACATCCTTTTGAAGATGAGGATGTGAGTCTCTTGCAATCCTTTGGGGCGCAAGCAGCGATTGCGATTGAGAACGCGCGGCTCTTTACCACCACTGACCAGGCATTACAAGATCGGGTCGAGGAGTTGACCACTTTTCAACAGATTGATCGGCAGCTCAACGCTACTTTGGATTATGAAAAGGTGCTGGAGCTGACGTTGTCCTGGGCTATTCGGATCACCGGCGCGGAGTTGGGTATTATGGCGGCTTTATACGAGCAGGAAGACGGGGTGCGCGGATTACGTCTTCTGGCTACGGAGGGTTATCCGGAGGAGTTTGTGGGGCAATATACCGGGGATGAGTTATGGCCCCTGGAGCGGGGCTTGATCGGCCGGGCAGTCATTTTGGGTAAGCCCTTGCTAGTCCGTGATGTTACGTCTGATGCGCATTACTTTGAGGCCGTCGCGGGGATGTGTTCTCAATTTAGCGTTCCCCTGCGGCGTGAAAACCGCGTAATTGGGGTAGTGGGTATAGAATCATCAGACGCGGACTGTTTCTCTGAGGAGAAGATGGGTTTTATCACGCGCTTGGTGGATCACGCCGCCATCGCGATTGACAATGCGCGTCTTTTCCGCCAGGTGCAACGGGCCAACGATGCCAAGACCGAGTTCATAGATTTTGTCTCCCATGAGCTAAAGCAACCGATGACTTCCATGAGAGGTTATATTGATCTGCTTAAGAAAGGATTGGCTGGGCCTCTGAACGAACAACAAACGCAGTTTCTAAACGTGGTGCGTTCCAATGTGCAGCGTATGGATAGATTGGTGAGTGATCTTCTGGCCATTTCGCGGATCGAGGCGGGACGAGTACAGCTTTCTATGGATCTCATTAGTCCGGGTCAAGTTGTTGTTGAGGCTGTAGAATCTTTTCGCCAAGCATTTGAAGAGAAAAATCAGACATTGGTAGTTGCTGATTTTGCGCAGTTGCCGGCAATTCAAGGAGATCAGGATCGATTGGTGCAGGTGCTCACTAATTTGCTCAGTAATGCTAGTAAATATACGCCAGAGGGCGGACGCATCACGCTCTCTCTGGAGCGCGATGAATTGGAGGGACGGGCGTATATTCGTTGGCAGGTGGTGGATGATGGTATCGGGATGACGCCGGAGGAGCAGGGGAATCTCTTTACCAAATTCTACCGGTCCGATAACCCGGAGGTGCGGAAGCAGCGCGGCACCGGGTTAGGTTTGGCTATCAGCCACCGCATCGTCGAAATGCACGGGGGATACATCCAGGTGGAAAGTGAGCCGGGACAAGGGAGCACCTTCAGCTTAGGTATTCCGGTGGCAGAGGTTGAGACATAGTGTTGCAGTTCTAACGAATTATCCAGGACTTGGGAGGAGTTACAGATGGCATCACACGTTGAGGATATCTTTACTGCTTCAGACGGGTTGGAACTTTTCCAGCAGTGTTGGTTGCCGGAATTTAAGGCCAAAGCTAATTTGGTGGTGGCGCATGGGTTAGGCGAGCATAGTGGACGCTACCGTGATTTTGCGGCCTGGTTTGTGCCGCGTAGCTACGCGGTACATTCCTATGACCACCGCGGACATGGCAAATCGCCGGGACAGCGTGGTCATATCAATGGTTGGGCTGAGTATCGGGAGGATTTGCGGGTTTTCTTAGCTCAGGTCAAAGGTAGATTCCCCCAGACCCCTACTTTTTTAGTGGGGCACAGTATGGGCGGTTTGATGGTATTGGACTACGCTTTGCACTACCCGGAAGGGTTGTCAGGCGTCGTCTCTTCTGGCCCGGCCCTGGAGTATGGCGCGGATGTATCGCGCCTCTTGCTCTTCGCGGCCCGTGCAATGTCGCACGTCGCTCCCCGGATGCGGATGGATAATGGGTTGGATGCGGAGGGGCTTTCACGTAATAAACAAGTTGTCCAAGCCTACCGTGAGGATCCGTTGGTCCACGGTTGGGTTTCGCCACGTTTTGTCACTGCGATGGGGGAGACGATGAGCTCAACCTTGCAAAATGCCGGGCGGTGGCCGGCTGACTTGCCGCTATTCATTATCCATGGGGGCGCCGATCCCATCTGCCCGCCGCGCGGCAGTCTCCGTTTCTTTGAGCAAGCCGGCGCGCAGGATAAGAGCCGCCAGGTGTACTCTGGCTATCTGCATGAGAGCTTCAACGAGATTGGACGGGAAGCAGTGTTGGGTGATGTAACTGCGTGGTTGGAAGCGCGGCTAGGGTAATGTTAGTGGCCCTGTAAAAAGGGTCGGCCAGGAGAGAATATGGAAGACAAATTGAGGTTGCGCTTCGCGCAACCTCCTCCGGCGGGAGGGGTTTGAGGTGCTCTTGGCGGATGATAGCGAAGTCGCGCTCCAACGTTGGGCTGTTGAGTCGCCGGATATCATCCTCCTGGATGTGAATCTGCCCAAGTTGGCCGGCTTTCAGGTCTGCCGGCGTATTCGGGAGCAAGCCGATACCCCTATTATCATGCTTACGGTGCGCGAGGAAGAGAAGGACATTTTGGTCTATCGGTTACGGGGGAAGCTCTCACTAGCGCGTGGCTTGCCAGACTCTGATGCTGAAGACTCATATCTTGAGACGGTACCGGGTTTAGGTTACGGCTTTATGCTCCGCTCGCAGTAATCAGGATGAGATACCTGATAGTCTCAGGCGATAGGACGCGGACAAGCACGGACGAGCGTGGACAAAGCAAAGGGGTTTTGGAGATTGGTGTGATACGTGTTAAAATCCCTTACTGTATTGGTATCTTGCATCAAACGCAGGGTCTTGTTCCCCCATTGCATGAGAGTTCTCACTTCGTTTGGAGTGACAACTCCCCCAATTTGTTTTTCTTAGCGTCTTCGCGCCTTAGCGGTGAAAATCCTGTTTTTTCAGCAGCCTCAAACTTGCCAAATTCTAGGGGTATGGTATATTATTAGCCGTTACACGCGGGCGTAGTTCAGTTGGTAGAACACCTCCTTGCCAAGGAGAAGGTCAAGGGTTCGAGTCCCTTCGCCCGCTTTTTTCTTGGCGACGTGGCCAAGTGGTAAGGCAAGGCTCTGCAAAAGCCTTATTCGTCGGTTCAAATCCGACCGTCGCCTTTGCATAATTGGTCACACTGGGCATCTGTGATGCCCGTTTTTTATATCACGGGGCGGTGGCGGAATAGGCAGACGCCGGGGACTTAAAATCCCCTACTTTTACGAGTGTGTGGGTTCGACTCCCACCCGCCCTACTGATAATGAGAGCCTCCTGTCGGTAATATCGACGGGGGGCTTTTTTGTATCCACTCAATAATCCGGGATAGTTTTCACCGCAGAGTTGCAGAGAGTACGGATTTGTTTATTCGCATTATGGCAAAAGTGACACCTTTCTCGCTGTGTACTCGGCGCAACTCTGGGTAAGGTGCTACTTTTACCCCTAGGTGTTTATTTTATCCGCGTGCCATACTATTTTCACTTGCTGGGGCGACTCCAGGGCTAGCCGTGGTAGGAAAACGATCCGCTTTGAACGATTGCAAGGCGTTTCCGCGCTCGTCCGTGTCCCAACGCCTGAAACTAGCGAGCTAGCTCTGCCTTAGCACCAGAGCAGCTCAGAGAGCGCCACCGGTACTCCCCGCGCCCACCCCCGGGCACGGCCAAAAGAGCTCAGATAGCCACCTAGATCGAATTTCGGCCCGACCACTAGCTCGGCCTGGAAAGCCTGCGCGGTCTCATGATAGCTGCCGGCCAGCAGGATATGTTTCTTCAGGATTTTCTGCGCTAACCTGAAGTGATAGTGCTCACCCTCCCGGCGGACGTTGTTGGGGAGATGCTGCGCTTGCAAGTAGGCGCGGAGCCGTTTGCCCGCCGCCGGGAATTGTTTTGCGGGCAGCGTGAAATTCAGGCGTAGCTGGCGGAAGTTACCGGGTTCAAAATCAGCCGCCACGCCCAAGTACACGCTCTTTTCCAGCAAGGATGCCTCTCCTGGCCCGGATAGTTCCCAGAGCAGGTCATCCACGTCCCAAGCCTGGAGTGCGAAGACGGTCTCTCCATACCAGCTGCCGTACTGCGACTGCAAATCGGCGGTGGTGAAGAGTCGCTCTTGCACCGCGAGCAAGTTCTCTGCCAGGGCCGGATAAGTACGCAACAAGTAACGGAAAACCCAAGCGTTCAGCCAAGCCGGTTCCACGCCGGCCGTGAGCAGTGGTACGCACATCTTGACATAAAGCGGCTTCAGTCGCCATTTAGTCCGCATCAACGCGGGCAGACGTTGCCCATAGTCCGGCGCGGTGGGCGGGAGGATACGGTGTTGCGTGAGTGATGTGCGTTGCGCTGGGGTTTCGCAGGCCCCGCAGCCCAAGCAATCCTGGCCCAGACAGTAACCCATATCACGGCCCGCCAGTGCTCGCTGATAGGCGCGGTAGAGAAAGCGCGGCGAGACGCCCCCCGCCACGAAATCCAACGCGAAAGGATAATCTGGCCCCTTGGCCCCCAGGAAAGTCTCGTTCCATTGCCCGTGCGTTTGCATCCAGCCACGCAATGCCTTCCAATAACCTCTCGGGAGGCGCAGGTCATAACAATACCCGGCCTCTGCCAGTTGCTGCAGCGGCTCGTGGAGCCAATAGCCGCCCAACGCCAAAACTTGCGAGACAGCGTAGTCGGGCCAGGACGTCGCCAAGCGAAACTCGAAGCCGTTGGTCTCACAAATTGATTGGACCGGGTCGCTAATCTGCCGCCACTCGTCCGCGTCTAGGAAGAGCCGGTCGTGGCGGAGCGGCGTGCCGGGCATTCGCACCAAACGTCCCGCGCTGACCACCACGCGAATGCCGGGGTTGAGGCGCCGGTGCAGCTCCCGGAGGTCGCGCATGAAGTCGTGGAACTCAGCAATATCCGCCGCGTCCTCATGCCCGGTGAGGATGTAGAAGAGTTTGATTTCGCGGATCTTCGCACGCAGCAGCGCCGTCAGAGTCGCCATGAGCTCCTCGGTGGTGAGGGTCTTGTTCAAGAAAGCCCGCTGGCGGGCGCTGAGCCCTTCAATGCCCAGTGTGAAGCTACGCTTGTCGGCGGCGACTTCGGCGCGCAAGAGGCCCGGGGTGGAGTGGAGGATGTCCACACGCTGGCTCTTGAAGCTAACCCGGTCGAAAATACGGTTGAGTGCCAGAAGTAGGTCGAGGATGGCGGTGTGTGTGTTGAAGTTAAAGCTGTAGAGCTCCAGCGTATCAGCGCCGTGCTGGCTCTTGAGGCGCCAGGCAGTCTCCAGAATGTCGTCCAGGGGCAATTCGCGGTACGGTTTGCGGTCATAGCCCTCGAAGCAGAAGGAGCAGAAGGCCGGGCAACCGTAGTTGATTTGCAGCCGCGCGGTCCCGGCATGGGGACTGTTGAGCAAGGGATACTCCGTGATCTGGTCTTGAGTCTCTGGCGAGGCGTAGAGAGCCTTCACGACCGGCTGCTCCAGGCCACTTCCCGCAACCCAGAGGGCAGTGGTGGACGCGGTGGCACGTCTCATCCGTTCCCGTTTGGGCAACTGAGAGCCGGCGCACAGCGTTTGAAGTAATGCTCCCACAGCAACTTCGCCTTCTCCCCAAAAAATAGCGTCGACAAAACTATCACCGGTAGCAGTAATCAGGGCTTGGGCAGCTAAGACGTTGGAACCGCCCAAGATGAAGAGCGGCCAGGCAGCGTCGCGCTCACTCGCCAGCAGGGGAATACCGGAGCGGTGCAGCAGGTAGGGCAGATTTATCAGTTCCAGAGTGTAGGAGTTCGAGATGAGCACCAGGTCAAAGTCCGCAGCGGAGCGGTAGGACTGGCTCCCCACCAAGTAGGGCAATTGCGCGGCGGCCAACCGCTGGCGGTCGTGTGCTGGGGGTAAGAAGGCCATATCAATATAAGCGGCCGGCAACTCGCGGCGGGCTGCCTGGTAGAGGAAGAGGTGAGGGGTGGAGAGATAGACATCGCGAAAGGGAGATAGGCGCACAATCAAGACCCGGAAATCCGCCTCGGCGAAGGCCGGGTTCTGAAAAGTAGGATTGTCGCGCGGCAAGTAGGCGGCCGCGCTCTGGAAAAGCGGTTGCTGCTCAGCGAAAAATTTGTAATAGGTCATAGTTAGTCTGGTAGGCTGCGCGCTCCTCGGGGGGGGCGTCTCGGCCATGAATTGTCCCGGCAGCCGTCCCCGAGGACGGGGACTTAGAGCGTTTTTAATTTACTGAGTTTGATAGTCAGGTAGTCCGCTTCTAAGGAGCGCCTGAACGCTTGTTATTTTTTCTCTGTGTCTCCGTGGTGAATTGTTACTGTACATGCAGTCATAAGCAATTATAATGAGTTGCTGGTAAGCTGTCAATGGGAGGAAAAGCATGTCACGTGCGGATATTTACGGGTTAGTGTTGTCTTACGTTTACGCTTTTGGATTGCTCTTTGGGGTGGAGGCCGTGGGCAAACATCTTAAATGGCCGCTGCGGGTGACGCGCAAGCTGGTCCATATCGGCGCGGGGATGTGGGCCTGGGGCATTCTCTATTTTTTCACCAAGCCAAGCTACGGGATCATCCCCTTCGCCACCTTTATCGTGCTAAATTACATCTTCTATCGCCAGCAAGCGTTCAAGGCGATGGATGGGCAAGAAGAGACGTTAGGCACGGTTTATTTTGCTATCTCCATCACGCTACTCTTCGGGTGGCTCTGGCGCACTGAGGGAGGAGTAGACCGCGTTCCGCTAGCGATGGCGGCGGTAATGGCGATGACGTGGGGCGATGCGCTGGCCAGTTTGATCGGGCAGCAGTGGGGGCGGCATCAATACACGACCTTCGGGCATCAGCGTTCCTGGGAAGGGACGGGCGCAATGGCGCTGGTCAGTTTCGCGGTCATGCTGCTGACGCTCTGGTGGCTGCCCGGCTCAAGGCTGAGTCCCCACAGTGTTGCGCCCCCCGCGCTCTGGTTGATGTGCGCCGCCGGGGCGCTGGTAGCGACGGTCGCCGAGGCGTTTTCTCCCGCCGGCACGGATAATTTGAGTGTGCCGCTGCTGACGGCGCTGGTATTAGTCGGATGGGATAGATTTGGGGCGGTGACGCTAGCACAAAACATCGTCTTAGGAATAATCATCAGTTTGCTGATCGGCGTGGGAGGTTATCTGAAAGGCGCGCTCTCGCGCACGGGGGTGCTCGGCGCAATTTTAGTCGGCGCCATCATCTTTGGATTCGGCGGCTGGGTCTGGGGAATGTTGCTGATCACGTTCTTCCTCTTCTCCAGCGCGTTATCGCGCTACAAAAAGCAGTTCAAGGAGACGCTGGCGGAGAAGTTCGCCAAGGGATCACAGCGCGATCTGGGACAGACGTTAGCCAACGGTGGGGTGGGCGCGCTGCTCGCGCTGCTCGCGTGGTGGCAGCAGGAACCGCTGCTCTTCGCGGCTTTCGTCGGCGCGCTAGCCACGGTCAACGCCGATACCTGGGCCACCGAATTAGGAGTTTTGAGCCGAAGGCCGCCACGGCTGGTGACAACCGGGGAAGTGGTGGCTCCGGGTACTTCTGGGGGGATCTCCTGGCTGGGGACGTTAGCGACCGTGGCGGGAGGATCGTTCATCGGAGTGGCGGCCCTGCTGCTCCAGCTGGCCGCCGAGCATTGGAGCGGCCTCGGATATGCTCAAATTGGGACATGGTCGCGGGAAGCAACGTGGATGTTGCTGCCCGCCGCCACGCTGGGCGGTCTGTTGGGCGGATTCTGCGATAGCTGGCTGGGCGTGACGGTGCAAGCTAGTTATTATTCTTCAGCACGTCAGAAGGAGACGGAGAAAGAATTAGAGCTTGATGGCACACCCAATAAATTACTGCGCGGCTGGAAATGGTTGAACAATGATTGGGTCAACGCGCTTAGCTCGATGGTGGGGGCGTTGACAGCGCTGGGAGTGGTCTGGTGGCTGGCAAGTTAGTCAACCGGCTGAGAAACCAAACCTTGCGCCACGGAGAGCACAGAGATTTTAATCTATTTATTGGACGTAGATAAATGTTGATTTATCATTTTTAATCTGCGAGCGGAGTCTGCGTTTATCTGCATCCCTTACAAGCGGGCAGTTCCACGGTGATCACGAGATCATCTTGCTGAGTCTCAATCACCAACTGGCCGCCCATCTCCCGGCAATAACGTCTGGAGGTGACCAAGTGCATCGCCTGTTCCACTGCTAGCATCGTTACCGAGGATGCCAACCCCACTCCCACCATCCGATACGTTAGATAATCTGCTCCTGCTTGCGCAGAACGAGAAACTTCCAGCAGCAATGTAGCGTGTTCGGCCTGACGCCCTAAGACCAACAACCCACTGAGAATAACCCACCGGAGCAATGAGAGCGGAGCGGTCATCTTCCCCAACATTCCGATCGCTCGTACCATCAGAATCTGCTCCAGCGCCGCCAACAATGGTTGCGCTGTCTTCACTATATCCCCTAAGAGCACCGCCACGTCAAAGGTGGTAGAATCCAGAGCTGCTTTTTCCTCGTCGCGTATTACTACCGAGGTAAGATCATCCAACATCGCCAATAATTGCCGCCCCGCCTCAAAAATTGCCGTCAGGTCCTCCTGCTGGAAATCGGTAATCGGGCCATCAATCCCCTTCAAAATCACCTTGGAGAAACCGGTGATGGCATTAATAGGAGTTTTAAGATCATGTTTTAGATTGTGGAGAGAACGGATATTGAAGGTGGTAGCTGTATCTGCTCTGGCCGTGAGGAAACCTAAAGTCATCTCATTCAAAGCCTGCCGCGAGGGGGAAGGAAGTTTACCTCTCTGCTGGTCATCAGGAAATAAGTCATCAATATATTCCAGCAACGCGGCTTGCAAAGTAATTATCTCTATGGAAGAAGACGCCGTTAGCTCAAAGAGCGCCGCTCCTAATTTGCAAGCGTCGCCATCAACAACCACAGGTTGCGTAACCACTAGCACGGCTTCGATCGCCAGCTCTTCCACCCGTGACTTCAGCTCTGCAGAGAGTGGTTCCGGGGCGGATTGCGAGAGTATTTTCTCCCAACTAGTCGCCAACGTAGAAATAGACTCTAGAATGCGCTGATGTAATCGGCCTGACTTCAATTGAGACATCATTGCTCCTCATCTAATAGTAGCTGAACAGCTATTATTATTACCTAGATTTCCAAAACTTCCAAACGAGCCGTGCGATAAGCAAAAAAAAGAGTCACCTGACTTAGCCAGGTGACTCTCGGAACATTGAATTATCTATTTACCAGAAATTCGTGGGGCTTGAGGGCTCACTTCTGGAACCACCACCAATTATCTCAACATCAGCAGCTTGTAGCCCCTTCGGGGACTCTTCGATATTGAATTTAACGCGCTGTCCCTCTTCAAGGGAGCGGAAGCCATCCGCAGTAATCGCGGAATAGTGAACGAATACGTCTTCGCCTTTCTCACGGGAAATGAAGCCGTAACCTTTCGCGGCGTTAAACCATTTGACAGTTCCAGTTTCTTTCTCACTCATAGTATTTCTTCTTCCTTCTTGCACCTACATGCAAATAATTTTACACGAGCGAATTTATTTATTCAGCTAAAAAACGAACCACCTAGCTGTATAGAACTCCGTGGTTCGTTTGCTGAAGTCCAAAACCCACTCTATCCCAATACCTTTATAGTATAACGCATTTATGAAAACCTGCCAACTTGAAAGAGGCGGCTCAAATCTTTTGGCTTGGTCCTTACAAGTTACAATGAGGCACAAAAAAAAGTCACCTGGTTTAGCCAGGTGACTTTCGGAACATTGAATTATCGATCTACCAGAAGCTCGTGGGGCCGGAGGTCTCACTCCCTGAACCACCACCAACGATCTCGACATCAGCAGCCTGTAACCCTTTCGGGGTCTCTTCGATATTGAATTTAACACGCTGCCCCTCTTCAAGAGAGCGGAAGCCATCCGCAGTAATCGCGGAATAATGCACAAATACGTCTTCGCCTTCCTCTCGGGAGATGAAGCCGAAGCCTTTCGCAGCGTTAAACCATTTGACGGTCCCAGTTTCTTTCTCACTCATAGTATCTCTTCTTCCTTCTTGCACCTACATGCAAATAATTTTACACGAGCGAATTTATTTACTCAGCTAAAAAAATAACCACTTGGATGTGTAGAGCCAAGCGGTTCATCTGCCGAAACTCAAAACTCACTCTATCCAACTGCGCTATTATAGTATCCCTTCAAAAAATGTCAAATGACTAAAAATCGGTGGCTGCTGGAAAGCTGGTAAACCGAGTATGGACTAGTACTCTGTCAGGTCTGATTTGATGGGTAGCGGTATTATCTCCATAATCACGGCATAAGCATCTTACCACTATATGTGGGGTGTCTAGCTGGTATTGAATTACTATATGTAGTAGGTAAATAGATCTTGTTTATTCTCTTTTTCACAATGTCTACCTATCATTTGACGCTTGACAGAACACTAGTGTTTAACGCATCGGGAACGTCTCTGCGCCCAGACGGCTGCCGCGAAAACGCTCATAGACCACTACCGTGACTTGCGTAGGCGTCTCTGCCAGCGGCGTGCAGGGATGTGGATCTAAGAACCCGGCGCCGCGCACCACCCATTTAAGCGTCGGCAACGCACCCAACCCCGGCTGCATATCATGAATGCCCAGCACGGCCCCGGTCGCAGCCTGCAACCGCACGCTGACAGCGTAGTCGTCGACCAATGGCCGCACACTCTGCCAGCGCAAATCCACCACGGAATACCCACCGCGCTCGACAGTCTCTGCGCTCACCAGGACGATCTCGTCGCCAAAGGGCACATAGCGCGCGCCGGCGCGCGGCGCGGGTAGCGGCAGCGCAAGCAGCTGCGCAGGGTTACCATCCAGCCGCGTGAAGGTGAGTTGTGGCCGGCCGGCCGTGGATACGGGCAGGCTCACGGTGCGGCACTGCCCCGGCCAGAGCCGCCCAATAGCGACCGCAGTCTCGCCGTTACTGACCTGCCATCCCTGGCCCGGCCCGCAGAAATGGAGGTATGCCGTGGCCGTCTCATCCCGTATATCGTAATCCACGCCGCGCAAGAACGGCCCCGTCCACATCAGCAATCCGGGCCACGGGTGCTCCGTCGGGAGCGTGGGGAACTCGCACGACATGGGAATATCCGGCAACGTCACCTCGCCCAAATTCTTGAAGACGCCCTCTTCCACGGTGTAAGCGCCCACCATCAGGCGCACGTTCCCTGAACAGGTTTCTAACGGCAGCGGCAGCGACAGCTCGGTAAAAGAGATCTCGCCGCCCACCGCGTCGCCGCCCAAAAATTGATCGCTATTGGTCAGCAGCGCGCCCCCGGCATCCAGAAGTCGCACGGTGAGCGAGGGAGGCGGCTCCTGCGGCCCCGTCGCCTGCCAAGCCAGCTGCACCTCCAACGTCCCGCCGGGCCGCGCATCCCCCGTCACGCGATAGCCCAAAAGCTGTACCGCCTTCCAGCCGGCCTCTAAGGGCAGATAACCTAATTCTGACGGGAGTTTTTTTAGGGGGGAAATAAAAAGTTGGTATCCACCGCCCACTGGCGCGCGCGTCCATCCCTGCCACCGATAGGCGTGGGTGACGAAGAGAGCGCGCTCACCGGCACCCTCGGCGCGCGCCAACCAGACTTGCTCGTACTCCTCGCCCGCCACGGGATAGACGTAAGCCACCTCCACCGCGTCGCCTAAACCCTCCGTCTGCTGCAAAACCCAGAGCGGCGTGGCCCAACGCCAATCGGCCAGAATCAGGGCGTCAGGCGGGGCCGCTGCCAGCAGCGGCGCGACGCGCTCGCGAACTGAGGTATCCGTTGCCAGCAGCATAAAGTCGGAGAAACGCCGGGGAATTTGCCCCGCCGAGAGGAGCAAGATCGCGACCGCCGCCCCACGTAACCCGCGCCGGCTCATGGCCCGGCGTTGCTCATGGGCGACGTGCAGTAATCCGGCCAACCCCAAGCCCGCCGCCAGCACTACCGGCAGGTACGCGGGCATCAGGTACTCAACGGTCTGCGGGGCGCGGTAGGTGATGGTCACAAAGGTATGCGCGGCCCAGGAGAGAAACAGGGCGAGCGCCAGCCGCCAATGGCTCCGAAGAAGCCAGAACCACGCCAGCAGCGCGCCCCCCAACATCCACCGGGGGAACTGCAATCCAAAGAGGGTTTTAAGCAGCGGCAAGCGGAGCGCCAAATCCGTCGGGGAAGCGAAAGCGAACATATCGCCGGAGAAACCGCGCGCCAGGACGTGGAACCAGAAACCGTGCCAGGTATTCAAGCTATCGCCAGCGAGCGGCACATTCGCCATGCTGCCCCGGAGGGGCAGGTAGAGCTGGGGCAACAGCCAAGCCAGCGCCGCGACTACGACTGCGCGCCACCAACGCCGGGGCGACCAGAGAAGCGCGGGATCAAGCAGAAGCAAGTAAACCACCCAGCCCCCGGCCACAAAAACTAACGAGGGATGATGGCCGACGCCCAACCCGATCACCACCGCCAGCCGGACGAGAGTGGGTTCCAGCGTGGCACGCTGCGCACGGAGAGCGGCTTGGTATTCAGCCAGCAGATAAAACCCAGCCGAGGCAAAGAGTAACGTGGGCATCCGGATATTGGCCGTCGTCGCCTGCGCCCAAAAAGTAGGAGCGCCGCCCAGCAGCAGCGCCGCGCCAAGTCCGCCTAGCAGGGCGTGCCGGCGCGCCAGCCCCCAACTCTCAGCCCAGGAACGCACCGCTCCTAAGACCAGGAGCAAGGTAGTGGCCGCCAGCGCCGCGCTGAGCAGATTGAGCCGCCAGGGAACGCTCCCTAGCGGGATGAGGCGCACCCAGAGCGCGCCCAGTACCGTGTAGAGCGGGTAGCCGGGCGGATGCGGGATGCCCCACCCAGCAGCCGCCAGCTGGAACTCACCGGCATCCGCGGGTAAGATGTCGCGGGCGGTAGTCAGGGCGTAGACAGCAAAAAAAGCCAACCAGAGCAGCGGTACAGCGGCGCGGCGCAGTGGCACCTTAGTGAAATAGCGTTTTAGCGGCATAGCGGGTTAGCAACATAGCATGTCAGCGGGTTAGCGTTTTAATGATATTGTGATGGGGTTCATCCACACTGGTCCCATTTTTGCTCAGCACGCGGACGAGCGCAGACCAGCACGGATTAAAACCTAGTCCATGCAGGTGGACTTCGCCAAGGTGGCCGCGACTTTAGTCGCCAGGGCGGGCAGGACGGACCTCTTTTTTTCCGCGTTCATCCGCTTGACTCAGGACGCGAACAAGTACAGACCAGCACGGATGTTAGCAAATTTTTGCTCCGTGCTGGTCTGTGTCTTTTTCTTTCATTCAGCCGGCAAGCTCAGCTCTTCATCAGATCACGGGCGCGCGCGGCGATGCGCTCCGCTGCGAAGCCGAACTCTTCTTTGAGCCGTTGGTAAGGGGCCGATGCGCCAAAGGTATCTAGGCCCACCACTGTGCCTTGCTCACCGGTGTAACGCTCCCAGCCTAGAGTAACGCCGGCTTCAATCGCCAGCCGGCGCTTCACGTCGGGCGGGAGCACGTTGAGGCGGTAGAAAATCGATTGGGCATCGAAGAGCTTCCACGAGGGCATGCTCACTACCCGCGCGCCGATCTTCTCCGCGGCCAGTATCCGCTGCACCTCCAGCGCCACGGAGACCTCGGAACCGGTGGCGATCAAGATAATATCAATGCGGGGGAACGCCGACTCACTCAAGATATAGGCTCCACACGCGACGCCTTCGCTGACTTTCTTCTTCGTTGCCTCCAGAATCGGCAACTTCTGGCGGGAGAGAAGCAGCGCTACCGGGCCAGTGGTACGAGTTAGCGCGACCCGCCAAGCGGCGGCCGCCTCGTTAGCGTCGGCGGGACGGATCACGGTCAAGTTGGGGATGGCGCGCAGCGACAGCAGTTGTTCCACCGGCTGGTGCGTGGGACCATCTTCGCCCAAGAAGATTGAGTCATGCGTCCAGACGTAGGTAACGGGCACGCCCATCAGCGCAGCGAGCCGCACTGCGGGCCGCATGTAGTCGGAGAAGACGAGGAAGGTTCCGCCGTAGACCTTCAAGCCGCCGTAGAGCGCCATCCCGTTGAGAATGCCGCCCATCGCGTGCTCGCGCACGCCAAAGTGGAAATTCCGCCCCTCACGGCTTTCCGGTTGGAAGAAGGGCAGATCATGCAAGGTAGTATTGTTAGAGGGCGCCAGGTCCGCGGAACCACCCAGTAATTCTGGGATGATGGGCGATAGAGCGTTGAGCACCCGTCCCGATGCCGCGCGCGTCGAAAGTGGTCCCTCTCTTTTCTGGAAGACCGGTAACGCGGATTCCCAATCCGCGGGTAATTCTTGGGCCCAAAGCCGTTTGAGTTCCGCGCCCTCTATGGGGTATTCTCGCTCGTAGTGCGTCAGCAAATCGCGCCAGCTAGCCTCGGCCTGGGCGCCTCGCGTGATGGCGGTTCGATAATGAACCAGCACTTCCTCCGGCACAAAGAAAGGTTCCTGCGAGGGCCAACCCAACGCCTCTTTGGTCAACCGGATCTCTTCCTGGCCCAACGGCGAGCCGTGAGCACCAGGCGTATCGTGTTTGTTGGGGCTACCGTAGGCTAGATGAGTGTGACAGATGATGAGATGCGGTTGCCCCTTGGCGGCCTGAGCGGCCTTGACAGCGGCGTCCAAAGCTTCGATGTCATGGCCGTCCACTTCTTGGACGTGCCAATGGTAAGCCCGAAAACGCGCCGGCACATCTTCGGTAAAGGTGATGTCGGTAGAGCCTTCAATAGAAATGTCGTTATCGTCATAGAAATAGATCAAGCGCTCCAAAGCCTGGCAACCGGCAAAGGAGGCCGCCTCGTGTGAAACGCCTTCCATCAATTCCCCATCAGAGACGATGGCGTAGACGTAGTTATCAAAGATCGCGTAGCCCGGACGGTTAAATCTGGCCGCCAGATGCGCTTGGGCCACGGCCATCCCCACACCGGTGACAAAGCCCTGGCCCAGCGGGCCGGTGGTGGTCTCGATGCCCAACTCCGGCGCGTATTCTGGATGGCCCGGCGTCTTGCTCCCCCACTGCCGGAACTGTTTGAGGTCATCCAGCGAGAGCGGATAGCCGGTCAAGTAGAGCAGGCTGTAAAGTAAGATCGAGCCATGCCCCGCCGAGAGGATAAATCGGTCACGGTTGATCCAGCGCGGATTGTGCGGGTTATGTTTGAGGTGCCGGGACCAGAGGACGTAGGCGATTTCCGCCGTCCCCATTGGCATCCCCGGATGTCCAGAGTGGGCCTTTTGTACCCCGTCCATCGCCAGGACGCGCAGGGCATTGGTGCTCAGTTGGTCAAATGTAGTTACTGACATATTATCCTCCTAGGTTAGTTACAAGTCGAAAATTAAAGGTCGAAAGTCAAAAGTCGAAGGTTGACTCCATTAAAAACGATATCTCACCGCAAAGGCGCAAAGACGCTAAGCAAAAAAGAATCTGTGTAAAAAAGGGCTAACCGCTAACCGCCAACCGCTAACCGCTAATCTGCTAAAATCAGTACTCCACGCCAGAGAGGACGCGCAGGGCGACGGTGATCCGGCGCGGACGCTCGTCCGTCAGCAGGCCCAACTCTTCCCATCGCTGGGCCAGCTCGGAGAGGCTCCGGCGCGAGATCCGCTTCGGAAAGGCGGCATGGAGCTCCTCCAGGTGAAAAGTCCCATCCAACTGGAAGGCCGCATGTTTTACCAGCGCGCGCTCCAAGATACCCAGATCGGGGAAAGCGGCCGGCGGGCGGACTTGCGGATCAATGATAGATGCGCCCAACATCTCCAGCCAGAGCACCGCATCGTTGATCAGATCGCCCATCTGAAAGTAGAGCCGATTCGACCACTCCGCCCGGCCCTCCAGCTCGTGGATAAAGGGCGGCGAGGTGAGCACCGTCCCATAAGCGGTGAAGGGAAAATCCGCACTGCTGAAGACGCCCACATTGGGAGAGGCCGCCTCCGCCTGCAATAGATCCCAACGCTGCTCAGTAACCGTGTAGTGCAACGTAAAGGTGACGAGGATACCGCCACGCAATCGCCAATACCAGGCTACACCGATGCGCCCCTGGTAGCCTACGGTGCGGGCCGCAATGGCCTCCAAAATCTGGTCAGCTAAGTCGAAAGTTTCAAAGGAAGGGTAAAAATGCGCCATGGGAAATAGTCCTATTTAGTCGTTAGTCAGATTGTCGTTAGTCGGGTCTACCCAGCTAGCATCTTGGTTCTGCAAATCCTTGTCATTCCGAGCAAGCGCAAGGCGTTGTCTACCTGTAGCGCAGCGAGGAATCTACTACAGCTGACGATAATTTTGAAACGAAGTCGAGAGATTCCTCGCTGGCGTACTCCGCGCACAGCGTGTCGCTCTGGCTCGGAATGACAGAACTGGTGACCACGACTCCGCCAGCTTATTGAGCGGAGTCGTCCAATCCCGCAATCTGCTGCACCAGCTCCTCTTCCTCGGCGCGGGTGGAGATTTCGCCGTTGAGACGCGCGGCCCGCAGGGCATCTAAGATACGCCGATAGCTGGGGCCGGGAGGCAACCCCCACGCTTGCAGATCGTTACCGGTGACAAGCGAGCGGACGTGCCGCCATTCTTGCCAATAACGGACAATCTTTTCCCGCGCGACTGCCTCTGTAGATAATAACCAGGCCGCGGCCAGTAGCGGGGAGGTCAACGACTCCAATAAGACGACGATCTCCGCCGGTTGTTCTAGGTAGCTTAATTGCCTCAGCCGGCACTGCAAATCAGGTAATTGAAATAACGGTTCTGAAAGCGCGCTGGGCATAATCAGACGCTTGGCTATCCGCTGCAGAACAGGAGCATCCAGGCTATAGAGGAAAAGGACCCAATACAAGGTTAGCAAATCCTCCGCGTCCAGCCGCCAGAGATCAACGTCCAACTCGGCGCGCAGCCGTTGGAAGCGCTGCGCTACTTCTTCATCAACAACCAAAGCTGGATCGAGCTGCTGCAAGGCTCCCAACATCTGCAATCGGGCCAATGCCGCTTCCGGTCGCGCTTCATGGAATATCTGAGCCAGCTCATGGCGGAGACGCCCCCCGGTCACGCGATCCAGCAGCGGCAGCGCGCCAGCAATCAACGCTTCACTGCGTGGATCGAGGTGGAAATCCAGTCGCGCCTCAAAGCGCGCCGCCCGCAAGATGCGCGTGGGATCGTCCACAAAGCTGAGACTGTGTAGCACCCGAATCACGCCACGTTTTAGGTCAGCGCGCCCATCATAGAAGTCCAATAGCTCGCCCCAATGACCGGGACTGAGACGAATCGCCAGGGTATTGATGGTAAAATCGCGCCGGTGGAGATCTTGTTTGATAGAGCTCCATGCTACTTTAGGCAACACGGTCGGTTGCGTGTAAAATTCCGTCCGCGCGGTCACAAAATCAATAGCCGTGGGCAGCTCCATAATCTCCTCGCCGGTGATGGACGGCAGCACCTGCTGCCAGACTGGCGGCGTCAGCAGCCACTTGGCCGTCCCGAAGCGGCTATGCGTGCGCACCTCGCCGCCATACGTGCGGGTTAACCCTCGGCAGAGCTGGATAGCGTTGCCTTCTACCACCAGATCCACATCCACCACGGGCCGTCCCAAGAGCAGGTCGCGCACAATCCCCCCAACGAAGTAGAGCCGGTCAGAGCGTTCCGCAGCCTCCTCGCCGATCCGGCGGATCAACGTCAGGAGGTGCGCCGGGAAAGCCTGTCTCATCAGCAAGGCGTGTTGCTGCCGCTCGCTCTCCCGCTCCGAAGGCGGCAAGCGAATCAGATCGGTGCGCGTCACCACGCCGGAGACCACCCCCTCAATAACCACCGGGACCTGTCCCCACCCTTTCTGGATCATCAGGGAGCGCACATGCTCCACAGAATCGGACGGGGAGACGCTCACCGTGCCAGCATCCATGACACGGCTCACCGGCTCGTGCTGCCAGCGATGTTGGAGCGCGCGATCCACCGCGTTGCGCGTCACCAAGCCCACCACGCCCCCCCCCGCGTTGACCACGGGGAAGCCTTCGTGCCCGGTACGCAACATTCGCTCCGCCACATCTTTGATCAACGTCTCTGGCTTGACAGTGCGTACACTGTGAGACATCAAATCCCGCACCTGGAGCTTGGGGCGGACGAAACGCGGCAACTCCGCGCGCAGTTCAGCCAACACCGAGTTGAGCGACCGGTCGCGCAAGAGTGCGGCAGCCGCCCGGTCATGCCCGCCGCCGCCAAAATGGCGCGCCACTTCCGCCACGCTGATATCGTCGGTCGTGCTGCGCGCGATAAGATGCGTACTACTGCCCATCTCCACCACCACCAAGAGCGCGGAGGGTTCCACCAAATCGCGTAACTTGTGCGCCAGCGGGGAGAGCTCCTCATCCGCCCCTGGCGGCGCCTGCGTCCCGGCCAGCACGACCGTGTGACCTTTCAGTTTCAGCGTCTCCAGGTTGTGCAAAAGAGTCTCGTAGATCTCGCGCTGGGTCACGGTCAGGGGATACTGGAGGAAATCATTGGCGATCTCTAGGCTAGCGTCATGCTCCAATAGCCAGGCCGCCGCCCGCAGGTCGCGGGCTGTGGTGGAGGAGAAACTCAACCTGCCGGTATCCTCATAAATGCCGGCTAACATCAAGGTCGCCTCAATGCTGCTAAACGGCATCAGCCGCGCGGACATCGTCTCCACCAACAGCGTGGTTACTGCTCCCAGCTCCTCGCCCTGGAAAATCCAGTTGGCGGGCCAATCCGCGCCTTGCGCATGGTGATCAATCACCAGCACTTGATCCAGTTCCGGCCCCATGCCGCGCACCGAAACCAGGCTCTGGGTATCCACCAGGATAACGCGACGTACATGCTGTCCTCTGGGCAAAGTGGCCGGGGCGACAAAAGGTAACTCGGTACGATAGAGCGAGAGGAAAGCTTGCACGTTGCGGTTAATGCGGTGCGGCAGCACCGGAACGGCGTTGGGGTAGAGCTTATGCGCGCCCAGCAAGCTGGCGATGGCATCGAAATCTGCATGTTCGTGCGTGAGAATAATTTGCATGGGATTAGTCTGTTAGTCAGGTAGTTTGATAGCCTGGCGACTAAAGTCGCGGCTACGGTGGCGAAGTCCACCTACGGGGACTAGCGCTTTGTCAGATACATTGTGAGCAGTGGCCGAGGTTTGCGTATCACTTACTCGCCTTTTCGCTTACTCGCTCATTATATCACGATGCTCTTTAGAGAAAGCGAGCATCGGTGCCAGAGTATTTACCCTGTCTGAAGAGAAGTTGACAAATCTTGGAAGGAGAATTACACTGTTACACTGTGTTCAACCACTTCTCAATAAGAGGGTCTTACTACAAACACGCCTTGATAAGTTAAAATTATGATACGCTAACGCATCGCCCCAAAAACACCTAAATTATGAGTAACACACGTTTTTGCCTATTACTGGGCAAAACGGTGTCTCAATGTATGATGTATAATTCCGGTTCGCTATCAGTCTACTTTTAAGGAGACTTAAATATGCGGAAGAAACAGCAAGTTATCAGTAAATTATTCGAGATATGCAAAAAGAGAAATGATTTTGTCTTTGACAACAGACTCGTCAAAAAGACCTGTGCGGAAATAGGTTTTAAAAACCCTTACGACGTAACAAAAATTGATAATTCTTCTATTTTACCCGCTGACGTTCGAGAGCAAGATTATTTTGTAATTCATTTAGGTATGGGAAACCATCAGTTTGTCAAAGGTATTCATTTTGGGTATCATGAATTTGAACCAATAAACGATGCAGAGAGAATTAGATGGAAGTATCGCAAAAGTTTGCTCAATGAATTTGATACCAGCGAATCGAACATTCTCTCTGTAGCCAATAACCAAAGGATATTACATGATTTTTTATATAAAGATATGGTCGCCTCCCCAAAAGCATACAATTCACGCCGCACGAAAAAATCAATAACCTATTTCGTCGGGGATGAGTTTATCGAGACAACCAACTTGCAAATGGAAATAGATTTTACATTTGAGTACCATGGAAATGTGACGGTTATTGAAGCCAAAAACAAATATCCTGAAGATTTTGCTGTTTACCAACTTTTTCATCCTTACAAGTATTATCGTCAGTTGAAAAAAGAAGAGAACATAGATATAAAACAGATAAATAGTTGCTACATTTTGCGCAGACAAGGGGAGGAAGGGTCTGTCTTGCGGTTATACAAATATACCTTTGATGATGAAAATCAAATTAGCTCAATACGACTGGTGGAAAAAGCAGAATACGCTCTTGTAAAACGATAAACCTGACAAATTTCTTGCCTCAGAAAGAGTGAAAATATGTCCAATAAAATAACCAAATATCTTAATCAAGTTTATTTTGGCGATATTATGGAGCTACTTAAAAAATTACCCGACCAAAGTGTTGACCTAGTTTACAGTGATCCGGATTACAATGTGGGGATCAAATATGGTAGTCAATCTTACACGGTCAGTTTTAACGAGTATATCGACTGGTATATTGAACTCAGCAAAGAATCTCTGCGTGTACTCAAAGATAGCGGCAATATGTTTTTAATCAATTATCCAAAACAGAACTCACATTTACGAGTAAAATATCTTGATGACGCTTGTTACGATGTATTAGATTATGCCTGGGTATATAATTCAAATATAGGACATAGCCCTAGCAGATTTACCACCGCGCATAGAAGTATTCTTCATTGTAGAAAAACTAAGAAGAATAATTTCTATAAAAACAATGTTGCCCTGCCCTACAAAAATCCAAATGATAAACGCATCAAACAAAGGCTTGCAAATGGCTCCAGAGGAAGAATGCCTTACGATTGGTTTTATTTTGATTTAGTAAAAAATGTTAGTAAAGAGAAAACATTCCATGCTTGCCAAATTCCTCAAGCTCTATCAGAAATGCTTATAAAATCATCCACTATGCCTAATGACAATGTCTTAATTCACTTCGGGGGGAGCGGTTCCGAAATAGAAGTTTGTCAAAGAATAGACAGAAACTTTATCGCGGCTGAAATTGACAGAAAGTATTACAAAATGATTGTTGATAGACTCGATTCAGGAAAAATCAAACCTGAATACCGACTTGAATTTCGACGAGCAACAAACTTTGCGCGACAACAAGCTCGCTTACTAGAAAAAGAGAACGAATACATAACAGATAACAAGACTGACAGTTAACAAACGATAGGAATATGGCGTAGCCGGTACAAAACGAAACGAACGGACAGGTCTCTAAAACAAAATCTCTCAGTTAAGCGGTTAATTGCCGTGAGACGAGAAGCGCAAAATGAATAACCGAAGTTGTTATCTCTGCTGGGTGGAATGATAGTGGCCATATTTATTGCTCTTGATGGGACGTAGGTCTTCTGAAACTCCCTCCACGACTGAGACCCCCGTCCCACCCACGGCGAGCACCCCTCCCCGCCTAACATGCTTGTCACGGAAAAGATACCTCTCTCCCCTTGTCCTGGAACCAACCGCCATTTGATACGCAAAGCTTCGTGCTGATCATGGACGCTCCCGATGCCGTAGCCGCAATCTGGAAACCGCAGCTACTCCGTTGTTAGAAAGCGATCATCGGCGTGGGTGGTCGTGGCGGCGCGTGATTTGCCGGTCAGCCAACCGAGGCGGATCTCATCCGTGCTGCGGAAGAAGGGTACGTAGGGTTTGATATCCAAGAGCGGCGTGCCGTCCACCATATCCACATCCAAGAAGTGCAATGTCGCGCCCTCAATCCGTTCCAGCCGCACCAACGAGAGACCGATGGGATTGGGTCGCCGGGGAGCGCGCATGGCGAAGACGCCCCGTGGCGTCTCATCCATGTAGGGCTGGGCTTGTAAGCTATAGCCCTCCGAGAGGTGAAAATGGTAGAGGAGCAGGAGATGAGAGAATCCCGCCAGGTCTTTTAAGCCGGGGAGATATTCCGGTTCCAGAGTGAGATAGCCGTGCAGGCCGCGTCCCGCCGTGGGCTGGATGGGGACTCCTACCTGCTCCTGGAACGGGGTGTGGATGATACCAATGGGTCTGTAGATGATTGTTTGCATGGCACCTCTAATTCAAGTCTAAAGTCGAAGGTTGAAAGTCAAAGGTCGAAGGTCGAAAGTCGAAAGTCGAAGGTTGACTTTGCTGAAATAAGCTAGTGTTCTGTCAAGTGTAAAATTAGCAGGGGGCTACCATACGCCGACCGCTCACTAGTCCACGTAGGTGGACTTCGCCACCATAGCCGCGACTTTAGTCGCCAGGCTAGTTGGCCGCTAAGCCGCTAAGAAAAAAAATTAAGTTTCGAATTTTTGCGCCTACGTGGTGAAGGTCTTGGTTCTTACATTAGAACTATGGTATGGTCGGAATGACATTCCGTTGTCCCTCGTAAGTGTGTCATTCTGGCCTAGCAAGATTATAGAGGCAAGCTGGATGAAAGCAATTGCTCCTCTTCGTGTTTGAGTTAAGATAACAGAATGTAACCAGTCAGAAGGAGGATTGATGGCGCGACGTTCCAAACGGAAGTTTAGATTGTACGGAGTTGAGCGGCCGCTTTTCATCGGCGGGGCGACGCTCTACGTGTTGGGTCTTTTTGGGGGATGCGGGTTGTTAGCAATGTCCACTCGCACTGCCATCAGCTTGTTGGCTTTGGGGGGCGGATTGCTATTGGTAACGCTCTTCTCGATCATCGCTCACAAACGCTAGGGGAGCTGGATGAAGGAAGTGAGAATTAAGGTATACTGCGCTGCGGCAGGGCCTGGACGAGAAGCGTAAGTGAGTATGGCTAACAGACCCCCACGGTAAAATTCCCAGAAAATTAGTTGGAAAAGAGGTACGCATGGATAAACCAGAGGCGCGGCAGAATGGTTGGCAGTTGTTGCGGACGGAGTACCCTTTTGAGCATCCGATGTTCCGGGTGCGGCAGGATTGGGTGCGCTGGCCCGACGGGGTGGAGCGCTCATACACGTACATGGAGGCGCGGGGGGCGGTGTTTGTCGTGCCGGTGACGCCGGAGGGCGAGGTGGTCTTGATCCGGCAGTTCCGCTACACGGTGGATCAGTGGAGTTGGGAGATTCCCGCCGGGGGCTGTCACGATTTTGAGGGCGCGGATCTGGCGGATTTGGTGCGCCGCGAACTGCGTGAGGAGGTCGGCGGTGTGCCGGACGAGGTGCGCTACATGGGGAAGTTCCGGCCGGGCGTCAGTCTGATCGACGAGGAGTTTTTCGTCTACTTGGCGACGGGTGTGCGCTTGACAGAGGAACCTACTCCAGAACCGGGCGAGCAGATCGAGATACATCTGACTGCGCCGGAGCGCGCGTTGGAGATGGCGCGCAACGGGGAGATGTTCGATGGGCCGTGCGCTTACTCGTTGTTGCTCTGCGAAGAGGAATTGGTCGGGGAGACAGCAGACGGGAGACGGTAGGCGGTAGACAGGTGGTCGGGTTTACTACCGGATATTTTTTAGAAGACGTTGAAAAGCAGCCACACAGAGCACTCGAAGCAAGCCCAGAGATACATGGAGAAGTTAAAAAAAAGAAATAATCAGTAAAAATCTGTGCAATCTGTGGTTAAAATGCGTGAGGTGAAAGGTATGGCAAATGAGCAAGTTACGATAGAGAAAGAGCGCGGTTTCTTTGCCTTGTTGAAGGGCATACTCTGGCGTCCGCGCACGACGCTGGACTATCTAAGCGGGGCGCGGCGACGTTGGTGGGCGTTGTTGGCGTTGGCAGCATTGGCGGCGGGAGCACTGCAAGGAGTCGCTTTCCGGTTGACCGACGCTGAGTACCGGCGCCAACAACAGGCGGAGCAGTTAGCGGATTCTCCCCCGCCGGGAATTGAAATGCCCATGGAAGAATATGCATCTCCACATCCGTTGACGATCTGGGTACCGGTTTTGGGCCAGATGTTAGGCTCAATAGCGAGCTGGCTGATCTGGGCCGGGGCATTCTATCTGGCCGGCACCTTCTTTGGTCAGAATGGAGCCAAATTCGGCGCGCTCTTGGCGCTGACGGTCTGGGCCGGGACGCCGTATCTGCTGCGCGACTTGCTACAAGGGATTTATATGCTCATCACGCGCACGCCCATCTACAACCAGGGGTTGGCGGGGCTAGCTTGGGATAGTACGCCACAGGCGCTGGCGTTCAGAAAAGGCGTTTTTATGCCGACAATGCCGGCCACGGGACAATTAGTGGGGGCAGCGCTGCTGAGCAAGATGGATCTTTACTGGTGCTGGAATATCTGGCTGCTGGTGCTGGGAGTGATGGCTTTTGTGAAGCTCTCGCGCAAAAAGGCCCTCTTAGTAACACTGGGCCTCTGGCTTCTCTTTACGCTCCCCTCGCTCTTACCTGTGCTGGTGGGATTAGGTGGGAGCAGGACGGCGTTCTGAGATGCTAGAGAAGCTGAACCCCGCTTTGATCCGGGTGGAATCGCTGCACCGCGACTTC
>DUEJ01000123.1 GCA_011192175.1 Thermoflexia bacterium
CAGACCCGGTTCCCCGGTCAAGAAACCAATGAGTATCAATATGCCGGCCACGCCAAAGATGTAGAGCGGCCAATCCAAGTAGCGAACTAAGTAGGTCAGCCCCGGAAATAACTTCAGGGCCAACCAGACAATTCCCACTACGATTAAGAGTAATCCCACGGTGAAATTAGAGTTATTTTTGATTTTCATAGTGCTCCTTTTACAGAGATAATTAGCTCATCCAACGACCGTTTGGGGACATGATGCGTACCCGCCTCATCCCGCCAATACTTAATATCACCCGACTCCGGTGCCGCCTCGATCACGATATTTTCGGCCGGTTTGCCCAGCGCCAACACCAGCAAAATCTCATACCGGGCCGGGAGTCCCAAGACATCACGCAACGTCTTCCGTTCCACCGCCCCCAGGATGCAACCGCCCCACCCGCGCTCAGTCGCCCCTAACATGATGCTCTGCGCAGCAATGCCGTGATCCACCCCGCAGACTTGGCTGATCTCGTTATCCCCCAAAATAATGATGTAGGCCGTCGGGCGCTCGCCACTGGCCGGCCCTCCCCAGTCCGGGAGATAACCGGCCCAGTGCAAGCAGGGGAATATACGTTCATTTTGCTCCGCGCTAGCCGAGAGCACGAATTTCAGCGGCTGGCGATTCGCGCCCGACGCCGAAAGGCGCGCCAATTCCACCAGCTCACGCAGCGACTCCTCCTCAATCGCAACTCGCTGGTCGAATCTACGGTAGCTTCTATTTTTCCTAATCAGCTCTTTTAACATCCATCCTCCTCTAAAAATAAGTCTAAAGTCAAAAGTTAAAGGTCTAAAGTCTGCTTCAAGCCCCAGGTGTTTGCGTTAATGAAACACTTTCGTGGTCGTTGGTTTACCAAAGGCGCATGATGACTTCTTGAAAACACATATCCAAACAAATAGTTTGCTGAAAAAACCGGGGGCCTTACCACTAGGGCCCGTCTTAGCGGCAAAATCACGCTTACTATCAATCATATTTTTCCTCAGTGCCCTCCGTGTCCCTGTGGTGAACTATCCTTTTTTTTCATAAGGAATCAACCAGTAGTTTACGCTAAAGAAAAATTCTAGCAAGGACTGCTTAGCACCTCCAGAACCAGTCCAAAAGCCACTTGTCAACAAATAGAAATCGTGGTAATCTCTGTTAGTATCACCTTATCTAATTATTACATTTAGCACCAAGGGGGATTGTTATGCTCACCATCTTAAATATCTTGGACAAGCACAAGGGAACCATCATCTTCATCGGAGGCATACTTTTAGGGATAATTATCGGGCTGGTATTTCTCGGTTGGATGATCTGGCCGGTACAGTGGGAAAACGCCTCACCTGGACACCTCCGTTCAGATTTCCAACTGTACTACTTTCAAGCCGTCGCGGGTGAGTATGCCAGTACTCACGACATGGAAGCCGCTAGAGAAAAGTTAGGACTTACTCTAAAAGGAAAGAACAGTAACCCTTGGATAAGTGATCCCGCTACCCTGGAGACAACCCTCAATAAGGTACTATCAACTGAAGGGGTAACAACAGGCACCGCCATGAATCTCTTAGCCAGGGATTTGGCAACGCGAGAGGGAATCACGCTCGCCCCGGAGCCAGCCGCGGCCGAGGAAACTAACCCTGATCCCGGGGAATCCTCATTTATGACCGTCGTGGGGTTGCTCTTCGTAGTCATAATCTTGGCTGGAGGCAGCTACTTCCTCGTTACCCGCCTGCGCGGGGGCAAACCCACGGGGGAAGCCAAGCTAGATAGCCACGCCGGAGCCTTTGGGCATATAACAGACGAGGAGCCGGGCATTATAGCCGGAGACATAGAACCACCGCTCTCTTCATTTGGCGCCACTTATAAATTAGGTGACGATTTCTTTGATCCGTCATTCAGCATTGAGGTAAGCGAAGGCCAGGATTTCTTAGGAGAATGTGGCGTCGGCATTTCGGAGAGCATCGGGGCTGGCGACCCCAAAAAAGTCACGGCCCTGGAAGCTTGGTTGTTTGACAAGAGCGATATCCGGACCGTAACCACCGTGCTGGCCAGCGATTACGCCTACCACGATGATAATATGAACGCCAAGTTAGCCGTTAAAGGGAACGTAGTACACATTGAACCTGGTATGGAAGTGGCGCTAGAAACCACAGCACTGCGTGTACACGTGTATATCAAAGATGTCACGTATGCTGAAGGTGATTTACCAGCCGGGAGTTTCTTCCAACAGGTAAGCATTGAGTTGCGCGCCTGGGTTAAGAACGAAGAGTCGCTTGACGAAGAGTCGCTCGTCGGCTAGCTTACAAGATCCCTCTTTAAGAGATGCAAGATGCTGTCAGAGAAACCCTCTTTTGCGCAAAGCAGTGCCTTGCATCTCTTCTCTATGGCTCTCCCCCCACTAGCTCTGCCCCCGGCGGTGGGGTGAAGCCGGGACCATAACGATACCGAGCCACCCAGGGAACAAAATGGCTCTGAAAATGATCCTCGTGCCAGATATGACCCTCAGCATCCCTTACCACTCGCCCCAACTCAGCGCGCAACCCCGCATGTGAGTTCTCCAATTTTTCCACGGTTCCAGCAGGCAGCTCTGGATCGTATTCGTAAACTGGCGGGCCGGGAGGTTCCGGCTCACCCCAAGTCGGCCCGATTTGCTCCACCTCGCGGCCATCAGCTTGCCCATAGAAGAGGAACTGGAGACGCGCGGTAGCTGGCTGCACCGCCGTCTCAATCAACAGCGGCGTGGGATAATCATTGACGAAGCGAAAATCCACCAGGGGGGAATAAATAGTCGCATCGAAACCGGGGCCGTACCCTCCCAACTCGTAATATCCCACCCGATAGGCGTGCGGCCAACGTTCCACGATCTCGTAGCCCCCGTAGAACGCCGCCCTGAAGGCCGTCGTCGCCACCTGGCAGATACCCCCTCCCACGCCGAGTAGCGTTCGATCTCCCACAATTACATAAGATTCATCATAGCCCACTTCCGGCGTCACCTCGCCCAAAAACTCGTTAAAGGAGAAGATTTCACCCGGCCCAATGACGATGCCGTCGAATTGCGAGGCTCCCAACCGGATATTGTGATCTCGCGCGGAAGATGAGCCGCCGAAATAAGATTCGCCGACCGTTACCAACTCCACAATCCCCAATTCCTCCGCCGTAACCGTAGCTGGATACGCCGGGGCGGTTTCCTGTAAGACCAATGAAATATGATGCTGCCCGGCCCGCAACTGTTCATTGATACGCGCTACCGTAGCCGGCAGGTCTAACTCGCGCCCAATTTGGCTCGCTTGCACCGGCGTCAACTGCCGCGTAGCTTCATCAAAATGGAAGCGCGCATCCAGCGGTTCCTGGTGCAACGCCTTCGCCAGCGGAAGTAGAAATTCTTGCAATGCGGCCTCATCCAAGCCTACCTCGATCTGCTCCGCGTCAGCGAAGATCGTCAGCAGCTGCGCCAAGCTAGCCGTGGATAAAGTCCACGGGCCGGGGTCGCCTGCGTAAGGATTGCGTAAGAGTAACTTTAACGGCTCAGTCAAGATACTTTGTGCGACATCTAAAGCCTGCGCCGCTTCGGCGTCGTCGATTTGCGGCGGGAGCTCCTCGACTAGCAACGCTATCTCCCGTGACCCCGGCAGCCGCAAGAACGGTTCCAGTTGAGCCAATGCTGCTTCGACATCCAACCGCCGGCCAGTGTGAGCCGTGGTCAAGACCAGCTCCCCGTCCTCAAACCGGAGAGCGGCATCCTGAGGGGCCGATTCGATCTGGGCAGCCAGATCCCGGAGCTGTTCCCTTGCTTGTGTGCGGTCCCAGGCTAACACCGGCGGCAAGACGGCCCCCTCGTGCAACAACGCGAGACGCGCCGTGAGCGCCGCTACTCCCTCCTCAGCGTGGCCTAATTGGTAAGCTCGCGCCAATGTCGGGGCAGACGCCAGAGACAATCCCAGCTCCTCTGCTGCTAGAGTCCAATGTTGCCCCTCCGGCCCCAGAAAAGTAATCCAAAGTTCAGGTTCCGTCAATGCTGTGGGAGCTGCTGCTGTCGTCAAGCCACCCACCGCGTCATCCCAGATCCAGACCCCCGGGATAATACGTGGCTCCAAATAGGGGCCTAAAACGACCAGCATCCCACTCCAGAGCAGCAGTAGGCCAACGCTGATAAGCACAATAAAGACAACCCATTTCATGGTAATTCCTCACTACAGGGAAAATTAGAAAACCATTATACATCATTTGCCAAAGCACTACTAGACCCATTTGGTTGACAAATACCTCTTTGGCATTAGGATTACATCCAGATGAATAATTACAGAGAATACGTGGGCAACCTGCACATACACACTACTTACTCTGATGGCGCGGCCGAACATGCTGAGATAGCAGCCGCAGCGGCCAGAGCCGGTCTGAATTTTATTATCACCACCGACCACAACGTCTGGGTGCAAGCCGTAGAGGGATATTATGACCGCGTGCTGTTGCTAGTGGGAGAAGAATCTCACAACGTCCGCCGTCATCCCCAAAACAATCATCTCTTGATCTACGGAGCTGATCAAGAGATGTCTCCCTATAGTTTTGGTAATAGCCAAACATTGATTAACAAAGCCACCGAGCGGGGGGGGGTATGCTTTCTCGCCCATCCGGTAGAAAAGAGCAGTCCCATAAAAGGCGGGTACGCTCCTATCCCCTGGGTGGATTGGCCCATTCAGCAGATCGCCGGCCTGGAGATATGGAATTATACGTCGGAGTTCAAAGGGCTACTCTGGTCCTATCTGCCCGCGTTGATCTACGCCTTTCGTCCAGATTGGGGCATACGCGGCCCGTACAAGGCCACCCTCCAGCTATGGGATGAGTTGCTCGCCAAAGGAATGCGGATTACGGCCCTCGGAGGCGCAGATGCGCATGCCTCTACTGAGCAGCTAGGCCCCCTTAAACGGGTGATCTTCCCCTACGAGTATCTATTTCGATGCGTCAATACTCACATCCTCACAGCCGGAGCCTTGACCGGCGATCTCACGCACGATAAACGCGCGATCTATGAAGCTCTAGCGGCTGGTCGTACCTGGGTCGGTTACGATCTACCGCACTCCACACGCGGATTCAACTTTGTGATTCAAAGTAGCTCCTCCCAAGCCACGATGGGAGAAGAATTAAAACGCCTGGGCGCTATCAACGTGCGAGTAGCACTCCCCGCAGCAGGAAAAATCCGGCTACTCAGAGATGGCCAGCCGATTAAACACAAAACTGGCGTCAGTCTCAGTTACACTTCCGCCGAACCGGGGATCTATCGCGTGGAGGTTTACCGGCGTTTTAGAGGTCGCCAGGTAGGTTGGATCTTCTCAAGTCCGATTTACGTGAGCTAGGCATTGCTGGCTCTTCGGGGGACCTTTTATCCACGTATTTCAGTTTTTAGGCGCCGAACTCACTAATCAAATAACAAAAAAAGCCCCCCAGGATAATCCTGGGGGGCTTTTTGGAGCAACATAGACCTATATCAGATCCGCTCCGGGACCTTCAACATAGAAGGCTTCATTTTTCTCAATATCAGCCTCATGTTCTACCGGCACATCATCCTCATAGTAGATTGACTCGGTGGGGCAGACGGCGGCGCAAGCGCCACAGTCAATACAAGTATCCGGATTGATATAGTGGGTCGGCCAAGCGGCATTGTTCTTGGTATTATAGATGGATTCCGTCGGGCAAGCATCAACACATTCGCCACAATTTTCACACGTGCTAACAATCACATACGCCATTATTTTTCCTCCTCTGAAATTAACCATTATAAAAAATTAAATTCACTAAAGGCTATTCTATCGCAGAAGAAACGCCTGTCAAACCGCCTCGCAAGGATTGAATTATTATTTCTGAGAGGAGGTGGCAAGACCTGCCAGTTGCGCAAGGGCCCTCTTTATATCAGCCAATAATTGCTGCTGGTCAAAGATCCCCTTCTCCAGCAACGCCGCCGCCTGCAAGTTCAGCTGTTCATACTCCGCCGCAGTCAGTTCCTTCGCTGTCACCACAATGACCGGAATATGTTTAGTAACCTCATTAGCCCGCAGGTTCTCTAATACGGTAAACCCGTCCATCTCTGGCATCATCAAATCCAACACCACTAAATCCGGTAACTCCACGTGGATTTCCGTGAGGGCTGCGGCGCCACCAGCGGCTTCGCGCACCGCATACCCCGCCTCTTCCAAAATACGGCGTAACAAGTTGCGGTCGCTAGCGCTATCATCAACAATCAGGATATTGTAAGCTTCAGCAACACGGGTTAGCCGTTCTAAGGATTCTAACAGATTCTCCGCCACAATCGGTTTGATCAAATAGTCAGTTGCTCCTAAACTAAGCCCTTTATCCTCATCGGAGACGATAGAACATACCAAGATCGGGATATTAGCCGTCTCTGGATCACCCTTAAGTTCTTGGATAATTTGCCAGCCGTCTTTATCAGGCATTAAGATATCTAGCGTGATAGCGTAAGGCTGGATCCGTTTCGCCTCTGCCACCACCATCTCGCCGCGTGTGAGCGCCATCACTCGGTATCCATCGCGCTCCAGGTAACGCCGGAAGAGCATAATAACTCTTTCGTCATCATCCACCATCAACACCACTCGTTCTTCCGGAACTCGCTCTACTGCGTCCACTGGCCCTTCCAGTTGTTCTGCCGCCAGCCCGGCGATCGGCAAAGCAATATAAAAGGTAGTCCCTACATCCACTTCACTTTCAAACCAGATACGTCCACCGTGAGCCTCTACAAATTTCTTACTCACCGGCAAACCTAGCCCGGTCCCCCCGTAACTACGGGTAGAGGAAGAATCCACCTGCTGGAACTCATTGAAAACCGTGTCAAATTTATCTTTCGGAATGCCAATGCCGCTATCCGCGATAGCGATTACAACTTCGTCCTGGCCTTTTCGCTCTCCTGAGATGTTGATAAAGCCCTCTTCAGTAAATTTGGCCGCGTTACCCACCACATTCAAAATCACTTGGCGAATACGCCGCTCGTCGGCTTGCACTATGGGGAAATCATCGGGGAAATCTCTTTGCAATTCAATGGGTTTATCTTTCACCAAGGCCACCGCCGTGGATAACACCCCCCTGGCAACTTCAGCCAGATTCACCGATTCGAAGAAAAATTCCATCTTCCCCGCCTCAATTTTAGAGAGATCTAGAATATCATTGATCAGATTTAGGAGATGCTTGCCGCTCTCATGGATCGCGCTCAGATCGGTCCGCTGCATATCGTTCAGCGGACCATCAATGCCTTTAAGAATAACGCGGGAGAAACCGATAATTGAATTGAGGGGAGTGCGCAGCTCATGGGACATATTAGCCAGAAACTCGCTCTTTAGCCGGTCAACTTCTTTGAGCTGTTCTGCGATTTCCAAGCTCTCTTGATAGAGGTTGGCATTCTCCAGGGCTACCCCCATACTCACAGCGATACTCTCCAAGAGCGCCCTTTCACTAGCATCAATCGCGGGATGCCCAACCTGACATCCCAGCGTAATCAACCCCAGTATCTCATTGCGCACCATCAACGGTACAGAAAAAGATTCCTTGAGTTGCAATCGGCTAAGAAGTTGCATGAAATAGATATGACCGGCCTGTGCGCGTTTGGTGAAATCCCACAAGAGGGAACGTTTCCACCGGATAGCAGCTCCGACGCCTGGCATTTCTATTAATCGCAATCCCAGCTCTTCCACCGCCAATTCCCGGCCATCGTCATAATACGCCACCACAGGATAAACCTGTTGCCCATCCCAACGCCACAACAAAAGCGGCATATTCAAGTATTGCGAGACGATCTGCCCCACATCATGCATCAAGGCGTCAGCGTCAAGGCTGGCCGAGGCCGCCATGACCACCTTATTCAAGAAAGCCCGCCGATCAACCTCTGCGCGGGTAGTCTCTAGCAACAGTTGGTTCTCCAGGGCTACGGAAGCAGTCCGAGTCACCGCTTCGTAAAATTCTAACTCTTCTTGGGTAAATATATGTGGTTTTTTAGTGTATAGCAACACTACGCCATAGGCTACCTCACGCGCCTCCAGGCGATAAGCTACCAGTCCCCTAATCCCTATGCGCCGATAGACCTGTAGGTGTACCTCGTCAAGCAGCGGGCTCTGTTCCACGTCCGCAGCGACAAATTTCCCCTCGGAAATCACCATGTCAACTATGCGCTGCCATCTCGCCAGTAGATAACGATCTCCAGGTTGAGCAGCGGGACCTTCCCTAGACCAGCTGGCTATCACGTGTAATTCTTGAGGACTTGAAGTGGGTTCTAGCAATCCCACATCTACCCGTTCCAATTCCTGACGTGGCTGCAAGCCCCGCGCCAACGTAGTCAAAATATCCTGCGTGGTCTGGCTAGCATTGATCTGCCGGCCCAAGTTATAGAGATTACGTGTATCGGTCAGCGCCTCATCGGTCTGTTCAAAGAGAAGCCGATTTTCCAGCGCCAGCGCTAGCTGCCCCCGCACCGCCGTAATAATCTCCAACTCATCCTCTCCCCAAGAGATTTCATCCTCAGACCCCTCAAAGCGAAGTATGCCGATCGGCTCGTCATGCAGGGTAATAGGAGTCGTTACCCAGGAATTGACCTCATCACGGTAGACTTGAGCAGCAATCTCAGTCTGCGGAAGAGCTAGCGCCTCGTCAACCAGCATAAAGGGCCCGTCAAGCGGCTTCAACTGGCTCAAGTCATAAGTATAACCAAATACCTCCTTAGCCCGCCGGTATTTTTCCCACTCCTGACCGGTCTGCGTACGTTGTAGATTTCGGAGATCCTCATAACGCGCCTGCGCTCTGGCGAATGAACGCGCATTAGCGATAGCGTTAGCCAGCTGGTTAGCGACAGTTTGCAAAACGGTGATATCATCCTTGGAGAACGCCGAAGTGGCGTCTGACTGCACGGTCATGGCGCCGATAATGCCATGCGGTGCAATCAGCGGCAGCGCCATTTCTGACCGCGTTTGGGGTAGAAATGGATTATCAAACCGGCTAGCCTCCATACCAACATCCAACGCAATGCGGGCCTCACGGTGGGTTATAGACCACCCAATCATGGAGGACTCATCCGTCGCCAGCTTGTGTGCTGCAGCCAACATCTGGCGGCCAGGTTCACCGGTACCGGCTCGCAATACCGCGTATTCTGCCAAATCATCCAATAAGAAAAGCCCCACATAGTAAAAATCAAAGCGCTCTCGAATAAGATCAACCGACCGCGCCAGGATCTCTTCCGTACTCAGGGATGAAGCGGTCACCGAGCTGATCTCAGCAGCGGTCTGCAGTTGAATGGAACGCCGGTTAAGCGTTAACTGCAAGATTTCCCGGATCTCTTCCTGGGCATTCAAAATAAGAGCTTCCCGGGAGACCATAAACCCATGGAGGAGAGTCTTATGATATTTATCAACCGCCATCCACCCCCTCCGTAATAGCGTGTCGGTTAAGTGCTCCAGACAAAATTGATTTAGAATCGTACCAAAGTCCAGCAGGGCTTGCTCTGCCACTCCTTGTGAAGCGCATTCTGCACCTTGCGCGGTGACCTCCGAGTCAGTTCCGTTTTGCAAAAAAGTGAAAAATGTGGCTATTACTCCCGCGACTATCTTATCTTGCTGCCCCGCACGCAGAACGGAAGCCCCCCGAGAAAAGAGTGTTGCCCGCAGCACCTGAGAGAGCCGCGCCCGTAATTCTGCGCGCTGCTCCGCCAGCACTGCTGCTACGGCGTCTAGCTTGTCTTGATCAACTATTGCTCTTCCCATCTCCTGCTCCCTCGCGATGACCTTTTAATCAATTTCTTCCGGGGTAGTTGCTTCTTAGCCGCGATTCCCAGTTCGTCTTAGCTAAGCGCGGTATAGCACCCTCGGCTACATTGCCCTGTCCTTTAATTCAGCCTGGCTCCTCGGGAATTCGCGGGGTCGAGTTAAAATTAACCACGGATTACACAGATTAGCACGAAAAAAAATCAGTGTAATCCGTGTAATCTGTGGTAAAAAAATTTAGGTCGCGGGATGCTTACCCCGCCAAGTCCCAGAGGCCCTTCAGCCTTTAATTAGATGAACTCCGTAGAATTCCAGCTCCACGCCTTCGCGGTCCTCTAAATTGATCTGATCTTCCAGGTCTAGCCATTCCGCCAGAGGGCGGAATCCAGCTCCATCCACCGGCCAGGGGCTGATCAACTGCTGGCTCTCTTCCAGCGTGAGGAAGCGGTAAGGAGTCCCCATCTGATCAAACATATCCACAAATTGTGCCAATTTGGGCGTCATCGCGGTAGCATCTTTGGTCTCAAAACTCGCGTAGAGTTTACTTCCCACAGGCGCCCAAGCATAGAGTGTTTTCATAAGTTGCGCTATCTCTTCATGGGTAAGAAAACAAGTCATAGCATTAAACCCAATCGCTACGCGCTGCCCTTTTACAAAGAACGTTTCCATTTCAGCAGAAATCAGCATGGATTCCAGATCCCGTACATCAGCTTGCAAGTAACGCACCTTATCATTCTTACCAATCAATTCCTGCGCAAATCCGATTGTGGCTGCATCATTATCCGTATAAACTACCTTGGCATCCGGCAAAATTTGGTGGATATGGTCCACCGTCGGTAAACCAGAAGCTAAATCCAGGAATTGCTCAAACCCCTCAGCGGCCAGCTGCTTAATTGACTGGTGCATAAACATGCGCAACATACGCACCCATTTGCGAGTAGAGGGTAAAGAGGGTAAAAGGGAGATCATATATTCAGCGGCTTGACGATCAACTTCAAAATTATGGCTCCCCCCTAACACATAATCGTAAACCCGGCCAGCATTAGGAATTTCGGTATTTATTGAAAATTTCTCTGTCATGGTCTGCTCCTCTCTATTAAATTATTAAACTATGCTAGTGTTCTGTCAAGTGTAAAATGAGCAGTTGATTACCATACACCAACCGCTTACTAGTCCCCGTAGGTGGACTGCGCGAGGGTAGCCGCGACTTTAGTCGCCCGGCTAACTCAAATCAGGGCTGACAGAACACTAGTTATGATATTAGGAGTTTCGCTGGCTAGGCAGCTAAACCGCGAATGGACGCCAATTGACACTAATTTTAGTAGTTTTTGGCGTTTATTCGCGTGAATTAGCGGTTAAAAAGTGTCGTTAGCGAAAGTCCTAGCTATGTAGTTTGCCAGAAAAAAATAACCCGCCATCCAATTCTCTCCTCCTCAAATTTCTCAGGAACCCCTCTCCGGAGAAGATTTTACTGACTATCTCCCTTCCTCCTTTTCAGCGGGCCTGTATCTGGTATTAAGCGCAACGGAGCAGTGCCCCCCGTTTTACCTCCTCCGCGCCGCCACTCCCCTAATTGCACAGAAGTACGTGAAACGCGCAGCGCGCGCCCCAGTTCACGCGCAGCTGTCTCCAACACCCCTTGCACATCAGAAGCAGATTGTATCTGCTCTGAGATTTCACGAATCATGCGTTCCCGCCGCGCGCGGGCAGCGGAGGCCTCTAACTGCGCGCGGTTCTGGACGGCGACGGCTGCCTGCGAAGCCAACGCCATCAACTGCCGCACCTCATCCTCAGAAACCTGAAGTTCCTCACCGAAGATCGCATTCAAATATCCAATCCAGTGTCCCCCCACCACCAAGGGCGCAAAAACAGTGCCCTGCGCTCCAAACCGCCCAGCGTAGAGTGCCCGCGCTTGGTCATCTAAACGTGGATCTGTGACCACATCGGTAATTACCGTCACCTCATCTGCGGATAACAGCTGTGAGACCGAAGGGAATTTCCGCAAAGGGTAACGTGAACTGGTGGCGCCAGCGGTCAAGGTGGTCCAACGGGCGATGGGGATGGACCATTCCGGCACCTCATCCCCCACCCAGGGAACGTCGAAGAGATTTAAGCTAATGTTACGATCTGCTTGCTGGAGTAAGGGGCTTTTTCGCAAGGTAGCCAAGATATCATCGTAAGATTGCGCCAAGTTAAGGGCCTCACTGGCCTGGTAAAGATACTCAGTATCAGCAAGCGCCCGCTGGGTTTGCTCAAAGAGACGTGCATTCTCAATAGCTAGAGAGAGCTGTCCCACCACGTCAGTCACCAGTGATATTTCCTCTGCCGTCCAGCTACGCTCCTCATCCAATTCTTGGATTTCCACCGCCCCCAACACCTCGTCTTGGAGCATAATCGGAACCGCCAATGCAGATTGTGTTGAAGCTGCCTCCCGCTTATCCCGTGATTCAGAAACCATCACCGGCGCGCGCACACTCCACGCCCTCTCCATCTCCGGAGTCCAATCAACCTCTAGCGGAGTAACGCCCAACGTTTGATACTCAGCCTTCAGGACTTGTTCGCCACCCAAGACCTTCTCCCACTCCTCCATCAGATAATAACGCTGGACCGCTTTTACCTCCAGCAAGGCCTTCTGGCCCTGCTGGTAAAGACGGGCATTGGAGATAGCGATAGCGATCTGATCGGCCAGCGTTTGCAATACGGCCACATCTTCTTCATTGAAGGCGCCAGGGGCTTGGCTCTGCACGTCCAGAGCACCCATCCGCTCGTCACCGGCCTGCAGTAATAAAGCCAGTTCCGAACGAGTGTCCGGTAAATCGGGGTTATCAAAGTGGACCGCATCGGCCCCCACATCCAGCGCAATGCGCGGCTTACCAGTAGCAGTTACCCAACCCACAATTCCCTGTTCTCCCACCCGCAACCGGTGACGCCGCGCCAGCATCCGCTGGCCGCCGGCGCTATTCGCCGCCGCCAGCACGGCCCACTCCTCCGTCTCGTCCAGTAAAAAGATACCAGCGTGGTAAAAGCCCAAACTATTGCTGATCAATGTCACCGCTTCGCGCAACAGTTGTTCTGGTTCCAACAACTGGCTGATGGCCTTCGCCAGTTCCGCAGTCACCTCCAGATAACGCGCGCGGCGGGTGGTCTGGTGATAAACATTCTCCAACTCATCATGCCGTCTCTGTGCCCCCGCCAGTAAGCGTGCCGCCACGATAGCATTCGCTACATTTCCCAGCAAACCTTCCAGGGCATGAATCTGTTCCTCGGTAAAGGGATCTAATTCGGTACTGTGAATATCCAGCACTCCCAATATCTGCTCCTGCGCGATTAACGGGAGAGCCATCTCCGCGCGCGTGGGGAAGTTTTTATAGCGATAGGTGAACTCGATAGAGCGACCGCGGGTTCCCACACTATCCCGCCAGGCCACCATCGTCTGATAACTTTTACTCCGCAAGGCCACGGAAACCACAGAGTTTCCTGACAGAGTCACAGTTACTCCCCGCGTCAACAAGCCCTCCACCATCCCCCCAGCAGCCTCGGTCAACGTCGCGACCTCAGCCTCGGTATCGTATTGAAAGAAGCTAACATGATAATACCCAAACGCTTCTTGAATCAACCCCACCGTTTGCCCAATGATAGTAGACGCCTCTCCGGTAGCCGTAACCGTGTGTCCAATCTCGATGCTCGCTCTGCCTTGTCGAATATAGCGGGTAAGATTCCTTTCGGTCTCCTCCCGCAGACGCCCCAGGAACCATAACACCGCTGTCATGCCTCCCAGCCCTACTAATTGCCCTCCCCATACTTCTATCGCGACCGCTTCTCCCCAGATAAGCATACGCAATGCTAAAATCAAAACTACAACTCCGGCCCAGAGCAAGCCGGCGGCAGGAGTAAGAGAAAAAGAAACCACAGCAACGGGTACCGCATAAAGTAGCAACTGGGCGTGCCCCAATGAATGTCCCAAACTCTCCAGGGAGACCAGAAAGAGTATCAACGCAATTAACAATAGATAAAACGCCAAGCCCTTGTACTCTAGTTGTTGTAATTTCCGCAAACCTATTAAAACAACCAGGAAAATCGGGCCCACCACCATCCAATTTTGCAGGTCTCCAGCCATAATTATTATCAGAGCCACCGTCGTGAAAATAATGGCCAGCGCCAGGCTACCGCACCAGAGAGGATACAAAACCAGCTCAACTCGGGGCAAATCCTCCTCGTGGATAGCCAGCAATGGTTTTAAGTGTTCCCATATTTTCCGCATCCTAGCTCTCCCTACTTCTCTTTAGGCGGGCCGCACGCGCTTCCTCGCTCTCCGCCGCTTTCTGCTCTGGGGCCGCGGCCCCAATTCCCCCCCCTCGCAAGCGCACCAATACCCGATCAGCTCCCAACGCTTGCCCCAGCTCATCGGCCGCGGTCTGCAAGATCGTAGTCATATCCGGTGAACGGCGAAGGCGTGAGGTGATCTCGTAGATCTGACGCTCGTGCCGCGCCCGGCGTTGCGCTTGCTCAAAGAGACGGGCGCTCTGAATAGCAATGGCTGTCTGACTGGCGATGGAGACCAAGAGATCGCGGGCATGTTCATCGTAAACGCGCGGAGTGGTGTAACTCTGCACCGCGATCACGCCTAACACACGTTCTCCAATCATCAACGGTACTCCCAACCAGGAAAGCGCTACGCGCCCTATCCCGACGCTCCTAAGATTTTGGTGTAGCCATTCCACTACATGCTCTCGAATCAGCAGGGGTTGCTTCTGATGTATGATGCGCTCAATCAAACCATCCGGCTGCATCGGCCGCGCCGGCCACGTGACCGGCTCTCCGTCTTCCACCCACAAAGGGAAAGAGAGCTCCTCTACTTCCTCATCATAGAACGCAACATAGAAATTGGTAACATCCAATAGCCGCGCGGCGCCTTGATAGGTCGTTTCCAACACCGCCTGCACGTGCAACTGCGAGGTAAGCGCGCGCGCCAATTCGTTCAAGTCCCCCAGTTCTTCCGCCCGGATGCGGGCTTCATGGAACAACCGCGCGTTCTCCAACGCCACCACCGCCTGCGCCGCCAGCAATTCCGCCAACCGCACAGCTTCGGAATCAAACAGAGCCTGATTCGGCGACCGGAAAACAAGCAAGACTCCCAGCAATTGCTCTTTGGAACCCAGCGGCACGGCCAACGCCGAGCCTATCTCGGACTCCGGCAACCATTCATCTTTCTGTTCCCAACTCTGGTAATCATCAATCCGCAAAGATTTACCTTGCACAAAGACATATCCCACCAACCCCTCACCAGGTTTGATTTCCCGGCCCTCGAAGGCCGCTGGACTTGTCAAGCCCTGAACTGAAGAGAGTACCAAATGTCCCTCTTGGTAGTGAGCAAAGGCACCGGCTTCGCCCGCCAATACCTCCACCGCGCGTTCCACCAGCAGCTCTTGCGTCTCCTTAACCTCCACCACGTCGCCAAAGCGCAACGATAGCTCATAAAGTTCCTGTAATTCGGTAGAACGACGCTCTGTCTCGGTCAACAAATTGAGATTTTCCACCACTACCGCAATTTGATTCGCCAGCGCCTGAGCTAATTCCCGTGTCTCTGGATCCAACAGAATGTCTTCTGCCCGCTGAATTAATGCAATAAAACCCACTTTTTTGGTCGCGGTGCGAATAGCCACGTAGAGCACCCGCCCTAGATCGTAATTTTGGGCCAAATTCAATTGCTCAAAGATCGGTAAGACTTTACCCATCTCCGGACGAGAGAGACCCTGGAAGAAAATTTGTAAATCCCGCGGTAAAGAAATAATACCCGCAGTCGCCAACAGATTCTCACCCGAAGGCAGCATCAGGGCCTGTGGTTGTATTCTTCTCGCATCAGGACTCAAGAAAGTAAAGATTCCCACAGACATATTCAACCCTCGAGCCAAGAGGGCCGCAATCTCTCGCAACGCGATTTCCGCATTGCTCATAGAAGAAGCTGCTTGTAATACCTGGTTGAGCAGCTCCTGGCTACGCGCCGTGCGTTGCGCCTCCTCAAATAGCCGCGCATTTTCCAACGCAATCGCTACCTGATCGCTGATGCTGCTAATTAAGGTGATCTCCTCAGCTGTCCAGTTCCGTTCGGGATCCGAGAGCGAGAGCATAGCGATGGTCTCGCCCCGATATTGGAGCGGGGAGATAAGATAAGGATTGTTTGCGCCCAACATCACCTGGCGCACGCCCGTGCCCCCTAACAAGGCCGGCGCAGTGGGCAGCGGCAAGACCGGCTGCACTCCCACGCGATCATACTCATAAGCCTGCGGACGAATACGATCCGCAACCCGGGCCCACCCTTGACGGCTCTGATCACGTTGCATGGTCTCCAATTCTGCCAGCGCAAAGCGTGTCTGTTCCAATAACCGCACATTCTGCAAAGCTATGGAGATCTGATCCGCCAACAGTTGCAAAGTCTCAATATCCTCGCCAGCAAAAGCTCCCTGTTTGGCGCTCTGCACGTCCAACACGCCCACCACCTGCTCGTCCAGGTCAATCAAGGGCAAAGCCATCTCCGAGTGGGTTGCGGGTAATTCCGGCGTATTGAACCAGACCGCGTCCCCCCCTACATCCAACGCGATACGTGGTTGCCCGGTAGCGGAGACTCTCCCCACGATACCCTGCTGCCCCACGCGCAGGCGGTGGTTGCGGGCTAACATACGCTGACCGCCCTCCGAAGAAACCGCCCGTAAAACAGCCCATTCCTGTTCATCATCTAAGAGGAAGATCCCCACGTGATAATAGTTGAACTGCGTAGCGATCGCCTTCACCGTGCGCTCCAAGAGACGCAAAACATCACGTACCGTAGCCGCTTCTTTGCTGACCAGAGCGACTGCCTCCAATTGATGCCCGCGTTTCTGGAGCGCCACCGTGCGCTCGGCGACTTGTTGTTCCAAAGTACCTACCAGGTCATGCAACCGGGCGGCCATCTCATTAAAGGTATGTGCCAGGAAACCTAGCTCATCGTTACTCCACACCGGAATCTCATATTCAAAGTCACCGGCCCCGATGATCGCGGCGCCTTCCGCCAAATCATGCACCTGCCGCAAGACTAGACGCTGCATAAATATCAACAGCGATCCAATCAGTAAACCCATCAACGCAGCACTGATCAGCAACGGCCCCCACATCAATGCGGGCGGCTCAACCACCGCCACAGTCTCACCCAGGACTATGTATAAGGAATCCTCCCCCACCAACGGCACTTCCTCAAATACCAAAAATACCTCACCATAAGGGACTACTTCCCGCTTCAATGGTGAAATTTTACCCAAATTTGCCATTTCAGGCATCATTATATTCTGTTTACCCGGCAGAGAATGGTAAAGTACCATCCCATTCTTCAGAGTCAGCGCCGCGAAGGCCATCTCCGATTGATCCTGAATACTCTCGCGCAGGTAGGTACTCAACTCTGGCAAATCCCGGACCGAGGAGATGTAAGGAGTAACCCGGCGCAATGTCTTGGAGAGCTGTGCGGTAATTATCTCTCCCTTGCTCAACCGAATATCACGGTACTGTTGTTGATACTGCCTTCCCACGAACCAAGAGACCGGGAGGAGGATCAAGAGAGGTAGCAAACCCAAGGCCAAGGCCAAGCGCCAACGTAAACTAATTGCTCTGCGAGCCATCACCAACCTCCTCCGGGTACCGGGAATTGTCGTTCAATGCGCGCCATGACCAGAAACTCTAGCGGAATTTTCAGGTCCCAATACTCAGCGGCCACGGCGTTCACGACCAAGATATTGTTTGTGGGGTTAGCCACCGGAATCGCTTCCGGAGAGTGTCCCGCCACTATCTCCAGAGCCAGCTGCCCGGCCAGCTCTCCCTGTGCATAAGCTGAAATAGTCAAGCCCCCGACCGCGCCACTGCTCACCGTCTGCACCCATAACCCAAAAACGGGGATGGGTGAATTTTTGAGCGTCCAATTGAGCACCGATTGTTCTGCAATCTGCCCCCCCCAATCATTTTCCAAGGTCTGATATTTTAACAAAAGCATAAAATCCATACCCGCCGTCTCATCCAACACCAACAGTTGCCACTCCTCCCAGTCATTGGTTTCGTAAGTGATCACCCGCCGCAAATGCAGCTCCTCAGCTGCGGCCAACTCCGCGGCGATCGCTGCCGCTCCGGTCGCAGCCGGCAAAGATTTGTCACCTAAGATCAAGAGATCTTTTTGTGCCGTGAATTGCTGGGCCATCCGGATGGTTTCTACGGGATAAGGGTGCTCCAAAACCCCGGTGACGTTGGGGCGCACCAAATTATATTCGCTAGGGATGCCGTCCAATCCACAAAAAACGAAGGGGAGCGTCACATCAGGATAAAGTGGAATCACCGTGCGCGCGGCTTCATCATCAAACACCACCACTAGATCAGGCCCAAATTCCTGGATGGCCTCCACAGCAACGGCTACTCGCTCCGGGAACACCTGATCCAACGCTGGCGCCACATCCAATGCCAGCTCTGCCAGGGACAAGGTGCCGTGCGAAACAGTATAGCCTCCCCGGGACAGAGATTCCAGAACCCCCGTGCGCATCTGATTGGAGGCTAGATCCTCTATCCCATAACTGCGGAGCAAGAATAGCCGCAGGGGCTGAACCGGAGCGGTGAGCGTAGGAGTTGGAGCAGGAAGAGTCAGTTCTCCCCCACACGCCACCAGCAAAAAACTAACGCCCAGTACTAAGGCTAACCAACAAACCCTATTTCTCATCGGCAGCCCCTGGGGGCAGATTAACCAGTTGTAAACGCACTCGTTCCACCTGTAATGACCGCCCTAGCTCCTCGACCGCGCTGCGCAAGATCGCCTCCACCTGCACAGAGTCGCGCACGCGGCTTACAATCTCACTCCGCGCCCGTTCTCGTGAGGCCCGCAAACGCGAACCTTCTAAGAGGCGGGCATTGTCCAATGCCAACGCCAGTTGCGCCGCCACGTCCGCCACTAACTGCCGGGACTCCCGCGACCAGGGATGTGTGGCTGTAAAGGTCAACACCCCTAATGTCTGTTGCTGCATGCGGATAGGCGCCAAGAGGAAATGCTGGCCGTCGCTCTGCCGCACTTGCACTTCCGTCAATTCGCTCTGCACGAACGGTAGCAAGGATTGCGCGCCGGGCGCGCCGGTCTCCACCGTCACGCGATCATAAGTATAGGTCACCTCTCGCTGGCGGCGGGCCAAGATACGGTACCAACCGCTGATGGCTTCTTGCTCCTGGTAACGTTTCAAGCGCTCCACGGTCTTCTCAGTATCGCTCATCAGTCGCACTTTCTCTATCGAAATCGCCAAGCCATTAGCCAGAATACGCAGTACTTCTACCCCCGCCTCCGAAAAAGCCCCCTCCGCGCGGCTCTGCAAGTCCAACACCCCCACCAACTCACCGCGCGTAAGTAATGGCAGAGCCGCCTCAGAACGAGTTTCAGGCAGCTCCGGGTTATCAAACCCGACGGCCTCTTCGCCCACATCCAAAGCAATGCGTGGCCGCGCCGTGGAAGAGACATAGCCGATGATGCTCTCCCCCCCAATCCGCAATTTATGGTTC
>DUEJ01000124.1 GCA_011192175.1 Thermoflexia bacterium
CTGCGGATCACCTACGCCATCATTCAAGCCTATCACACATTGCTGCCGACCAAACGCTATCCCATCGCCTTTGTGCAAGTCGAGATGCCGCCGGAGGATCTGGACATCAACGTGCATCCGGCCAAGACGGAGGTGCGGTTCCGCGAGGCCGACGAGGTGTTCCGCGCCGTGCAGCGCGCGGTGCGCGCTACCGTAATCGCGCAAGCACCCATCGCCACACCGTGGCAGCCACCCCGCCGCTCCGCATTGAGCAGCCAGCCAGAGCAGACGCTCCGCACGCGCTTGCAACAGCTCCGACCTTCACGGCAGTTCACGTTACCGAGCTCGGTTAAGCAACAAGTCTCCCTTCCCTCGCTGCCCACCGCCACCGAGGAATCAACTTTGACCGCCGCGCGCCCCCTGGCAGAAGCCGCGCCTCCAGCCAGGGAGGAATGCCACCCAGTGCAGCTCCCACCGCTGCGTATCATCGGGCAAGTGGCCCGCATGTTCATCGTGGCCGAAGGGCCGGATGGTCTCTATCTCATTGACCAACACGCCGCCCACGAGCGGGTGCTCTATGAGCGGATGCGCAGCGTCTGGGCCACCGGCGATGTGCCCGCGCAACCGCTCTTAACAGCACAGACCATCACACTGCCGGCAGATGAGGCCGCGCGCCTAGAGGCGCAACTCCCCACCCTCAACACGTTAGGTATCCAGGTAGAAAAGGTCGGAACGGGGGCCTTCCAAGTGAGCTCCACTCCCGCCCCACTGGGAAATATCTCTCCGCAGGAATTGTTGGCCGATATCGCCAGCAGCGAGCCGGAGCGCTCGCCCGTCCGGGAGGAACTGGAGCAAAAGACCATCCTCAAAATCTGCAAACGGGCGGCAGTCAAAGGAGGGCAGGTGCTTCCGCTAGAGGAAATGCGCACCCTAATCCGAGATTTGGAGCAGACGCGCAATCCCCGAACTTGTCCGCATGGGCGCCCCACCATTCTGCAGATCTCTATGGAAGAGTTAGCCTCCCAATTTGGACGGTTGGGATAGGGGGTGATAAGTCAAACGTCAAAGGTCGAAAGTTGATTGGGAAATAATCGGGTTTGGTTTATAATTACAGCTAACTGAAGGAGGTGTACAATGACTACCTTTATAATACTCTCCAAACTTTCCTTGCACCGGCCAGGGGAGATAAAATCACTGTCGGAGATAGATAAAGAGTTAAATCAGCGAATAGAAGAGGAATATCCTAAAGTGAGACGGGTTGCCAGCTATGTGCTATTAGGGGAATTTGATTTCCTCCATATCTTTGAGTCTCCAGACGCTACCGTGACAGCTAGAATATCGCTCCTACTACACTCTTTAGGTATGGGCTCCACGCAAACTCTGACGGCCATCCCCTTTAACGAATTCCACAACGTAATGGAGGAATAGCCCCTGTGCCTGCCACTCTTACTAAAGATGAAGAAAAACTAATAACGGCTCTGGCAGAGCAAATCATAGACAATTATGATTTCCATGAGCCACCTGTCCCCATTGAGCAAATTCTAAAATCTCCGCCTCCTAATTTGCTGGGCGCCATAGATATTTCGGACCTTTCGCTAGTCTTTGGTATTGGAGAACACCACCACGAGTATCGCATGGCCGTGGCGCGTTTGCTCTACCGGGAAATCTGCCGTCAAGAGAGTATCAACGGCGGCAATATGCCCTATAGCAAGGAGGCTGCGCACCTCTTTGCCGCTGCGTTACTCATTCCCCAAAAATGGATTGCCCGAGCCACCCGCTGGCCCTGGGTCACGCTAATCAATATCAGCGAGAAGTTTCAGGTCCCAGAATACACCATGGCCGCGCGGTTAGCCCAGTTAGGACGCAATGTACGCGGGATGGATTAAAAATTAACCCGGTTTTGCCAGTCACGTCGAAAGGCCCGCCGGGATATCTCGGCGGGCCTTTTTCTATTGCCAACGTCAAACGGATTTTCGTGACACTAACCGGTTCTCATACCTCGCCAAGATGGCGCTTCCAGAAAATTGCCTCTTGACAAATCTTCGAAATATCGTTATACTATTACGTGTAAGGATGTTACACATAACAGCATTACAAGGAGGCGCAAAATGAGCGAGAATGAGTCAACAGTCAAGGTTACCACAATAGAGGAACACGCAGAAGAAAATCCTCAAGTGAATAGTTTGAAGAACGCGTTTGAATCTATCAGCAAAACCCTCAGTACCGCGTTGGAGAACCGCGCCAACGTGGTCATGGTGCGCGTGAATGATAAAGCATTACAAAAACTAGACATGCTAATTGAAGCGGAGATCACCAAAAGCCGTTCGGAGAGCGCCGCGTTCCTCATAACTGAAGGTATCAAAGCCAACCAAGAACTGTTCGCTGAGATTGGGAAGATCACGGAACAGATTGCGGCCTTGCGGGCACAGTTACGCCAAACTGTGCAGAGCAACGTCGCAGAGGAAAAAGCCCCTAATCCAGGAGCAGAGAGATGAATCAGCAGAACTCGCAGGCCAAGAACCATCCCAGCGCGCCGCCAGAAGCGGAAGGCATGGCTGGCAATACGTTACACGGAATGTTCGATACTACGAGGGAGCTGCTATCAGCACTAGGCCAGGCAACTTCAGCTAAGGCAGAGGAACTCTCCAGTCTTACGCTCATCCAGTTGAACGGCGAAACACGCGCGCGGATTGACCAACTAGTCGCCGCCGGAGTAGTGAAAAATCGCCGCCAGGGCGCGGAGCTCTTGATCAAGGCCGGGGTGGAGTCCCAAGAGACTCTCTTCAAACAGGTTGCGGATACTGAGAAAGAAATCCACGCACTGCATCGACAACTACACTCGCTGGTTACAGGTTAAGTCTACTGGATTCACCACGGGGCACGGAGGAAAACCCTAAATTTTAACGTTTTTCTCCGTGTTTCTCTCTGTTTACTCGGCGCGATTCTGGATAAGGCGCGGCTAGAGTCAGCTTTCAACTTTTAAGTTACAATTCTATCAAAGCACCAGTTCAAACTCTTCCCCGCCCAAAACCAACTGCAATGCCTCTGTTGGCGAAGCCGGCGTCTCTCCAAAACGATAATAAAGATAGCGGAAGAGGTCACGCAAGACCGCGGTGATCACCGGGGCCAAGAAAAGCCCCAGCAAGCCGCCGAGTTCGCTGCCGATGACCAAAACTACCATGATCAGCACCGGGTGCAATTTTACGCTGCGCCCTAACACACGGGGAGTTAGAAAGAGATTCTCTACTTGTTGCACCCCCACCGCGAAGAGCACCGTCCAGAGAGCCAGTACCGGATCCTGCATCAGGGCAATCAAGGTAGATATAACCCCGGTCAACACCGGCCCGATATTGGGCAGCATCTCAAACAGCGCGGCCAGTAATCCCAACAGTAACGCGAAGCGCACGCCCAAGAGCGAATAGCCCAACGCGGAAGCGCCGCCGATGATCAAGGCCAAGAAGAGCTGTCCCCGCAAGTAAGAACTCAACACACTATCCAACAGGAATACCATCTGCCGTAAATCAGCACGCACTTGGATCGGGACTAATCGCAAAGTCGCCCTCGCCAGCTCCGTTGAATCCTTGAGCAGGTAGAAAGTCCAAAACGGGATCACCATGATGGCTAACAACAAACTGACCGTGTAGGAGATCGCCACCGCCGTGCCGCCAACCGTCTGTTGCACAACTTGGCCTAATGTCGTCGTGAATTTCCCCAGCGCATCTTCCACCTGCGTTTGGATCTGCGGGTCCAAGAGACGGTACTGTTCAATTAAATTATCTGCCAACTCAGCAAAATACTCCCAAATAACCTCCCGCTCTGCCCATAACGCTTGAGACTGTTGGCTAATCAAGGGCACGACCAGCGAGAAAAAGCCCACCATCAACGCGATGCCCATCACGTAAGTCGCCAGAATAGCCAATGGACGTGCGGCGCGCTTAAAGAAACCCAGGCGCGGACGCTCTCCGATCCAATGCAATCCTTTCTCAAATAAGCTCACAATGGGAGCGAGCAGATAAGCCAGAGACAGCCCTAAGAAATATGGCCAGAGCACTCCTCGCGCCGCCCACACCGCCCAGACCAAGGCCGTTACCGAAAAAAAGAGTAGCTCCAACCGTCTGCGCCGTTGCTGCGGAACAGCTAACCAGATTTTTAGTAGATCGCTCATCCGTCCTCCTTCCTTTTTCCTTCTCAATTTCCCAAACGGTTAGTATCTTTAGGTTTCCGCCAGCCGCATGCCTACGTGGACAGCGATTAGCCCGGCGCAGCGCACCTCGGTCAGCAACTTTAGTCGTAGCACGGGGCCATGGCGAAATTCCCGTGACACTAATCCAAACGCAAAGCCGCCAAAAACGCCTCTTGCGGGATCACGACATTACCCAACATCTTCATCCGCTTTTTACCGGCCTTCTGTTTCTCCAAAAGTTTGCGTTTACGACTAACATCCCCGCCGTAACATTTGGAGAGCACATCCTTGCGCAGCGCCTTCACGTTGACGCGCGCCACTATCTTCCCCCCCACTGCCGCTTGAATCGGGACCTCGAAGAGCTGCCGGGGAATCGCCTCCTTCATCTTGCGGATCAGGGCCGAGCCACGCTCATAGGCCAGATCTCGATGTACGATCAAGGCCAGCGCATCCACCGGAGTACCGGTAATCAGAATATCCACCTTGACCAGATCATCGGCCCGGTAGCCATCAAAAGTATAATCCATCGAAGCGTAACCCCGGGTCGCGGATTTGAGCTTATCATGCAGATCTACCACCATCTCCGCCAACGGCACCTCAAAAGTGAGCAAAACCCGCTTGGTATCCAACGTCTCGGTCAAGAGCAACTCGCCCCGTTTGCGGCGGAAAATCTCCATCACTGCGCCCAGGTAATCATTCGGCGTGATAACCTGCACCTCCATCCAAGGTTCCCGCACCTCAACAGTCAAGGTGGGCTCGGGTAGATCAGAAGGGCGGTGAATTTCCCGCACCTCCCCGTTCACCAGCAAGAGCTCGTAAGCCACACTCGGCGCCGTGATTATCAAATCTTGCGCATATTCTCGCTCCAAACGCTCCTGGGCAATCACCATGTGAAAGAGTCCTAAAAAACCACACCGGAAACCAAATTGCAACGCTTCCGAACTCTCCGGCTCAAAAGTAAGCGCCGCATCGTTGAGCTGTAATTTCTCCAACGCATCCCGCAAATCCGCAAAATCATCCGCCTCGGCCGGATAGAAGCTGGCGAAGACCATCGGCTTGGCGGGCTGATACCCCACTAACGGTTGCACTGCTGGATTCCGAGCGCTAGTGATCGTATCGCCCACGCGCGCCTCGCGGACCGATTTGAGACCGGTCGCCACGTACCCCACCTCGCCCCCAGAGAGCACTCGCACCGGCTTCATCTCCGGGGCAAACACCCCCACCTCGACCGGCAGGGTCTTGGTCCCCGTGGCCATCATCAGGAGAGGGGTCTGACCATCCACCTCGCCCTCCTGCAAACGCACGTAGGCGATTACGCCCTTGTAAGAATCATAGTGCGAATCAAAGATCAACGCCCGCAAGGGTGTATCCGTCCCGGTGGGCACGCTGGGTGGTGGCACCCGGGCCACAATCGCGCGCAACACCGCCTCGACGTTAGTCCCTTCCTTAGCAGAAACTAGCACCACCTCATCCAGCGACCCGCCCAACAGCGCGGCCAGCTCCAATTTGATTTCTTCCGGCTGCGCCGTCGGCAAGTCAATTTTATTGACCACGGGGATGATCTCCAAATCGTGCTCCAGGGCCAGATAAAGATTAGCCAAAGTCTGGGCCTCAATACCCTGCGTAGCATCGACCACCAACACCGCGCCCTCACAAGCTGCCAGCGCACGGCTCACCTCGTACCCAAAATCCACATGCCCTGGCGTATCGATCAGATTGAGCTCGTACTCCTCTCCGTCAGGAGCTTGCCAGTGCATCTGCACCGCCGAGGCCTTGATCGTCACGCCCCGCTCCTGCTCCAACTCCATCGCATCCAAAACCTGTGAATGTGCCTCCATATCCCGCGCCGCCACCGTCCCCGTCAACCCCAACAACCGGTCCGCCAGCGTGGATTTCCCATGATCAATATGTGCAATAATGCTAAAATTCCGAATGTGCTGAGGATCCATATTTTTTAGTCCAAAGTTATTAGCCGTTAACCATTAGTCGTTAGTCGCCTCAAGCCTACTAAACTTCTCTTCAGTTCTTCTTTTTTGGGTAAATGTCCCCTAGTTCGTTGGCCTCGGGGGGCAGTCCTCCTCACCTCACTATGCAGAGAGAGTTAGGGATAGAAACGGAAATGGCGCGGGGTAGCCGCCACGTATTTTTACTTGGCTTCTTGCAACGCGCTGGCTTCCGCCAGCGCCCGCTCAATCCAGGCGACGCGACCTTCCTCCGCCACGCCCAACTGCCACCAGCCCAAAAACTCGAGGTTACCGGCCGGGCCAACTAAGGGTGAGACCATCAACCCCTGCAAGCCCAACCCGAACTCCGCCATAAACGCGGTCACATGCTCTAACACCGCCCGATGCACC
>DUEJ01000125.1 GCA_011192175.1 Thermoflexia bacterium
ATAAATTTGGCCCCAGGTGCGCGGTTAATACCTCCAGATGGCGGGCGGCGGTATAGTCGTCTGTTTCGCCTAGTTGGGTAGCCAGATTGCAGATATAAACCTTGAGCGCTTGGCTGGCCCGGATAGCTTTAATAATTTCCGGCACCAGTAGATTGGGTAGAATGCTGGTGTAGAGGCTGCCTGGCCCCATAATTATCATTTCCGCGTTCAAGATGGCCTGTATTGCTCCCGGATAGGCCGGCGGGGAGGATGGCTCTAAGAGAGCTCGTAAAATAGCTCCTTTGGTCTGCGATACCTGAGATTCTCCGCGCACGCGCGTGATAGAACCGGTTGTTTTTTGAATATCGGCCGCCAACATGATAGCCTCTAACGTGCTGGGTACTACCCGCCCTTGCACGGCCAGCATCTGGCTGGATTTCGCTAGCGCATCTTCAAAGGAACCGGTGACGCCGGACATGGCGCTGATGAAGAGGTTCCCGAAACTATGTCCATCCAGCCCCGCGTTGGTCCGGAAACGATATTGGAAGATGCGGGTGATCAAGGCCTCGTCGTCGGCGAGCGCCGCGATGCAATTGCGGAAGTCACCCGGTGGCAGGATACCCATCTCGCGCCGCAAACGCCCGGAAGAGCCACCGTCGTCGGCCACCGTGACGATGGCGGTGAGGTTGCTGGTGTAGGCTTTCAAGCCACGCAGAATCGTAGCTTGGCCGTGTCCTCCACCAATCACCGCGATGCGTGCTCCCCGCTGGCGTTGCCGGTAAGAGCGCAGTATCTCTGGATAAGGTCGCGTTCCTGTTGCGGTAAAGGGTGCCAAGAGCACCCTTTTAAGCTGCCAGAGACTGATGCCGAGGCTGGCTACTCCGATTGAGAAGCTTAAGCTGGCTAAATAGGCCGGCGATAGCCAGCGTAATTTTGATCTGTAAAGGTGCAAGCGGGAGAGAGGATCTGGCGCGGAGAGGAAAAATGTTCCCAGGCAGAGCAATCCTACGCCTAGCAACAGGAGGAACAACCAGCGTTTGAGCTGTAGACCTGGTTTTATCCAACAGGTGTAAGCCCGCCATTTTTCGCGCATGGCCTGATATTTTTTACCCCCCCATCTGGGAAATTATACCTATGATAGACGCGAGTGTCAATAGTTGCTGTTGGTTATTAGGCGGCAGCTGTTAATCACTATTGAATATGCGCGACCATGCGCGCGGCGTTCCAAAGCTCTTCCAGTTGATAGTAAAGGCGCATTTCTGGGGTGAAGAGATGGATGATAACCGAGTTGTAATCCAATAAGATCCAGCCGGAATCCGGAGTGCCTTCCACTCCTCGCGCCAAGCTGTTTTCAGTGCCCTTTTTCAGCTCTCCTTGGATGGTGGCCGCCATAGCATCTAGCTGCCGGCGGTTGTTTCCAGAGCAGATAACGAAGTAGTCGGCGAGCGTGGTGATTTCCTGTAAGTCTAAAATTAGGATATCCTCTCCTTGCTTATCAAGGAGCAAATCTCCTATTTTGCGAGCTAACGCTAAACTATCCAAAGTTCCTCCTGAGGTAGAGATCAATTCACTGATTCCTAATCCCCAATCCCTAATTTTATCTAAGCTAAAGCCGCCGCGAGTAATTTGATCGCATTTGCGACATCCTCGCTATCCACCATCTCCGAGGGGCTATGAATATAGCGACACGGGATGCTGAGGGCGCCGCTGGGGATGCCCGCGCGGGTTAGTTGCATGGCGGCTGCATCCGTGGTGCCACCGCGTAAAACCTCCAGCTGGTAGGGCACCTTCGCTTTTCGCGCCGCATCCACCAATAGTTGACGCACCTTGGGATGAGCGATCATACCGGAGTCTTGCACTTTGATTGCCGGCCCGTCACCTAAAGTGACGGCCATGGGGAGGGCTTTCGGTGTGTCTCCGGTGATCGTCACATCCACGGCGATAGCCATATCCGGGTTGATACTGAAAGCCGCAGTGCGCGCGCCGCGCAAGCCCACTTCTTCTTGAGTGCTGAAGAGGAAGTAGAGGTCGTGGGGGGAATCTTGTACTTGCTGGAGGAGTTCGATCAGGATATAGCAACCAATGCGATCATCCAGGGCCTTACTGATCAGCCGTTCCCCTTGCTGCACCAACGGGCGGACGAAGACCGCCGGAGCGCCTACACTGACCGGTACATCATCTTTGTTGGTAGCGCCCACGTCAATGTAGAGTTGCGTCAATTTTGGCGATGGGGAAGTATCCTCGCGGTGTTCCAGGTAAATGACACCGTGGGTCCCGTCGGCGAAACGGACTCGGCTGCCGATGCAGTGTAGCGGGTAGACGCCCCCTATGCGCGTGAAGCGGAGGTAGCCTTCTTTATCAACATGGCTTACCATCACGCCGATCTCATCCATGTGTGCGGCCAAAACGATCTTCTGACCCTTGCCGTTGCCGCGATGGTAGGCGATTAAATTTCCGAGGGGATCGGTACGTAACTCGTCGGCCCACGGGGCAACGTGCTCTTGGATAAGGGCGCGGACTTTGTCCTCGTAACCAGAAGGGCCAAAGGCTTGGGTTAGTTGCGTAAGTAATCCTAGGTTCACGTTGTGCTCCTTTTTGTGTAGGTTAATTATTTGCCAGCTGCTCTGCAGTTAAATGGCGGAGTGCGGCTGATGTTAAGGTTATGGTGGCTTCTAGATCTGCCGGTTTCAGCAGTGAGATCGGGCCGTGAATGTAACGGCAGGGGACGGCCAGCGTGAGCGAGGGAACGCCGCCCCGGGTCAGGTGAATCGCCCCGGCATCAGTGCCTCCGATGCCAGGCTGTTTGAATTGATAGGGAATCCCTAACTTCTCGGCCAGTTGGACAGTGTAACGGAGCAGCCAGGGCGCGGAGATGTAAGAGCGATCCATGACGGTGAGCACCGGCCCCTGTCCGATTTGGGAGGTGGGGCCAACATCCTCTTTCTTGGGGAGATCATCGGCGATGGTCCCTTCCAAGACGAAGGCGACAGCTGGCGCTACCGCATAGCCGGCGACGCGCGCCCCGCGTAAGCCTACTTCTTCCTGCACGGTGAAGACACCGTACAGGTCGAAAGGGAATGGCTCCTCGTGGAGCAGTGCGACTAGGGCGGTACAGCCGGCGCGATCATCAAAGGCTTTCCCGGCGATCAGTTCGCCGAGCGGGTGCGCTTGGGTGGAGAAGGTCACGCGTGTGCCTACCGGGGCCAGCCGTTGAGCTTCTTTTCGGTTCTCGGCACCGATATCTACACTTAGTTCTTTTAGGGGGATGGCCTTAAGCCGTTCCCTTGAGGAGCTATGGTGGATCGCCTTTATTCCGATGACGCCGGGCAATTGCTCTTTCCCTACACAGACGTTCAACCCGGGCAGGAGACGATCATCAATGCCGCCCACGGCCTGCACTTTGAGCGCGCCGTCAGGGGTATGGTCTACGACCATCATGCCCACCTCATCAATATGGGCGGTAACTAAAACGCGGAGTTGGCTCTCTCCGGTCCCCTTCTTGAGGGTGATCAGATTGCCCAGGCTATCCACGCGCAGCTCGTCCACCTGCCCGGCTAGCAATGGGCGTAAGGCACGACGCATCTCGCTCTCGTCGCCGGAGGTGCTCATCACGTTGGATAGCGATTGCAGTATGTCGACTAGTCTCTCGTGTTTCATTGGTCGCTCCTTGCGGCTGTTTCATCCACTTCGTCTTCCCAACCGGGGCGGTAGCTGCTCTCTAGCCCCGCCACAAAGGTTGCCAATAGGCGTCCGGTGCGCTCCACGTCGCGCCGGGCTAAGGTCTCCACGGGTTGGTGCATATACCGCACCGGGATGGAAAGTAGGCTGGTGGGAATGCCCTCGCGGGCCACCTGTATGCCCCAAGCGTCGGTGCCGCTGGCCCCCGGTGTGGGATCCAGGTGATAGGGAATCTCCAATTCCTTAGCGGTAGCTTCTATGCGCTGGAAGAGTTGTGGGTGGAAGTTGGGGCCTAGTCCGATGGTTGGCCCTTTGTCGAGTTCGAAGACGCCGATTTTGCTATCATCTTCTTGCTTGCCGAAAGTTACATCCAGAGCGACGGCTAATTGCGGGTTGATGCCGTAGGCGCTGGTGATCGCCCCTTTCAAGCCGACCTCTTCTTGGACGGTGGCGACAGCGTAGAAATCCCAGGCGTGCTCGCGTTGTGCGAGCTCTTCCAGGGCCAAGGTGAGGGCCACTACCGAAGCGCGATTATCAAATGCCTTGCCGGCGACGCGTCCGTTCTCCAGGGTGAGCAGCGGTTGGCGAATGGAGATGGGATCGCCCACGTGGACTAGCTGGTTGACTTTCTCAGCCGGTAAGCCTACATCAACGAAGAGCTTTTCCCAGGGCACGGTTTTCTGACGTTCTTCCGCCGAGAGCACGTGGGGGGGGCGTGTGCCGATGAGGCCAGGGATATCCTCGCGCCCGTGGACCAGGACTTCTAGCCCCAGTAAGACCCGGCGGTCGGTACCGCCAATTGGCGCTATGTGGAGGAACCCCTCCTCAATTTGAGTCACGATCAGCCCGATCTCATCCAGATGAGCGGCGGCCATCACCGCGGGGCGGGGCTCGGGGCCGCTGCCCTGCTGCATGGCGATTAGGTTGCCCATCGCGTCCGCGCGCATGGTGGTAGTGAAAGGTCGCCAGAGGTCCTCGAGCTGGAGGCGGATGGATTCCTCCTGCCCAGAGGGGCCGACCGCTTCACTGAGCTGCATTAGTAAGTCATCTCTCTTCTTCACGGAACTCCTTTTTCAAAAACAAAAGCCCTCATGGTGGAGGGCTGAAGGTATATTGCGACTCTCATGGTCACTAGGGGGTGATAACGGCAGTGGCCGTCAAGGTAGGGGCCGTGGTGGGAGTGGGGGTGGCGGTTTC
>DUEJ01000126.1 GCA_011192175.1 Thermoflexia bacterium
GATACCGGGGTTCTATTTGATTTTCGCATCATGGAGGTATTATCGCCTTTGGGCGGAGATTGTCAACCGGCACCATTAGGGCCAGCGCAGCTAAAGTTAAGCCGTCCTAGCCTGGCGTGTGTCCCCGGGGGTCGCTAGTGCTTGTTTCTCTCTTAAGTAAGGGTAGAATATGTGGCATTATTGGGGTGTATTTTAGATGAGTGGTGAGTTCTGCCCGGATTGCGTAAATCTTCTCCAAACGGAACATGTTGTACGCAGCTAGAAACTTACCCCCATCATTTTCCACTGAGGAGGTTATAAGCTGATGTTGATGGTAGAAGTTATTGAGAAAAAGCGTGACGGCGGGATATTGACCACGGAAGAAATTCAATTCTTTATTAAAGGTTACACACGGGGGGAGATTCCCGATTACCAAGCCTCAGCGTTGCTGATGGCGATTTTGCTACGCGGGATGGCAGCCCACGAGATCCGTGATCTTACGTTGGCGATGGCTCACTCAGGCGAGTCCCTGGATCTCAAGGATGTGGCGTCGCTGGTGGTAGATAAACATTCTACCGGTGGAGTGGGGGACAAAGTGAGCTTGGTGAGCGGGCCTGTGGCAGCTGCCGCCGGGCTGCCGGTGGGGAAGATGTCGGGACGCGGTCTGGGTTTCTCTGGCGGGACGTTGGACAAGCTGGAGTCCATTCCGGGTTTTCGCGTTGACCTGAGCGTGACCGAGTTCAAGGAACAGCTGCGCGAAATCGGCTTGGTGATCTCCGGGCAATCGGCGAATCTGGCCCCCGCGGATGGGAAGCTCTACGCTCTCCGGGATGTGACCGGGACTGTGCCTAGCTTGCCGCTCATCGTGAGCTCCATTATGAGCAAAAAGATCGCCTCTGGGGCTGATGCAATTGTGTTGGACGTGAAAGTTGGTTCTGGAGCCTTTATGAAGACCCTAGCAGACGCGCAAGTCCTGGCTGAGAAGATGGTACACATCGGGCAGGAGGTAGGGCGCGAGGTGACGGCGTTGATCTCCGATATGAACCAGCCGCTCGGTTGCGCAGTAGGGAACGCGTTGGAGGTATGCGAGGCGCTCCAGACGTTGCAGGGGGGCGGCCCCCGGGATTTCCGCGAGCATTGTCTGGTGGTCGCGGGCGAGATGTTGCTCCTGGGCGGCAAAGTTGCTGACGCGGCGGCGGGTAAAGCGCTGGCCGCGGAAACTATCGCTTCTGGCCGGGCTTGGGAGAAGTTCCGCCAGATGGTTGCGGCGCAAGGCGGCGAGCTCCGTTTTGTGGATGAGCCGGAACTTTTCCCGCCGGCCCGCTTTGTAAAGGAAATCCACTCTACGCAGGCGGGGTATTTAGCTCGTGTGCAGACCGCTCAGATCGGCATGGCGGTGGTGGGCTTGGGCGGCGGGCGTGAGAAGAAAAGCGATACTATCGATCATGCCGTGGGGTTGGAGATGTTAGTCGAAGTGGGAGAGCAAGTGGAGGTGGGCGAGACGCTCTTCATTATCCATGCTAATGATGAAGAAGCGCAGGAAATAGCCGTGCGGCGCATTCTGGGCGCGCTGCATTTTTCCGCCGAGCAGGTGGAGCCATTACCGCTCTTTTATCAACGGATCCAATAGTGATTCTACTGGAAAAAGATTAGCTCACCACAGGGACACAGAGAACACTGAGAAAAGAAAAAGGGTTACTACTCAGCCACCCGGCAAAATTCAAGAGCGGACGCCGATGCGCGCAGATTTTAAGGACAACCAGACTGCGGAAATCTTAACTGAAGCGTATTGCGATTAGTCCTGGTAGCAAATCGCTAACCGCTAATGGCTAACCTCTCAGTGTCCCCCGTGCCTCTCTGTGGTGAAATGCTCTGTGGTGAAATGCTTGGTTTTTTCAATGAGAGTTACTCTCTCCCTAGCTACTCGTGACAGGTTAATTTCTCAGAGGGAATAAATTATTATGAATATCGCAGAGATAATCCAACAGCTAGGCCGGATCCCGCTCTTCAGTGAGATAAACATCCATGACTTGAAACCACACAATCCTTATTACGGCTTGGTGCAGTGGGTGCATGAGGAGGAGTATCAGCCGGGTGACCTGCTCTTTGTGCAAGGAGAACCCTCCACGCGACTTTACTACTTGGTGGAGGGCGGAATACATCTCACCCAAGTCAGTCCGGATGAGACGACGCTCCACCTGGGCGATCTGGGGCCAGGGGATAGCGTCGGCGAGACCGGTTTATTGTTGGGAGATTATCACGATGCCACGGCGGATGTATTGCTCCCTACACGGGTACTTTATCTAGAACGTGAGGAGTTTGCGCAGTTCCTGGCCTCCAAGCCGGAATTTGAACAGTTGCTCAATGTTAGTGCGGCAGTAAAGGCGCGGCGTGCTCTACCCTCCTATGATTGGTTGCGCGCCGGGGAACTGGTTATCTTCGCCGAAAATCGCCACTGGTCGAATTTAGTGCGCCGTATCGGCCCGCCGTTCATTCTATTGCTGATTGCGGTGGTGCTCTCCTATCCGTTGCTGCAAGGTGACGTTGACGTGGGGCTAGCGTTGGGCGCGCTCTTGGTTCTAGTGGCGTCAGTGTTGGGATTATTTGTCCTCTGGCAATTCGCTAACTGGCATGACGATCTTTTTGTCTTGACCACCGAGCGGATTGTGCATGAAGAGCGGGTTTGGCCGATCCATAAATCTTTTGAGGAAGGGTCGTTAGAGAATATCGAGGATATTCATACGCTCCAATCAGGGATTGTAGCCAATGCGTTGGATTATGGCGATCTGACGCTGCAAACGGCCGGGGAGAAGGTAGAGATCGACTTAACCCAGGTGGGGCATCCCGCCAAGTTGCGCGAACAGATTTTCCGCGAGATAACCCGTAACCGCGCTCGCAGCGTGGTATCGGTGCGAGGAACGGTGCGCGAGAAGTTGGCCGAACGGTTGAATCCTAAGTTGACCTCCCCACCAGAGAGAACTCTTCCAGAGAATTCGGTAGCGGGACCTTCTGTAAAACTCTTTTGGGGGGTTGTAAAAGATTATTTCTTCCCGCCCTCTTGGGTGGAAAGCGAGGATGGAAGCACTATCCACTGGCGACGTTTCTGGGTGCCCGGTTTCTTCAGACATCTAAAAGTCTTTATTCCGGCTCTGCTCTGGATAGTTGGCGGGTTGTTAATTTTCTATTCTCTATTGTCCCCGAAGGGGCAATTTGGCGACCATAACCTTAATGACCTGATCTATTGGCTGGCATTCTGGCTATCTGGGTCAGCGGTGCTCTTTGCCTGGTTGCTCTGGGCCATAGAGGATTGGGCTAACGATTATTTTGAGATTACGCCAGGTCGCATCGTGATAGTTTATCAGAAGCCGTTGTTATTTAGCCGTAGCCGCCAAGAGGCGCGGTTGGATAATATCCAGAACATCAGCTCAGAATCACCGGGAGTGTTGGCCGGTTTGTTGAAGTACGGCAACGTGGTACTGGAGACCGCCGGTACGCAGGGACAATTTGAATTACAGTGGGTGCGTCATCCGGATAAAGTGCGCGCCGAGATATCCAAGCGGCAACAAGCGTTTCGCCGGCGGCAGAGTGCGATTGAGGCGCAGCGGCGTCAGGGTGAATTGTTGCGCTGGTTTGATATTTACGATGAGCTGAAACATCCAGAGAAGGTACACGCTGAAACTAAACGTAAATTTGAGCAGCGAGAGCGAGAGAGAAACGGAGGTAATCAGTGACGGTTAGAGAAGTAATTACGATAGGTGATGATCGCTTGCGCGATCAGGCGCGCGCTATTGAGAAGTCAACCCCGGAGATAACGCGGCTGATTGAGGATATGATTGAGACCATGCACGTCGAGGGTGGCGTGGGGTTAGCCGCCTCGCAGATCGCGGAGTTAGTGCGGTTGATATTAGTAGAGGTCCCAGAGGATGAAGAGGTTCCCGGCAGTGGCGAATTATACGTGGTGCTTAACCCGGAGATAACCAAAACTAGCGGGGATGAGATCACGTTGGGAGTTGAAGGTTGTCTCTCTATCCCCGGTTATCTGGGGGAAGTGGAACGTCACGCCTGGGTGGTGGTGCAGGGGTTGGATAGACGGGGTAAACGTTGGCGCAAAAAAGTGGAAGGTTTCCTGGCGCGCGTCTTCCAACATGAAATTGATCATACTAACGGCATTTTATATATTGACCGGTTGACTGCCCCTGAGCGCTTCTGGAAAGAAGAGGCGTTTGAGGGGGATGAAGTATTGGTGTAAATAAGGGTAGTGTAGCCAAGGTTTCCATACCTCGCCAGGCTAACGCAATATGGGAATTGTGGCTACTTGTGGTGACGTACAAAAGTTAGTGTTAATGTATTTCAATCAAAGGAGTTGTAAGTGTTAAATAAGAAACAAGTGGTACAGGCATTAGAGAAGGTGCTGGATCCCGAGATCGGGCGGAATATCGTTGAATTGGGTATGGTCCGCGAGGTGAAGGTTGTCGGTTCGCGGGTCAAAGTGGTGATTGCGCTGACGGTTCCTAACTGTCCGTTGCAAGGCGTGATTGCTAAGGACGCGGAGGAAAAGGTCGCGGCGTTAGCGGATGGTTTGGATGTGCGGATCGAATTATCCACGATGACGGCGGAGGAGAAGCAGCGGATGACGGATACGTTGCGCGGGCAATCAGGGGGCGGGTCACAGGAGCAAGGCCCGCTGACCGGCAAGCTGAACCACGTCAAAGCGGTGGTGGCTGTGATGAGCGGCAAAGGCGGCGTGGGGAAATCCACGACGGCGGCGTTGCTGGCGGCGGGATTGCGTCGAGACGGATTGCGCGTCGGCGTACTGGATGCGGATGTCACCGGGCCGAGCATCCCCAAGCTCTTGGGGGTAGACGATGCGCCGGTGATGGGACCGCTGGGTATTATCCCCCCGCAAAGCGAGCAGGGCATCAAGATCATGTCCATCAA
>DUEJ01000127.1 GCA_011192175.1 Thermoflexia bacterium
CACGTCGCTTGGGAGAACTCCCGCCCTAACCGCGCGCGACTGAGGCCCCAGAGGCTACTAATCGTCACCCCCAAATAAAAGCCGTAAAGAGGCCCCGGGGGCAGCGCGCAACCAAATACGCCCCACCAGGAACGGAAAAGGTGCGGGAGGTCGCTGACGATGAGGCGCCAGCTGCCATGGAGACGGGTGGGAAGCGCCGCCAGGTGCGGTTGCATGGCGGTGAGATCGCCGTAGAGCCGCCAGTTGCGGAAAAACCACCAGCCGGTGAGGGCGGCGCAGAGTCCCGCGAGGGCCAGCAGGTGGGGGAGGAGCTGCCAGACGCGGCGTCGCCAGCCGCGCCAGTTGCGGGGCCACGGTTCCGCCAAGAGGAGCGCGATGAGCGCGAGCGGCAGCAAAATTACACCAGAGAGCTTGCTCAAAATCGCCAGGCCGCTCAACAGCCCCAACCAGAGCGTCCGGCGCCAGGTTGGCCCGTGGTGGAGGACGCGAAAAATAAGATAGCCGCCCCACGTGGTCAGCGCCGCGACCAGATTGTCGTTGTTCACCGCGCCGGCGATGTAGAGAAATTCCGGCGTCAGGGCCGTCAGGCCCAACGCGAACCAGGCCGCCGCCGGCGTTTGGGGGAAGAGCTCGCGCGTGGTAGCGAAGATACCCGCTAGCGTGGCGGTTGCCAGCAGCGAGGACCAGAACCGCACCAGATGGAGCACCCGCACGCGCCCCGTGTAGGGAAAACGCTCCTGGTGCGGGTCGTGGGGCAGATAAGCGCGGTCGTAGCGCGCCGCGAGGTCTGCGCGGCAGGCAGAATGGGGATTGTGGAGCAGCGAAGCCGGCGCGTTGCTCAAATCCAAGCCCAGCGGCGCGGTGAGCGCGCGGATAAGGAGCGCGGCAGAGCCGTAGTAGAGCGGCGCCTGCGTCCCTTCCTGCCCATAGTGCGGCGCGGCGCCGGCCGGCGGCGGCATCACCGGCAGTTCCCCGCTCTCCAGCAACTGCACGATGTAATAGAAATGACTCACCTCGTCGGGGGATTCAAAAGGGGCCGCGGCGGCATTGTAAATCGTCGCCAGGGATAGGAAAAAAATTAACGCGCCGGCCAGCGCGCGTCGCTCAGTCCGTCTCATTTAACTTACTCCTCGATGGTGGGTAGTGAGAGCACGATGGTCCCGTCCGGCAACGCTCCCTTCGGGCCAGAGACGGGAAGATGGAGGGGGTAACTCGCTGGTGTTAGCCCGCAGGGCTTTGTTCTTTTAACGCGAAAAGGCTTCTCAGCCTCACGGCTTATTTTCAAGGCAAATACTCAACTTCTGACTTGCAACTTTTAATTTTTCCGCAACTCTCCAAACAACTCCTCATACCCATCCACGGTTCTACTGGTAGAGAACCTGGCTTCAATTTCCGCCCGCGGGCGGAGGTAAGCCTCACGCTGATCCAACACTTTGAGAATCGCCGTCGCCAAGCCAGCCGCGTCCCCGAGGGGTGCAATCTCGCCCATACCCGTCTGGAGCACCGGTTGGCGGACGCCGGGCAGGTCGCTAGCCACGGAAGGCGTCCCGTTGAGCATCGCCTCCACCTGCACCAAGCCGAAGGATTCGGTGGAATTGAGGCTGGGCACTACCAAGAGCTCGAGGTTCGGATAGAAAGCGGCCATTTGCAAAGGCGTGAGAAGCCCCACAAATCTCCACTGCCCGTTATCTTGATAGCGGCGAATGCGTGGCAACACGCGCTCGGCGTAAGCCCGCTCGCTCAACACGTCGCGATACTGTCCCGCAAAGAGGACGTAGGCGTCTGGATAACGCTCCAAGATGCGCGGCAGAGCCGCCACTAGCACTTCCACGCCCTTTTCGGTAGCCAACCGCGTCGCCATGCCGATGACCGGATGTTTATCTGCGGGGTTGTGCATCTTGGCAAAGGCCACCCGCCCAGAAACGCCCGCGTCGGGCAATTCTACTGGGGGAGAGAGTACCTCGATTTTATCCGCGAACCGCTGCAAATAAGGCGAGTGCGCGGCAAAATCCTCGGTGTAGGCCACAATCCGGTGAGCGAAGGTGCCCGCCAGATTATTCATGCCGTGGACTATTTGGTTGACCATCCAGTTGAACGGGCCAGGCGGCAATTCCAAATCACAATGGTAGGTAAGCACCGTAGGTTTCTTGAGTAGCCGTCCGCGGAGCGCCACGCCCGCCGCGTCGAATTGCGGCAAATGCAAGCTAAGCACATCCGCCCAGCGCACCCACTGCCACGCCGCAAAGCCGAAAGTGGGCATGATCACGCCTTTATTAACGCGGAAGAGCACCGGCACGCGCACCACGCGCACGCCATCCACCAATTCCTCTTTGGGAAGCCGGCGCTGGTAACGCGAGGTAAGGATAGTCACCGCGTGCCCCCGGCGCGCTAGCTCGCGTCCCAACCGCTCCGCGTAGATGGTCAAGCCGCTGGTGTGCGGCCGATAGTAAGTCAAAACAATCAAAACACGCATCAAAACCTCCGAGAGCAGTCGGATAGTCGGGTAGTCTTTAGTCAAGCAGTCAGTTGGGCGAGCAGTGTAGCAAATCAACAAATCGGCAAACCGCTAACCACCAACCGCTAACCGCTAATCGCTAACCGCTAACTCCACCACCCACTCATACAAGCGCGCCACGCCGGCCCGCACGGAGACCTGTGGCTCCCATCCCAAGACACGTTGCGCTTTACGGATGTCGGAAACATAGATCCGCTGGTCGCCAGGTCGCCAACTGTCTCGCGCCACGGGGATTTCACGGCCCAGGAGTTCCGCCAAGAGCGGGCCAAACTCACTCCAGATAGCGAGCACCTGCTCCGGCCCACCACCGACGTTGAAGATCTCGCCGGCGACCTGTTCAATGCGCTCCGTGGCCGCATCGTAGGCGTCCAACAGATCCGTGATATAGAGCACATCGCGCACCTGCTTGCCGTCGCCGTAAATGGTAATAGGTCGGCCCTGCAACGCCGCGATGATGAACCACGCCAGCCAACCCTGATCCTCCACGCCAAATTGACGCGGGCCATAGATGCAACTCTGGCGAAAAACAACCGTGCGTAACCCGTAAATGCGCGCATAATCCCGCACATATTGATCACCTGCGCCTTTGGAGCAACCATAAGGCGAATGAAAATCCAACGGTTGCGTCTCGGGGATACCGTAAGGATAATCGCGGTACCGGTAGCGCGTCGCGCCCTCCTCCACCGCCAGCTGTTCCATGCCCCCGTAGACTTTGTTGGTCGAAGCGTAGAGCACGCTAGGCGCGCGCCCGGAGAGTCGCGCCGCCTCCAACACGTTGAAAGTCCCCAGCGCGTTGCTCTCAAAATCGGCGCGGGGCTGAGCTACGGAGGTCGTCACCGCCACCTGCGACGCCAGATGGAGAATCAGATCGGCATCGCGCGCGGTAGCGGTGAGCAACGGCGCGTCGCGCACATCCCCCTGGATGAAAGTGAAAGCGTCCGCGCCAAATTCCGAGCGCAACCAAGCCAGATTCGCGTCCGCCCCCGGCCGCGAGAGATTGTCGTAAACCGTGACTCGCTCACCCTGCTGCAACCGCCGCCAAACATAATTAGAACCGATAAACCCCGCGCCCCCCGTAACCAGATAGTGCATACTTGCTCCTTTATTAGCGTGGTAGCGTTTCAGCGACTTGCGCCTTCAGACTTCCTGTGCCCGCGTGATCAGCTCTTTGAACGAAACTCCCCAGATCAAGAGCGCGCCCGCGCCCCACAACGCGCCGCTCAGATAACTCACCGCGTGGACGGCGAAGGCGTAAGCCAACGTCGTCTCGGCGGGCAGACCAAAGGCCAATGCGAGGGAGCGTTGCACAGCGGTATGATACGCGCCAATGCCGCCCGGCGCGGGGAGGATCATGCCGAGGGCCGCGGCCCACGTAGCGACCGCGCCACCCAACAGAGGCGGAGTTCTCACAAAAGCGCGGAGAGCCAGCTGAAAATAAATGACCACAGTACCCCAATGGACTAACGACCAGAAAACTAATTGTGCTCCCTGCCGGGGGGAACGGAGCGGCGCCAAGCCGGCCAGCAGCTGGTGCAGCACCTCCAACCAGCGCTCCGGCGTGGGGAAGCGCCCCGCCGTGAGCAACCGGCCGGCGAACTCCTCCATCTTTTTCGGATAACGCGCCACCAACACCGCCGCGGCCAACAACGTCAACGCCAGCCCCCCACTCGCCAGGCCGGCCAGGAGATAATCCCCCAAATCACCCGCCACAATAAAAGGCAAAGTGCCCAACAACAGCAGCATTATAGTGAGCATGTCCAATACCCGCTCAATCACCACCGTGGAGAGCGCGGCTAAGGGGGAAATGGGGCCGCGCAAACTCGCCGCCACCGCCTTCGCCGGATCGCCAAGCCGCAACGGCAAGATATTGCTCACCAGATAGCCGATGTTCATCAAACCGAAGGCTTCAGGCAACGATACCGCGTAATCCAACAGAATCCGCCAGCGCTGCGCGCGCAAGAGCAAACTGACCCACACCAGCAACGCCGCCGGGCCCATCCAGAGCCAGTGCGCTTGACGGAACGCGGCCAGCACGCGCTCGAAATTCATATCGCGCAAAGCCAGATACAATCCACCAGCCACGACCACCAGAGAGAGCAAAATTTGTAACCATTTTCTTTTCATGCGGAGTATTATACCATACTGAGTCGCTGGGACTTTACCTGAACCTAGAAGATCAAGTTCATTCACAGATTACGCAAATTTTTTGTATCTGCCTTGAAAATACCCCCACCTGTCATCCTGAGACAGGCTGGTAATGGCGTCTGCGACAAATCCTTCCCCCGGATAATCCAACCTTCTACGGTGTCTTTTTTAAGGCAACCGCGATTTTAAGAGCCAATCCGGCCAAAGAAGTAAAAAGCCAGTAGATTTACGGCTATGGTTACCAAAAAGAGCACCTGGATTCCAAAGAAGTCCATCAGCGCACCTCCCAGGGTACTGAAAAGCAACACCACCCCCAGCAAAGTATTGCTAAATCCCAGGTAGAG
>DUEJ01000128.1 GCA_011192175.1 Thermoflexia bacterium
CCTCCCTCTCCCGCTTGATGAAAGATGGGATTGGGGCTGAATATACCCGCGCAGACCATGCACACCTCTCGGATCAACTTTACGCAGCTTACGCCCATGTGCAGGATATCCGCTCTCTAGCCTCGGTGATCGGGGAAGAGGAATTGACCCCGGTAGATCGAGCGTACATGGAGTATGGGCGAACTTTCGAGGAGCAGTTCATTGGGCAAGAAGAAGCGGAGAATCGGACGATAGCGGAGACCTTGGATATTGGCTGGCGTATTTTGTCCAAACTGCCGCGTGAGGAACTGACGCGCGTCAGTGATGCCGAGATTCGTGAGCATTATGGGAAGTAACCATGCCTAGAGAGCGTGTAGCGCCAACCCGCAGCAATTTATTGCGCCTGCGTGAGACGTGTACGTTGGCTCAAGAGGGACACGATATCTTGGACAAAAAGCGTGAAGTGTTGATCACTCATCTGATGCACATAGCACATCGGGCGGCTAAGAAGCAAGAACATGTCTGGCAGCTGCTGGACGAGGCCTATCGAGCGCTGGAACGGGCGCGTCTTTCGATGGGGCGGGAACGGCTGGAGTGGACGGCCCTCGCGGTCAACGCCACGGTGGAGGTGGAAATTATCCCGCATAGTATCATGGGAGTAGTTATTCCAAAGGTGGAGTCAGGCGGGGCGCTGCCGAAAATATCCTATGGTCTGGGGGATACGACCGTGGCGTTGGATGAGGCGGTGGCTAAATTCCGCCGGGTGCTATTAGAGATTCCGCAACTTGCCGAATTGACGACGGCTGTTTGGCGCTTGGCGAAGGAGCTACAGAAAACACAGCGGCGCGTCAACGCTCTGGAATACATCTTTATCCCCCGCTATGAGGGTGACATTGAGAGGATTGAGGGTGCGCTGGAGGAACGCGAGCGAGAGGAGATTTTCCGCCTAAAACGGCTCAAATCGCAGGCGGAGAAGAAAAAGGGGCGCGCAGGTCCTCCAGCGCACGAGTATGGTCAGCCCTACCGCGATGTACGTGCTGGTCGGTCAACGTCCTACGAGTTTTAGGGTTCTAGCAATCTAACAGCTAATGGCTACAAAGTGAGGTCTCCATGACATTTTGGATTAGTGGTACTCAGAAAATGTACGAGCGAGAGGCCGCCCCATTTCACAATCTCCTGGCACCGACTGATGGCTCGGCCGCGTCTGTCGATGCGGGACGTTTGGCGATTAACATTGCGGCCACCCATGATATTCCTGTAACATTTCTCTATGTTGTTAACCGGTCAACGGCCGAGGAAATTGCCAGTGCTTCCCCCCGTAAAGATGTGGCATTGGTTTGTGATGAGCTGCGAAGCAAAGCCAGCCATTACCTTGATTACCTCTCGCGTCTGGCTAAACGCGCTAAGGTGGAATGTCGCCAGGTAATTCGAGTGGGGGATCCGCAGCGTGAGATTGCCGAGCTCGCACGCGAAGAGACAGTCGATTTGATCGTGATCGGGCAGACCAGCGCGCCGGGGATTACTCGTCCTGGGCGGATCGGCGAGGTGGCCGGTCGCGTGATAGAATATGCATCTTGCCCGGTGTTGATAGTTAAACATTCCGAGGAACGGTACTAATGTGGTTATATGAATTACTAGCCGCAGTGCCTGGCGTTACCTCCGCGCCGGGCACCAATTTTATGGTGACGGGTATCACCGCTGATTCGCGGCAAGTGGAGTCGGGGATGCTCTTTGTCGCCGTGCCGGGCGTTGATGTGGATGGTCACAGCTTCATTCCCCAGGCGGTGGCGGCGGGGGCCACGGCGGTGCTGGGCGAGCGCGCGCCAGAAAAATTGGAGCTGCCGGCATCCGTGTCCTACATCCGCGTGACCAACGCCCGTGAGGCATTAGGATGGTTACATGCGGCCTGGTATGGATTTCCGGCGCGTCAACTTACACTGGTGGGCATCACGGGGACGGATGGGAAAACCACCACTACCAATCTCTTATATGCTTTTCTCCGTGCCGCCGGGTATGAGGTGGGGATGTTAAGCACTGTGAGCGCGCAGATTGGCGCGCGGACCTCCACTACCGGGTTGCACACAACGACGCCGCCGGCGGATAAGGTGCAGCATTATCTGGCCGAGATGGTCGCCGCCGGCGCCACGCACGCGGTCGTGGAAGTTACCTCACATGGCTTGGCGCAAGCGCGGCTGGCCGGTTGTGATTTTGATCTGGCCGTGATCACTAATCTCACCCACGAACATCTGGATTACCATGGTTCTATGGAAGCGTATCGTGAGGCCAAGTCACGGCTTTTCCGGGGTTTGCTCACGGCGCACCGTAAGCCGGGACAACCAAAGATCGCAGTGCTTAATACCGATGACGAGAATTCTTATGCTTATCTGCAAGCTATCCCGGTGGAGCGGCAACTGACTTACGGCCTGGAGAATCCAAACGCTGATTTGGTGGCACGGGATGTGCAGTTCACCCCGGAGGGCTTGCGTTTCACGCTGGCTGGGGAGTGGGGGACAGTGGCTTTGCGCAGCGCCCTGGTGGGCGACTACAATGTGAGCAATATCTTGGCCGCCTCGGCGGCAGCGTTGGCGTTGGGCGTTTCCCCCGCGACCGTGGCTCTCGCTCTGGCGGACTTCACAGGTGTGCCGGGGCGGATGGAGCGGATTGAGGCGGCCCAAGCATTTACCGCCGTGATTGATTTTGCGCATACGCCTAACGCCTTGCAGCGGACGCTGAAGGCGGCCCGGCAAATCGCCGACCCGGGTGGCCGGGTGATAGTGGCTTTTGGTTGCGCCGGGTTGCGGGATCGGGATAAACGCCGTTTGATGGGTGCGGCAGCCGCCGCACACGCTGATTTCACGGTCGTGACGGCGGAGGATCCCCGTACCGAGGCGCTCTCTGCGATCATGGCGGAGACGGCGCGGGCCTTGGAGTCCGGCGGCCGGCGCGAGGGCGTTGATTTCTGGCAGGTCCCGGATCGCGGTGCGGCGTTGCTCAAAGCGGTGTCACTGGCACAGCCCGGCGACGTGGTTTTAGCCTGCGGCAAAGGGCATGAGCAGAGTATGTGCTTTGGTGCTAGGGAGTATCCGTGGAATGACCGCAAAGCTCTGTGTTTAGCTTTGCAAGGCCAGACATTGGCGACTTTACCTACAGCGGAGAAGAGCATTAACTATGACTAAAATTGCCTTGGTTCACGATTGGCTCAATCAGCGGGGCGGGGCGGAACGGGTACTGGAAGAGCTCCACGCTCTTTTTCCGCTAGCCCCAATTCATACCAGTATTTACTGGCAAGCCGGGATGCCGACTGCTTATCGCGCCTGGGACATCAAAACTACTTGGATGAATTATCTACCGGGCATTTACCGCCACCATCAACTCTATTTTCCGCTCTATGCCCTGACCTTTGCGCGCCTGAACCTGCGGAAGCGCGGTTATGATTTAATCATCAGCAACAAGAGCGGCTTCTGTCACGGGGTACAGACAGGAGATATTCCACAGCTCTCTTATTGTTTAGCTCCCACCCGTTACGTATGGGAATATGAAGCTTATGCTGCGCGCGAGTCGCTCTCCCCCTGGCTCAAAAAATCACTTAATCCGGCAGTGAAATTGCTCCGGCGTTGGGATTATGCCGCGGCGCAACGGCCCACCACGCACTTTATCGCCATCTCCACAGCGATCCAGGAGCGCATTCGCCGTTACTATGGCCGGGAATCGGAAGTGATTCATCCCCCCGTGGCGGTGAAACACTATCACCCGGCAGCCCAACATGCTGATTATTATCTCCTCGTCTCGCGGTTAGTGCCTTACAAACGGATCGATTTGGCGGTGCGCGCGTTCAATGAATTGGGTTTGCCGCTCTTGATTGCCGGCAGTGGGCGGGATCGCGAAACGCTAGAGGCGTTAGCTAAGCCCAACATCCAATTTTTAGGATACCTCCCGGATGAAGATGTGCGGGGATTATTGGCGCGCTGCCAGGCTTTCATCTTCCCGGGGCGGGAGGATTTTGGCATCGCGCCGGTGGAAGCGCAGGCTGCTGGTCGTCCGGTGATCGCTTATGGAGCGGGCGGGGCGTTGGATACGGTGGTCGCAGGTGAGACAGGCGCGTTCTTCCACGAGCCGACGCCAGAATCCCTGGCTGCTGCGGTGCGTACTTTCGACGCTGGTGCGGTTGATTCCGGGGCTTGCCGGGCGAACGCCGAGCGCTTTTCAGTAGCGCGCTTCCAGCAGGAAATGCGGGCCGCGATTGAGCGAATCTCCGGTTGACGCTATCTGCTACCAGGGGAGGGCTTGCACCTCGTTCTCCGGGAGTTTAGTCCACCAGGGCAAATCCCCGTAGGACGCTTTGATCTCTTCGGGGGTATACCTCTCTAGCATACACTCATACCAGCTCATGCCCTCAGTTTTCTGGAAATGCCACCACTCAATATCGAACCAAGAGTTGCGCCAGTTAGAGAGAGCGTTGCGACGCTCCCAACCGTAGTCGGCAGCCAGTGTGGTGAAATCCACGTAATAGCTGGCAGGCGGTTGCTCCCTCAATTTGCCCCCTTGCGTCGTCGCTAAACCTCCCTCAGCGCGGGCGCTCAAATCCCAGGGGAGTTGGCGCAGTGGTTCCCCTTGACTGCCATCTTGCTGCTGCGCTTTGATGAATACGCGCCAATAGGTGACGCCGCTGATATCTTCGCGCACCAGCTCGATGTTCCCATTGCGCAAGAAGCCCTGATTAATATCTACGGCGCGGCCACAGACATGCCAGGAGATGCGCCCCTGTCCTGGGCGGGGGGTGTGGTTCATGGAACGGCTGGAATCCCCTAGAATACTCAGGAAATCCCACCCCGTCTCTGCTTCAATCCGCTCTCGCAAAGCATTGTAACTATTATTCACCTTGTCGCTCAATTGTTCTCTATTGTTACCGCCATTGACATCTGGCAAACCTATTAGCGGATAGCGAGAGCTGGTATTATCCAACAATAATTCTGTGTAGAGCGGCGGCTCATTTTTGGTGGTGCGGTTTTCTAGCTCTTCAATTAACGTGGCCGGGAGGGTACGGTCACTCCAGGCCGGGCCGGATAATATCCCCACGGTGCTCTGATACCCCTCCTGAGTCAAAGCCCAGCCGGCAGTATCGGCGGCTACCAGGTAGGAATGCGTGCCCCGGCGAAAGATGAAGGCCAACGCTTGACTATCGGGCGCCCAGGTCGGTTCTGCCCCGAGGCCAAAGAGCGTAGGGCGCACCTCCCCGGTGGCCATGGCCTCTTTGGCAAAGGGGAGGAGATAGATGCTACTTTCTCCGGGTACGCCGGCCGAATAGGCCAGGTAATTCCCGTCACGTTGCCAAGCCGGATAATCCTCGTTTTGGTCAGGTGTGTGGGTCAGATTAGTCAGAGCGCCGCCATCTAGGGAAATAGCATAGATTTCCTGGTTGCCGTCACGCAGAGAAGTGAAAATGATGTGACGTCCATCGGGCGACCAGGCCGGGGAGTAATCCGGGGCGGGATCGCTGGTGAGCTGATAGTCCTCTTCGCCATCCACGCTGATGACGTGCAAATTAAGATTCCCTTCCTGATAAGTCTCATAGGCCAACCAGCGACTGTCAGGTGACCAAGTCGGGCTGGCTTCAAAAGTGGCATCCCGGGTCAGGCGGATGATCACGCCTGAATCTAGCTCCATCAGATAGAGATCCCAGTTATTGGCCCGATTGGAAGCAAAGGCAAGCCAGTGTCCATCGGGGGACCAGGCCGGGTCACGATCCTCAGCTGGATCAGAGGTAAGCCGGAGTAGCTTCCCGGTATTCTGCGAAAGTAGATAGATATCGTTGTTACCGTTACGCCGCACACTGAAAGCTACCGTGCCGCCGCTGCCGACGGGTGTAGGCGGAGGCCCCGGTGTAGGACTGGGGCCGGGGGTCGGAGTGAGGATGACAAAACGCGGTGCGATGACAGGAGAGCTAAAGGGTCCCTGATAACGCCACAGGAGCAATCCTATGCTGACGATGAGAAGTCCCCAGACACAAATAGGCAGGCGTACCGGGCGTGGCTGTAAAAGACCCCAAACAATTTTCCATAATAATGTTTGTCTGATTTTTTTTCTCATTTTGCATACGCCCACTAAAAATAAAACGCAAAACGTTGGATGACCTGCAACAGCCCGTTTTGCGTTTTATGCTTGGTACCCCCGACAGGATTTGAACCTGTAACCTGCGGATTCGAAGTCCGACGCTCTATCCAATTGAGCTACAGGGGCTAGTGATAAAAAAGGTCGGGCTAATTAGCCCGACCCCTTGGGGTGGATGATGGGACTCGAACCCACAGCCGCCTGGACCACAGTCAGGTGCCCTAACCATTAGGCCACATCCACCTTGAACGGTAAACATTTTACCATAGCTGTTAAAAAGGACAAGCCCTCAAGCAGCTAGCAGTTAGTTCTCTTTCTGCACGCAACTCTCCAACTAATTAATATCTGGCTCCCAGTGAGACGTTGCCGAGGGGCAGCAATAAGTGAATGGTGCTACCGGGTAGTTTTTCCTCATCTTGCCCCGCACTTTCCGCCCAAATTTTGCCGCCATGCGCTTCAATAATACCTTTAGCTACTGATAGCCCCAATCCCATACCGCCACCCTTGAAGGCCGTTTTACTAGAACGGTGCAGGGAGACATCTTCTAGCACGTAGAAACGTCTGAAGATATGAGTGAGTTCATCTGCGGGGATGCCGATGCCCGTATCTTTTATCCAAATATGGGCTGTCTGTTCTTCTATTACCCGCCCATCAATAGTGATTAAGCCATGATCGGGCGTGTACTTGATCGCATTACTGATCACGTTCCAGATAGCCTGATGAAGACGCCGTGGATCGCCCTCAAGAACCGGGATACTTTTTAAGCCTGGTCCAATTTCGAAGATCAGTTGGCGTTGGGGCCCAAAGCTACGCAAATTGTGAAGTACTGTTTTGATAGTTGAGCTCATGAAAACCGGTTCATGCGCCAGGTCTAACCGGTCCGCATCAATGAGGGAAACATTGAGAATGTCTTGAATAACTTGACTAAGACGTTCTACCGCTTTGGAGATTCGCTTGAGCAGGTGTTGAGGAGTGCCTTCATCCTCCTCTGAGCCGGGGATGGCCGGATTATTGAGTAGAATTTGGAGGTAGCCGTAGATCACAGTGAGCGGGGTGCGCAGCTCATGACCGGCCAGGATCACAAAGTCGGACTTCATCTTTTCGACACGTTGGAGATCCTCATTGGCTGTTTCTAATTCACGCACTTTTTCTTCTAACCGCGTTACCAGACGTTGATTGTATTCCTGGAGATACTCGGCCCGCTCCTCTGCTGAATCAACCGTTTCCTTTTTTATACCGGTGAGGTACTCGCGTACCTGGTCGGGGAAAGTGTCCACATCAATGGGTTTGGTGATGTAACCGTCGCACCCGGCTACCAGGGCCCGCTCTCGATCCCCATCCAGAGTGGCGGCGGTGACAGCTACAATCGGGGCCTTTTCCAATCCCTCAATGGTGCGGAGTCGGGTGGTTACTTCGTAGCCATCCATGCCTCCAATGTTGATATCCATCAGGATCAGAGCTGGTTTTTCTTTACGGGCGAGCTCAATTGCCTCGATGCCATTGTTAGCCACAGAAACAGTAAAGCCTTCTACCATCAAAATGCGTTGTACCAGACGCTGGCTGGCGGGGGTATCCTCTACGTATAGAATTTTAGTCATGCTTTTCCCTCATCACCTATCAACGCATTGATACCGGATACTAGCTCCTCCTGCATAAAGTCCCCTTTTTGCAAAAGCATCTGTGTCTGTCCTTGCAAGCGGTCACGTTCATGGCGATTTAATTCTTTGGCTGTGATAACGATGACGGGGATATTCTTCAGCTCTCTCGCTGCCTTAAGCTCATCTAGCACTGAAAAGCCATCCATATCCGGCATCGTTAAATCCAGCATAATCAGATCGGGGTGCGTAGCTCTGATTAGAGCCAATCCCTCGCTGCCCGAATGGGCCTCACTGATCTGAAAGTCACCGCGTGTTTGTAAAATACGGCGTAACAAGCGCGCGGCATCGTAATTGTCTTCTACAATCACGATGCGCTTGAAGCGTTTATCCAATTGGTCTAAAGCGCCCAGTAACCCTTCTGATTTGCTCTGGCGCGCGGTGGGGGGAACAGGAGTTAGCGCAGTATTGGCCAGCGTACCCGGTAAGACCTTGAGCCAATTCTTATCAAGTAAAAATTTCTCTACGGGAAAGGTATGCCCAGAACAGTTGACGACGACCGTTTCGTCTTTTTTAATAACACCGGTTCTTAATAGCTTGAATAATCCTGCGAACGCCGCGGCCGCGGCGCTTTCCATAGAAAGCCCTTCCATTTTAGCCAGTAGATGGAGGGCCCGGAACGTCTCTTCATCAGTGACGGCTTCAAATGCACCGCCATGTTGTTGGACTAACCGATAGAGGTAGCTGTAAGCCGGCCCAGGGTTCCCCGTAGCGATGGTGATAACTTGGGTGCGGGGGTCCGTGACCGGTTCCACCTCGGGTAAGTTTTTTCGGAAAGAGTTAACCATCGGGGCGCAACCCGCAGCTTGAATAAGCGCGAGCTTAGGACGACGGTCCACTAATCCCATCCGGTAAAGTTCATCATAACCCTTCCACACTCCAATCGGCCCCATCCCGCCGCTGACAGCCTGGATATACCAATCTGGGGCGCGCCAGGGATGATCGGGACTAGGTGGCCCCAGTTCGGCGGCCAATTGTTCGGCCATTTCGAAGGCTATGGTCTTCATAGCCTCGCGCGTGCCCACATTGCGAATGCCCCGGTCCGGAGTAATCCCTTTGTGACAGGCAAAGCGCGCGGCAACTTTTTTAGTGGTATCGTAGTTGGCGGTCACTTTGATGACTTCACTGCCGTAGATGGCGATTTCGCGCATCTTATCCGGGGGGACCAAGCTAGGCAAGAAAGTCCAGAGTTTGATACCGGCATGAGCGGAGTAAGCAGAATAGGAGATAGCCACGTTGCCTGTGGAAGCCACAGTAAGCTCGGTGATATTGGCTTCTTTCATCATGGAGATGACAAGACTGGCCTGCCGATCTTTGAAGGAATTGGTAGGATTTTGCCGTTCGTCTTTAATAAAGAGGTTGGGGGTGCCTAACATCATATTTAAGTTTTGGGGTCGGAGGAGAGCTGTTCCCCCTTCCCCCATTGAAACCTGGTAGTGGGCGGAACTCAAAGGGAGTAATTCGCAATAGCGCCACATAGTAAAAGGACGTTCGCGCAACCAATCGGGCCAGAGATGGCGGATACGTTCGTAATCATAACGCACTTCCATCCAATCATTGCCACATTCATTGCAAGCTGGGGTAGGGACTTGGTATCGTTGCCGGTGTCCACAAGCTCCGCACTCCAGGGTAATATCTCTGAGCATGGCCGGTGAGACGGTTGTCATTTGCGTCGCCTCTCTCTTGGGATAAATATGTTTTAAGTTAGCCCCGCAGCTGGAACCAGTTTTTGATCAAGTTAAATTATAACTCCGCTGAAAAGTAGAGCTAATTACAATCTCAGGTAGAATAGCATAAAGTAGCGGAATTACAAATTAGCGTATTCTGTCGGGTCTGTTCGAAAGTTAGGAAGCGAGTTAGCGTATCCCAGGGGCTAAGCGCGGGGCTGACTGCGAGTCTAGGCGGTGACTAATGCGCCTAGCTCATAGCCGGGGGGGGCTCCTAACAGCGCCGTGAGCGTGACTACATTGCAGTCGTTCCGCGATGGCTTGTGGACTGACGATCAAGAGGAACGCCCCTAGCAGCCCTTCGGTACGCCAGAGACGGGCAATCTCGGTACCGCCACCGCCGATCTGCCGCCAGATGAGACTGATAGCGATGGCTACTATCACGGCCCAGGTCAAGGTTCGATTGCACCAACCAAGCTTCTTGAAGAGTTTCTTTTGCGCTCCGCTAGCTGGCAAGAGAAGCGTCTAAAGCAGGTCCCCCCGCAAACTCGGGAGATTCCTCGACTGCACTACGTTTCGCTCGGAATACCAAGCTTGTCTGACGCGAAAAGGATTTCGCGGCTACTACCATGCGCCATTTGTTTTTTATCCACGTCCCCGCTCATCTTGGTACTTCCTCAAGTATGATATACTTCACGTTATCTCCAAACCCCTGA
>DUEJ01000129.1 GCA_011192175.1 Thermoflexia bacterium
GCTCGCGTACCGGGCGGTTGATGGCCCCGGCTTGGCAGAAGCGGCAGCCGCGCGTGCAGCCGCGTTGTATTTGCACCACACCGCGATTGTGAACCACGTCGATATTGGGGACTAGCTGTTTAATGGGCGTCGGGGGGAGCGTTCCGACGATGCGTTTGGCTATGCGCGGCGGCGCGGCGGGGATGGTGGGTTCCAGAGCGGCGAGCTGCCCGGTCGCCGTGTAGCTGGCGCGATAGAGGCTGGGGACGTAGAGGCCAGGTATCTGGGCTAGGGCGTGCAATTGTTCTGCACGCGGGCCAGCTTTGAGTGGGCGCAGCACGTCAATGACCTCCAGAATTATCTCTTCTCCTTCTCCGATGACGAACGCATCAAAGAAAGCGGTAAGCGGTTCGGGGTTGAAGGCGCCATGTCCCCCGCCGATGACCAGTGGATAGCGTGCGTCGCGCGCGGCGGCGCGTACCGGGAGGCCGGCCTGATCCATAAGCAGCAGCGCGTTGGTATAGAGCTGCTCGTAAGCGACACTGATGCCCAACAAGTCAAAGGCGGCGACGGGCCGGTAGCTCTCTAGGGTGTAGAGGGGGATGCCGGCCGCGGTTAGCTGTTCTAGCATGTCGGGAGCGGGCAGGTAAGTACGCTCGGCCAGCACGTCCGCCTCTTGGTTGATGATTTCGTAGAGGATGGCGAGGGCGAAGTTGGACATCCCTAAATCGTAGAGATCGGGGAAGGCCAGGCAGACGTGGAAAGCGGTCTCCTCCCAAGATTTATGGACGCTGTTGTATTCTCCCCCGACGTAACGCCCGGGTTTACTGACCCGGTGCAGCAGCGCTTCGAGACGTTCCCACGCCAGTGGGGCGGCCGGGATTTGGGAGGTGGTTGCCTGGTTCATTGACTGACCACCTTGATTTTAAGAGTACGCTGACGCGGGCCATCGAACTCGGCGAAGAAGATCCCCTGCCAGCGGCCCAGTTCCAACTGCCCGTGGCGGATAAAGACGAAGTGGTCGGCGGCGACCAAGATCGCTTTGGTGTGCGCGGGGGAGTTGCCTTCGGCGTGCGTGTACGGCAGACCTTCCGGTACCATGCGCGCCAGAACCATGGCTACATCCTGCTCCACGGAGGGATCCCAATTCTCGTTGAGCACCACTCCCGCCGTGGTGTGCGGGCAGAAGAGGAAGCAGATGCCTGCTTGGACGCCGGTTTGGGTAACGCGCTGCTGTACCTGTGCGGTGATATCTACGAGATCAACTTGGTGATGGGTCGTGATTTTAATTTCCATATTTGGCTCTCCTGAAAATAAGTCGTAAGTCGCAAGTCAAAAGTCTGCTTCAGAACAAAAGTGTTTGCGTTAGTGAAGCATTTTCATTATTGAGTCTACTGAAAAAACCAGGCGTTTCATCGCAAAGGCGCAAAGATTTGAAATTTAACCTTCAGAAAACTAACTTTTTACTTAGCGTCTTAGCGGCAAACTAGCTTATTTCAGGGGAGTCATTATTGTGGGTGCGGCCAATTAAGCCGTCCCCGGGGACTTGGAGCGTTTTTTAACTTACTGAGACTACCAGCCTGCTCGACTAATTGACTCTCTTATGAGTTGAGAAAATCGCGCAATTTGCGACTGCGGCCAGGGTGACGGAGCTTGCGTAAGGCTCTAGATTCTATCTGGCGGATACGTTCTCGCGTTACATCGAAAGTTGCTCCTACTTCCTCTAATGTGTGTTGCTCTCCATCCATCAACCCGAAGCGCATTTCTAGTACTGTTCGCTCGCGATCTTTTAATTCGGCTAGAATCCCTTCAAGCTGCTCGTTAAGCATCTCTCTGGAGGTGGCCGCTCTCGGCCCCGGCAAGTTCTCATCTTCAATGAAATCAGCCAGCTCGCTATCCTGCTCGTTACCGATGGGAGTTTCCAGCGACATTGGTTCTTGGCCCACGCTGATGATGTGGCGCACTTTGGTGACGGCGCGGCGCAGTTTGCGCTGTTGGGAGGTGGATAGCGACTGGCCGGCGGTTTGAGTTTCGCGGATGGCGGCGACATCCTCTGAGGGGATGAACCCTATTTCCAGGGCAATCTCCTCCATGTTTGGTTCTCGACCTAAGCGTTGCGTGAGAGTATGTTGGGTCTGCGTCAGCCGGCCAATTGTTTCTACCATGTGTACCGGGATGCGGATGGTGCGTGCTTGATCGGCTACGGCGCGACTGACGGCCTGTCTAATCCACCAGGTGGCGTAGGTGGAGAATTTATAACCTTTGGTGAAATCGAATTTTTCCACGGCCCGGAGTAACCCTAAGTTACCTTCCTGGATTAGATCCAGAAAGGAGACGCCCCGGCCAATGTACCGCTTGGCAATGCTCACTACCAGGCGCAGATTAGCGCGGACCAATAGTTGGTGTGCTTCGACGATCAGTGCGGGGACTCTTTGCCACCAGGCAGTGAGCTCAGCTGGAGAGGTACAATAGGTGCGTAGCTGGTCTGCGGTAGGCCATTGAGCCGTGGCGGCTAGTTCCGCTTGCACTAGACTGAGGGTTTGAGAGGGTAGCAGATAGAAAGCGTTGATCATCTCAAAGATATTGCGGACAATAGTTCCCCATCTGGGGTCATGGTTCCAGTTATAAGGAAACATGTGTTCCTGGTAGAGGGCAGAGGGGAGGGAGGAAATCAGCACCTCTTGTTGATGGATGATCTCTGCTATCAGGAGCAGCGGGTCGGGAGGGTCAATCTCCTGCTGCTCAGCGGCTGCGCCACTGGCTTGCCAGGCTGAATGACCGCGAGCATACAGTTGCAGCGCATATAAGATGATATCCTCATCTGTGGAGCTCGGCTGAAGAACTAGCGCTAGCTCATCCACGGTGGTTCTTAATTTGGAGAGCATCGCGAGCCAAATTTCTTGGGACGCGGTTAAGAGAGCTACTTGTCCTATCTCATGGAGGTACATTTGCACTGGATCGTGGGACTGAGCTTCCATGGCGGCGACAATCCTGGATTCAGATTCTGCCGCGTCTTCAGCCAGAAAAGAACCCCCTTCTTCCGCCAGCGTATCTGCGGCAGGTTCATCGTTTGTGTCCTGATCTCTAGCCGCAGCTTCCAATTCAAGGAGCGCAGTTTCCCATTCCTCCGTTTCCCAGCCGTTGTCTGGTAGAGCAATTCCTTGCGGGGGGAGGGCAGCTGCGGGAACGTTAGTTCTCTCTTTTACCATTTCGTTTTCCTTTGCGTTCCTCCAGGCCTCGGGGATTGAGCGCCCGTTGCACTTCTCTTAACCGGAGGTGTAGTTGGTTTAAGGCACCCGCGTGACGTTGGATTTTTAGGTCTCCCTGAGACTGGCTCTCTAGTACCAAACTTTGCACGCGAGTAAATTCTTGGTGGAGCTGGCGCTCTCGAATAGTGAGGATGGTGCGTACCAGATCTCGCTTGAGGGCCGCTACTTCCTCTTTGCCGGGGGGCATCTGTAACCACCGAGTTATCTTCTCTGCGGTCGTCAGCGGCAGTAGCTCGGTTAAACTGAGGGTGGGGTCTACCAATACGGCCAGCCAGGATTCCCAGATAAGACGGTTTTCCAGGGCGAAGTCCTCATCGCGCAGCGGGGGTTGTTCCAGCTCCACTAACGCGATATCGACCGGCTCCAAGAGCTGGGGGTGCTGGAGGAGGAGGCGGAGGGTATGCGCTCCTAGTTCAGTGGGTTGTGTGGACTGGTCGGGGACGGTAGTGGCGGCGGCGCGATGGCGGCGCACTTTTTCTACCCGCTCGTGAGCGCGCAACCGATCCAACAACATCTGGGGGTTGATCTTTAACCGCATCGCGATCTCTTGTGCGTAGGACTCTCGCTCTATGCTGTTGGAGATATCGCGTAGCAAGGGCAGCATGGCGTCCACGATACGCGCCTTGCCCTTTGGTTCAGCGGGGTTCTCCTGTTGGAGCAGCTGTTGGAAGTAGAAGCGGACGATGGGTTGGGCGGTAGCTAGTAGTTCTTGCCAGGCGGCGCGGTCTGCTAAAATCAGCTCATCTGGATCGACGCCTTCCGGCAGCAGGACGACGCGTATATCAGCATCGAGCTGACTTTCAAAACCGACCAAGCCGCGTGGGTTGAAGACTGCATCCCATTGCCGGTCTAAGGTTTCTCTAGCGGTATCCAAGCTGCGTAGTGTGGCCTGGACGCCGGCGGCATCTGGGTCGAGAGCTAGGATAAAGTTCTTGGTAAGCTGTTGGAGCAGCTTCAAATGCGTTTCGGTTAAGGCGGTGCCCATCGGCGCGACTACGTTGTGGTAACCGGCTTGATAGGGGATCATCACGTCCATGTACCCTTCTACAATAATAACGGCGTCTTCTTGATGGATGGCCCGGCTGGCCCCGTCTAGCCCGAAAAGCACGCGGCTCTTATCGAAGAGCGGGGTCTGGGGGGAGTTGAGATATTTGGGTTGATCTTCTGGATTGAGCACGCGCGCGCCGAAAGCAATCACCCGGCCCCGGCGGTCGCGAATCGGGATCATAATACGGTCTCGAAAGCGGTCGTAGGTTTTGCCCGGCTCTTTTTGTACCAGCAGGCCCGCCTTTACTAGAGCATCCAGGTTGAATCCCTGGCCGCGCAGCGCGGCGCGCATAGCATCCCAGGAATTCAAGCTATAGCCTAGCCGGAACCGCTTGATAGTCTCCACGGTGAAACCGCGTTGCTTCAGATAGGCGCGTGCCCGCCGGGCCTGCGGAGCGCTGCGCAAGAGGGTGTGATAATAGGCAGCGGCAGCTTCTAAAGCCGCTCGCAGGTGGTCATTTTCTTGGGTGGCTTGGATCTGGAGGGGAGTGCGTTTTTGAACTTCAACTCCGGCTTGCCGGCCTAGCTCTTCCAGGGCCATGCGAAAGTTCCAGCCCTCATACTCCATCACAAAACTGAAAACATCTCCGCCTTTCCCGCAGCCAAAACAATGCCAATTTTGACTATCCGGGAAGATGAAAAAAGAGGGCGTTTTTTCGCTGTGGAAGGGGCAGAGGCCCTTGAAGTTGCGCCCGGCTTTATTTAGCTGCACAACTCGCCCGACAACTTCCGCCAGGTCTAAGCGGGCTTTGATTTCATCGACTACAGTCATAAGGACCTATGGGACTTTGTTAGCGGTGCTGGGAACGTATCCAGCAACTCATAGCAGTATTTCTAACGCAACTCAATTTGCCAATCCAGCAGTTGGACGCCACGATATTCATCCTCTATCCAGTGAACGGCGTGTTCTAGCACAGAGTAGACGTGTCTGGTATCGTTAGCTACTGTTACAATGGCGATGCGCGAGGATTGCCAGGTATCGTGATGGTCTATCTCCGCGGTCGCCAGTTGGAACTGCTGGCGTAGTTTAGCGAGGAGAGGCTTTAACCAACGCCGTTTTTCCTTGAGCGAAGCTACCCCCGGTAGATAAAGGTCGAGCACGCAAACTCCAATGATCATTGGCGGCTGGTGCGGAGGTATTTAGCGTAAAGCGAGAGCGAGCGTTCGATCTCCTCAAGGGCGACCTCGCGGCCTTCCCAATTCAAGGCCTCGACTCTAATATGCTGCAAGTCTTTATAGACCGCGAAGAAATGGGAGACCTCTTGGAGAAAATGAGGGGGGATATCTGCGAGATTCTTGTATTCATTGAAGAGCGGATCGGTGGCGGGCACGGCCAGGATTTTATCGTCGTGCAATTCTCCATCCAACATGCGAAAAATGCCTAGCGGACGCGCCTCGATGACGCAGCCGGGAAAGGTAGGCTCGTCGGTCATTACCAGCACATCCAGAGGATCGCCGTCATCATAATAAGTGCGGGGGATAAAACCGTAATCGCCGGGGTAGTGTAGGGATGAGTAGAGCACGCGGTCTAGCTCGATGAACCCGGCTTTATTGTACTCAAATTTATTGCGTGAACGTTTGGGTATCTCAATGACCACGTAAATCACTTCTGGGACATTTCCTGGGCCTGGTGGTAGGTCGTGCCATAGATTGGCCATGAATACGTTCTCCTTTAGTTTTGCTGATACAAGCAATTGGTTGATGTGCTGCTGACTAGCGTAAATAGCGAAGGTTATTTTACTCTCACTCTGGCAGGATGCAAAAGCAGTTCGCCTGTGGAGTTATTTTTTTCTGAGGGGAGGTGGGGAATTATACGGGTGGCTGCCAAGCGACATATTCACCGCTTCTGGCGGCACTTTTTTAGTGAGCTGAGGGATGTAATTTCAGCAAATGAGGAAACCGGAATTGGCTCTCCTCAGCAGCTGCGGGATAATCAGTGGCGTGAGGTAAAGAAAGAGTCTGTGGGAGCTAGTAAGGCCAGTAGATCGGGGCCGTAATGCGCTTGACGCCAGGGGCCAATCCCGGGAACAGTGAGCAGGGCTTCCAGGGTCTGCGGGGGATGCCAGGCTAAATCCCAGAGAGTAGCGTTGGGTAGAATGACATCAGAAGCGACGCGCCGCCTACTTCCCACTTTTTTGCGCCAGTTACGCAGAGTTTGATAGCGCTCTAGCACCAGCTGGGGGGGACGCGGTGGCTCCGGCGGATAGGGAGGTAATGCCTGGGGGCCTTGGCGCAGGGCGCGCAAGAGCTCCGGGCCGAAGCGGCGGGTTTGATGTTTGGTCAGTCCAGCGGCTTGCAGACCTTTTTCGCTACGTGCGTGCATCTGGGCCAGCGCGATCAGGCGTTTGCATCCCAGTACCTTGAAAGGGGGGCGGTCTAACCGCTGCGCTCTCTTCTCGCGCCAGAGATGAAGGCGGTAGAGCATCTGCTTCTCGTGAAGGTTGAGGTCATGCACCCCTTTGATTCGCCAAAAACTGGTTTCTGGCGAGTGGGGCGTAGGCGCTTGCACGTTGGTAGCCAGATAGTGAAATATCTCTTGCGCCTCTGCCCAGCGTCCCAGCTCTTTTAATTCGGCCAGCTCTAGCTCCCGCAGTTTGAGCAGGTAGTGCGTATCCATCCGCGCGTAAGTGATGGCTTTGGAAGAGACCGGCCGTCGTCCCCAATTGTAGCGCTGGAATTTTTTATCCGCGTGGATCTTGAAATGCTCCTCCAATAAATCGCCTAGCCCTACATGCTCCCAACCTAAGATGCGACCGCCCCACATGGTATCAAAGAGCTGGCGACAGTGGAGCCCGTAATCGCGTTGGAGCACGATGAGATCGTAGTCGGCGGCGTGAAAGACTTTTTCCACTGTGGGGGAAGCGAAGACCGGCGCCAGCGCGTCCAGATTGTCCAGGGCCAGAGGGTCAACGAGGTAATCGTTATCGGGAATGCTGAACTGGAGCAGACAGACCTTTTCCTGATAAGCATGGAGGCTGTCGGATTCCGTATCTACGGCAATCCGTGGTTCTTGGAGCAAGCGTTCGGCCAGTTGCAGTAGTGTTTCGGGGGTATTTATGCCTAGTGGGGGCTTCGCAAAA
>DUEJ01000013.1 GCA_011192175.1 Thermoflexia bacterium
CGTCCCCCCTAAGATAAAAGAGAGTATCGGCATCAACATCAACCAGAGCGTTCCTATACCAACTATTCCGCCCCGCCGCATAGTATAGAGGCCCAATAATAAGACAACCGCCAAGGTAATTCCGGTGCGTAGCTGATAACCTAATCTCTGTCCACTCCAAGCTATTAACACCAGGCCCCAGATCGCAAAGAAAGGGAGTAACTCTATGCCCCGCGCCAGCATCCCCATCTCGGCCGGGAACGAGAAATAGAATAAACCCAGCCCCCCGCCTCCTCCCACTGTTGCAGCCAGCAACAGGTATCCCAGGAGTTGTGTCCGGCGCTCTTGCAAGCTCAACTGCCAATTGATTGTGGTATTCATTGATGCTTACTCCTCAGGTTGGTCTGGTACTACCACGCTCAGTTCTATGGAGACTTGCGATAGTTCTAGCATCTCCGCCAACCCGGTAGCCGTCCGTTGGAGAACCTGCTCAATATCCAATGCCCGGCGAATCTGATCCACCAACCGGCGGCTATCCAACTCTAAGGTCTCAGAAAACGAGATTTCAGCGTCCGCGCGCCCCGCAGTTTCGTTAGTTCTCACGAATATCACGCTCCTCCTATTTAGCCGGCTCTCATGCTGCTATCTCTAATCTAATCTAAAGGTAGCAACGGCAACGAGAAAGTAAATGTGGAACCCACCCCTACCTCACTCTCCACCCAAATTTGACCGCCGTGCATCTCCACAAACTGTTTGCTCAAGGCTAACCCCAGTCCGGTTCCAGTGGAACTAACGTGCTCCTCCCGGCCTTTCTCAAAGCGCGTGAAGATCCGCTCTCGTTTTTGCTCTGGAATCCCCATACCGGTATCATGCACACTGACGTAAACCCAATTTTTAGCAGTCCAAACCCGGAGTACCACCGTGCCTCTCTCGGTGAATTTGGCCGCGTTACTCAACAGGTAAAGTAATACTTGCCGGATGCGCAGCGCGTCACCCAAAATAAGGGGTAAAAATGGCTCAATCTCCCCTTTCAGAGTGATTGGTTCCCCATACACAAACGCCTCCGCCGTGGGCAACACGCTTTCAATCACTTCTTGCAAAGCTACCGGTTGCAAATCTAACTCCACCAACCCCGCCTGGATTTGAGAGATTGTCAAAATATCGCTGACAGATTGCAACAGCCGTTTGCTGTTAGTATAGATACGTTGGATATCTTGCGCCTGCTGCTTCGATAGCGGCCCATCTAACCCTTTCAAGAGCAACCGCGAGAAACCAATCACCGAGTTTAACGGTTCCCGCAGATCGTGGGACATATTCGCGAGAAAACGCGCCTTGAACAACTCGGCTTCTTCTAACTGTTGAGTAGCTAGCCGCTCCCGTTCATAAGCCCGCGCGTTCTCCAACGCAATCGTGATTTGATTAGCCAGGTGCAAGAGTACGGCCCGATCATCTTCCTGATCCACCTCCCTATCGGTACGGAGGATCGCCACCACTCCCAAGACGCGAGTTTCCATACAGAGAGGGATAGCCAAGGTAGTGAACCCCCGGCGGGAGGGGTTGTTATCTCGGAAGAGCGTCCGCTCCGCACTCTGAATCTTGGCGGTCTGTAACGCCTGCGCCATGACCGTCCCATCCCCCACGGTAACGCGGTCCGGCCAATTACCCTCTCGGGGACTGGCGGCGCGCCACCGGGCCGCCCCCCCGCCCGGTTCCATTAAGTAAACGGCTACCGCAATGTAAATAAACTGCTCTTGGATCAACCCGGCGACACGTTCCAACAGTAGATTGGGATCACGATAGGAAGTGATGGCCTTGCTCACTTCCAAGCTAGCTTCTAATTGCAACGCCCGCCATTGAATCAGATAGTTAGCCCGTTGGAGCAACTTAGTACGCTCCGCGACCTTAGCCTCCAAACCATCATAAAGTGATTTGAGCTCCGCCGCCATCTGGTTAAAGACGTAAGTGAGAATCCCAATCTCATCCCTAGAGGTGACCGGTACATATTGCCCCAAATTACCGCCAGACATGGCTAGGGCAGATTCGGTCAACTGTATCACTGGCCGAGTAATCTTACGAATTACCATAGCCGCAATGGTGGTGATAGCTAATACCAGCCCCAAAACTGCCACAATCAGCGTCGCCACAACTTGATCATTAGCAGATATGATCTCAGTCTCGGCTTGCTCCACCAATATCCCCAGCCCCAGTTGCGCCGAGGGAACGTAAGCTCCGACCACAGAGACGCCCTGATGATTCTGATAAACTCCGCTGCGCGCTCCTACCGCCAAGAGTGGCAGCGGCTCTGTGGAAGGTTCTCTGGCCTCTGGCAACACCAGATAAATTCGGGTAGTTTCCCCCCAGGTCAAGGTATCTCGCTGCCCACTCCGCCAGAGGTCTCCACAAGTACAAAAAAATAACGTGTTTTTCGCTTGCCCGAAAGGTAAAACTATCACTTCATCAGCAGCTACATCTGAAATATCAGTTAAATAAACCGGCGTGGCTTCACAATCACCGAGTGACCAGTTTGTTTGAGGGGAGGTGCCACTAGAGGTAATTCCCATTAAACCCGGAGCGTAATGCTCCAGGGATCCCCCGGCAGGGAGGGAGAGTTCTAGATTAGCACTCTCGGATTCTCCCCATACAGGAAATAAAGTTTTCCATCCGGCCACCTCTCTCTCTAGCATCACTGCCTGCAAGGTCGCGATTGTCGTTAACTTGTCTGCCGCCGCAGCTTCTAAATGCTGTTGGTTCTGTTGCAACGCATACCAACCCACCAGCGACAGAGGCACTATAGCCAGAGTCAGAAAGGCCGTCAGCAATGTTCTCCCTAACCCCCCGCGCATACCCGTAGTGGGAATAAGACGAGAAGCAGGGGCGGAAAAGTCAGTTCCCCCTATTGAGGTTCCCATACCTCCTCGCCCAATAAAATACGCCGTATCTGTTCGGGAAAGCGATCGGGGTCTAAGGGTTTGCCGATAAACCCATCAAAGCCAGCTGCGCGCGCCTTGCGCATGGAACCAATGGAAGAATGTGCAGTCACGGCGATAATTGATGCGCCCTCAAAAGTAGGATGAGCACGTAAGCGTTCCAAGGCCCCATACCCATCAGTGTCAGGTAACATCAGATCCATCAAAATCAGATCAATATCCCCCAACGTTTCGGCGAATTCCAACACTTTCCATCCCGAAGCCTTCCACTCGCATTTTTTGACGCCCAAAAAAGCCAATAGGCGCGTCATCAGGAGAAAGTTATTGAAATTATCTTCCACAATCAAAATTATGGCATCATGCGGTGATTTGCTTGCACTTGCCATACCCCCCTCCCTATCCTTTGGCCGCCAAGAACCGCTGAATCTGCCGCGGCAAATCATCCACATCTATCGGCTTGGGAATATAACCATCACAACCTGCTTCCAGAGTCTTCTCACGGTCCCCGTGCATCACGTTGGCCGTCATTGCAATTATGGGAATGTCCTGCAAATCTGGAATCTGCCGCACCCGCCGGGTAAGCTCGTAACCATCCACAGACGGCAGGTTCATATCCATAAGAATTAAATCGGGTCTAACGCGAACGGCTAGCGCAATCCCTTCAACGCCCGTTGCAGCCTCAAATACTTCACAATCCTCCACCATCAGAATACGGCGCACCAACAGGCGATTATCTGCATTGTCCTCAATGTAAAGAATTTTTGCTCCCATTTATTTACCTCATACTAGCTCTTCAAATGCAAAAATATAGCCAACCATTCTAACCGATATTATATCACAAAACAAAGACGGGAAAATGTAACTATTCAGTTAAGATTCAGCAACGGTTAATTGACAGACAACTAATAAACTGGCTTCCAGCAGCGGAAGATGAGATTAAAGGCCATCCTCTGCCAGCTGGCACCGCGCAGATACCAACTCTGTTTCTTGCCATACATCACTTCACCAAAGAAATCAACTTCGGTAAAGCCGGCTGCGGAAAATAATTGCCGCCATCTGGCCGGCGGGTAGGTGGAACAGTGGGTTTTGTCAAAAAAGTTCGTCAGGATGGTATGCGCCCGCCCAATTAGGCCGCGATTGTGCGGCACGGAACCCACTAACAGTCCTCCAGGTTGCAAGGTTTGGTAAATCGCCTGCACAACTAAAACCGGAGATGAGAGGTGCTCCAATACATTGAAGGCCGCCACCACCACGTACTTATTCTCCGGCAACGAGCAATTCTCGATATCCGCCTGCTTGATTTGCGTACCTGATAACCCCGCGAGCGGCCCGGCGACGTAGCTTGAGATATCCAGACCAGTCACCTCAAAATGTGCTGCGGCTGTGCGGAGGAAGTGTCCCGGCCCACAACCGATCTCCAGCAATTGCCCCTGCTGACATTCACTCAGAATCAAGGCTAACCGATTTCTGTTGCGCGGCGAATTAGGCGTCCCTTGCCCTAAAAGTCCCTCGAAATAGCTCCTCCCATATCTTGTCCGCATTTAACCTCCTCAGCAGAAAGACCCGGAAGGTTGTCTTCCTCCGGGTCTTAATTGCTTAAAGAACTCGCGCTACTCTAGCTACTCGCCACCCGCCTCTTTCTCACGTAAAGCCAGATAAATTTTCTCTGACGAGAGCGGCAGATCATCGAACCGTACGCCTAACGCATCGTGAAGCGCGTTGGCAATCGCCGGCGCGGTCTGCACCATCACGTGCTCGCCGACGCCGCGCGCGCCCCAGGGGCCATCCTCCAACGGCGTCTCGATGATATCTCCGTGAATCTCCCAGGGGGCGTCCAGCGCCGTGGCGATTTTGTAATCCACCAAACTGGGATTCCTTAGACGCCCCTGCTTATCAAAGAACATCCCTTCAAAGGCGGAGCTCATACCGTGGACCGCACCTCCTTCAATCTGGGTCAAGACCAAGTCAGGATTGATAGCCTTGCCCACATCATACGCGCTGGCGATCTTTAGAATATCAACCTGCCCCGTAGCAGTATCCACTTCCAGGTCAATGGCTTGACAGCCAACTGAATAATGAGCCACGGAGCGCGTTCCCTGCCCGGTCTCCTTATCCAAGCCGGTAATGTAAGTAGGCATGAATTTGCCTGTGCCGACAATTGGCCCGCCTTGCCACCCTTCATAATTATCATTAGGCAAGCCATAAACCACCATGCTCTTAAGCGATTGTTCCCGCTCCGATTGATAGGAAATGACGACGCCATTTTTGATGTCCAAGTTCTCAGGATCTTCATTCCAATGCTCGGCCACTACGTCTAAAATCTTCTGACGAGCCTCTTCAGCGGCGGCTTTCACCGAGTTGCCCATCGCCCAGGTGATACGGCTGGCGACGGTCTGCCATTCGTAAGGGCTATACTTGGTATCCACCGGGTTGGCGGAAACCCGCACCCATTCGTAGGGGATACCCAGCGCTTGCGCCGCCATCTGCGCGGCGACCGTGAAGGCCCCCTGTCCCAGCTCTTGTCCGCCCACGTACACATTAAGTGTGGCGTCTTCATTAAAACGCACAATCGCGGAACTGCCGGGGTTGGGGGGAATGGCCGGGGCTTTCCACATAATCGCCAGCCCTTGCCCCCGTTTCTTCCCCGGAGCGGAGGCCGGTTTCTTTTGACCCCAACCGATAGCTGCCGTCGCCTTATCAATGCAGGCCACCAAATCCACCGGCGGCATCTTCATCCCCGTGAGAATTTCCTCGCCGGTTTTAACACAATTCTGCCGGCGGAATTCTGCCGGATCCATTCCGATCTTCTCGGCCAACCGATCCATAATCTGCTCAATACCCCAGTGAATTTCTGGCATCCCAAAACCGCGCATCGCGCTGCCGATGGGAGTGTTGGTATAAACCGAGTGTGAATCACCTTTGATGTTGGGGATCAAATAGGGACCGGTGCAAGAATAACCGGAAGCCCGAGCGATGTTGACGCCGTAGTCATTGTAACCACCCCCGCCGAAATAGTACTGGGTTTCCATCGCCAATACCTTCCCCTGCGCATCACAACCGATCTTGGTGTGTGCGTGCAGGCTCTGGCGGACGTTGGTGCAAACAAATTCCTCTTCGCGCGTCATCCGCACTTTGACGGGGTGCCCTTTGACCGCGCGGGCCAGCACCACGACGTTGGCCTCGATAGAGATACCGGCCTTGCCTCCAAAGCCGCCGCCCACGTAGGGTGAAATGACGCGCATATCACCATGAGAGATACCCAAGCTCTGCGCTAAGAGGTCCCGTTGGGCAAAGGGGGATTGTGAAGGCGACCAGAGTGTCACCTCACCAGTTTGATCCCAACGCGCAATCGCCACATGCGTTTCCAGGGGCACATGTTGAATCTGGGGCAGTCGGAAGGTCTGCTCCACGATAGCCGCGCATTGGGGCCACGCGGCTTCAACATCTCCCTTCCGCAGCTTGAAATGCTCCGAGATATTCGTGCCAGGTTCGGGGAAGATGAAATTGGGCCATTTGTATTCCGCCATATCCGGGTGCAACACCGGGGCCTCTGGTTGCGCGGCTGCGTAGGGATCGAAGACCGGTTCCAATTCCTCGTACTCCACTGTAACCAATTTAGCCGCGGCTTCAGCGAGCTCCTCAGTGGTAGCGACGACCCCTGCGACCGGCTCACCCACGTAACGGACCCGGTCACGGGCGTAGATATACCGATCTTTCATATAAAGACCAATGCGTCCCGGCGTATCTGCTCCCGTTACCACGGCCTTGACGCCCGGTAACGCTAGCGCCTGGCTAACGTCAATCCCCTTGATCAGCGCGTGAGCGTAAGGGCTATGCACTAATTTACCGTAATATAAACCGGGGCCAAACTGCATATCATCCACATATTTAGCGGCCCCGGTTACTTTATCAAAAGCATCGACACGAGGGACACTCTTGCCGACAGGATTGTTTGTTTGTGTTGTCATAATTACTCCTTATTCTTACCGCAGAGAACGCCAAGAGCGCAGAGAAAACATAAAACCAGGTTTTCAAAGGCCCCAGACCAAGCGTCTAATACCATCTTTTAACAAGGGAACATTGAAGTTGATCAAAAGTCCCAACTTACAGTGAGTCAGTTTCAAGTATGTGAGCACCTGTGCTTCATGAATTTTAGCTAACCGCTCAACAGCTTTCAACTCAACAATGACCAAGCCCCCGACAAGGAAATCCGCACGGAATCCAGCGTCCAACCGAACTTCTTTGTAAATCACAGGTAGAGGTTTTTGACGTTCAAACGGAATCTCGCGTTGCAAGAATTCATAAGCCAAACATTCCTCATACGTCGATTTCAATAAGCCCGGGTCCAGCTGCTTGTGTACCTCGATAGCCGCACCGATAATTTTACGAGAGAGTTCATTTTCGTGTATCGGAATCCTTGCCTATCCTATTGATTTTTCGCTACATCCAGAACCGCGTCCACAATCCGCACGTAACCAGTACAACGACAGAGATTGCCAACCAGGGCTTCTCGGACCTCTAGCTCGGTGGGCTGGGGATTACGCGCCAACAAACTCTTGGCCGACATCAACATGCCGGGGGTGCAAAAACCGCATTGAACAGCGTTATGTTCGATAAAGGCTTTTTGCAACGGATGCAACTCCCCGCCAACACTCATTCCCTCGACGGTCTCAATCGCATGCCCGTTAGCCTCCACTGCAAGGACCAAACAGGAATTCACCGGCTCGCCATCCCAGAGCACCGTGCAAGCCCCGCACTCCCCATTTTCACAACCGATTTTGGTGCCAGTAAGCCCCAGTTTTTCCCGCAAAACCTTGAGCAGGGTTTGCTGAGAGTAGACGGCGAGGGTATAAGGATCACCGTTAACCGTAAATGTTATTTCATGTAGCATAATTCTGTCTCCTTAGTTGCACTTACACCAATTTCTCAATCACTTGGCCGATTACCCGTTGGGTGATATTCACCACCATCTCGCGCCGGTACTCGGCGCTGGAACGAATATCGTCAAGTGGAGAACAAGCCGCGTGGGCCGCGAGAGCGGCTTTCTCGATAGCTGTGGCGTCATATCCCTGGGCCAAAATCTTCTCCGCCTCTGGTACGCGGACCGGGGTAGGCGCCACCGCCCCCAGCGCCAGGCGCCAGTCGTAGCCCTTCCCGGCGGGGACGGCTAACGCCGCCACGCCCACCAACGTCAGATCAGCCGCCTTGCGGCGGCTCAACTTGGCGTAGTGTCCCTGCGCGCCGGCCAGCTTGGGGAGCATAACTCCTACCAACAGCTCCCCTTTCTTGAGCGCGGTGCGCCGCGGCCCCTGGAAGAATTCCGACACGGGCACGGAACGTTCCCCGTCCACGCTGCGGAGCAACGCCTCGGCTTCCAGCACCAACAACGCGGGGAACGTATCGCCGGCCGGAGAAGCGGTACACATATTACCGCCCAACGTGGCCCGATTGCGTACCTGGACGTGACCCACCGTCGCGGCCCCTTCCGCCAAGACTGCCGCGTACTCTCTGACCAACGGGGAGCTGGCAAGCTCGCTCATCCGCACCGCCGCCCCGATTAAGAGACCGTCCTCAGTCTCCTTGATCTCGCGCATCCCCGGCAGTGATTTGATATCCACCACCACATCTGGCGCAATCCGCTCTTCGCGCGCCATCGGGATGATATCCGTAGTTCCGGCCAGCGGCATCACGACTTTACCCGGCAACAACAGGAGTTCAAATGCCTCGGCAAAATTTTTAGGTTGATAATAATCGAATTGTCGCATAAAACTTACCTCCTAATTATTGATAATAAATCTGACTCCCAAACGCTCCCCACGCTAAACCGATTAACCGTTCAAGAAACTAATTTTGAGTCTACTGAGAAAACGTATCATCTCAATATTTCGGGGGCTTGTAGCGCGGAATAGTATTCCGCCCGCCGGATTGACAATCCGGGATACAACCGGCCCTAATTTTTTGGAATGATACGAAAAAACCAAGTATTTCAGTGGCCCCAATTACTAATTCACAGAAAACAGAGAGGATATGTAGCGTCATGCGCCATAGCCTCGGCGTCCCCGGTGAAAGAAAGGGGACTAGATCGCCAGCGACCCAGCCCCCTTAACTAAGTTGCTAAAATTACTCCTCTTTAAGCGGGAAAAGTATGAAAATGAGGTTGAGGAGAATACCGGCGACCGCGCCAGTCGCGATGCCCGGCAAACCGTTGGGGAAGATGCCGATCAGCGCAGAGGTAGCGTTGAGCGGGACGTTACCGCCGCCGATCACCTGCGCGCCGATGGCGATAACTGTCACTACTGCCCCAATGGACAACTGTCGAGAATCAAAGAGGTTGACTTTCTCAGATTGGATCAGGGCAATCCCCTGCATCCCAATCACCCCAAAGAGGAAGATCGCCAAACCACCGGTAACCGCCAGCGGGATGGAACTCACAATCGCCGCCAACGTGCCAATGAAGCCTAACAAGATAGCAATCACGCCGGCCATAATGAGTACCGGCCCGGAGTAGTTATGGGTAATAGCCATCAGGGAGTTGTTCTCACCGTAGTTCGTGCCGGCTACGCCGCCGAACATACCATTGATGAAGTCGCCCAACCCATCTAGCACCAGGTTCTTGCCAATGCTCTTGCTCAAGTGATAGCGCTCCCGCCCCATCTCGTCGGCCAATTCATCCACATAGAGGCTGATCTGGTAAAGGTGCGCAGTCGATTCGGGAATGGTGGCAATAGCGATGATGGCGATAGCTGCGATAGATTCAAAAGCACGGGGATGGCCAAAGGCAGGCAACGTGAATTTCGGGATACGGAAAAAACTAGCTGCCGCAATCCCGGAGTAATCCATCGAGCTAGAATAGAAGATAGCAGCGAAGAGATACCCCCCCACTGCCCCAGCGAGAATTGGCAACAGACCAAAGAAACCCTTCCCGCGCATGTAAACGGAGAAGAGCACGGTAATCAGCAACGTCACAATGGCCACCATCCAGTTGGATTGCGCCATATCCATCGCCGCGCCGCCCAGGGTCACACCAATAACCAACGCTACGGACCCGGTCAATACCGGCGGCAATACTTTATCCAAGCCTTCTTTGCCCACCTTGGCAATTAAAAAGCCCACCAGGATATTGATAATACCGGTGGCCACAATCCCCACCTGAGCCAAGCTGACCAGGTCTTTGCCAGCATAGCTGCCAAACTCGGCCCCGGTCAAGGTAATGGTCGCCGTAATGTAACTGAACGAGGAGCCATAATAGAGGGGAATAAAGTCGCCGATCCAGTACTTGGAAAGCAATAACGCCGCAATGGTAGCCAAACCGGAAACGGCCAACACCGTGCCGACATCAAACCCCACTAACAACGCCACCAGCACCGTCGCGGGAAACATCGTCAAGACATGCTGGAAACCTAACAAAATCATCTCCCCCCAGGGCGGCTGATCATTAGGCAAATAACTGATAAATTTCTGCTTACTCATGGAATTATCCTCCTAAACTATTATTGAATTAACGATAATGATGAAACACCGACTCTATACTAGCCTGATCAAATATCGCTTTGGCAAACCACCTCCTTTATTAATTTCTGTTAAATTCTACACCTCGATCAGGGCCTGCAACGCTGCGAATTACTGCTCCTCGTCGAAGACGGCTCGCACCGGAACAATGTGGTGAATGTACTACAACCTCCCCATTGATAAATTCGACTTTCTGGGTTTCGGACCGCTCCTCATAGAATCGTTCCCGCTTGCGCTGTTCACCCTTAATCCGTGTTTGTAATTACCGCACGTAAAAGGGTCCCAGCGGGGAGATTGCATCAATACATTCATCTCTGGCCGCCGCTACTGCGCAAAGGTCAACTTTACCACCTATGCCCATAGTCATTTGCACGCCTCTCTCGGTGAGTGTAGTGGAACACAGGAGCTCACAAGTCATGCGTTCCACTATTCACATTTACCCGCTAAGCTAACTAAAATGAAGGTCTAAATCTTTCCAAACTCCGGCACCGTCTTGATCTCCGCGTTCTTTTCCAACAACTCTGCAGGAACCGGGCGGAGCAGTTCAGCTCCAGTGTAACTCTGGATGTAGTTCTTGATGCTGGTATCCCAATACTTCTTGGTGACATAATAGACCCGCGCGCCACCCAGCTCATGCTGGTATTCCGGCCACGGGTAAGAAGGCTGCGCCATGCCCAAGCCCCAACGCTTCCAGCCATTGTAGCTCTCGTAGGTGGCCCACCACTCATCCTGATCAAGTACATCAAAAGCGTAAGACGCTTTAGCGTAGTACATGATCGCGCCAATGCGCAAACCACGTCTGAGCGACATGGTATGCAAACTGATGTTAATATCTTCATTCATCAGCCGCCCATTGGCGAACCCTACCCACGTGCCATCAATTAAACCTACCAAGGTGTAGGGATCCTTGAGGCGTTTGCGGTACCAACCCAAAATCTCAGCATACACCCGCGCCCCCACAATATCGTAGAAGTCATGCTCAATCTTCATCAGCTGCTCGACGTAGCCCAGCATGAGAGGAGCCTCTTCTAGCTTGGCCGCACGGATAACCATCTTGGAACCATCGCGGAGTTCCACCATCGCCGGCGGGAAAGGTGCAATATCCATCGGCGGCGCTTGGAGCAAAGGTTCAATTTCTCTCACATCAAAAGTTAATTTTTCTCGTGTTACCTTGACAGGTGGTTCTAAACGCATTTTTCATCTCCTTATGAGAATAGTTATAAGTTAAAAGTTACAAGTTCCGCGCGGCGACCTGCGCGTTCAACTGTTTGACGTGCTCCGGGTTATACGCATCGCCGAACTTGGTCTGAGGCATTTCTGCTTTCTGCGCCATCAGCTCTTCGTATTCGTCATCTTCAACGAAGGCGACACAGCGACCAATGCTCGATTCACCATCCACAAAACGCCAGGGGAAGAATCCGATTTCGATACGACGATTGAGGATCAAGTCCAGGTCGCCGCCCAAGCACTCCGCGTGGATGATATGCTCTGGGAACATCTCGATGTGCATCATCTGATACTTATCATCGGTGAAGACCTCTTCGATCTTCTGACCATACTTCTGTTGGAAATGCGCCTGCGCATCTTTGGTCTGGCGCGGCATCCAGTCACGGATAATGGTATTCATGGGATGATCCGCGCTGCCGCAATCCACGCCGATCCAGCGCAATTTCTTCGCCTTGGCCCATTCTACAAACTCGCGGTCGGGGCCGGGGTGCTGCACCATGTACCGAATCTCATCCGCAGTAGGCATGTCCCAACCAAAATGGTGGAAGCCGGTGTGGATAATAAGAATGTCGCCCTCTTTAACCTCTACCCGTTCCTCGATCATTTTTGAGGAATAGATGTCGTAGTCAGCGGTGACATCAGAGAGGTCCACCACGGCGGCCTCGTGAACCAGGAAATCCAACTCCAATTCAGCGATATCCTTGCCCGGCGTGTAGAAGTGAATTTCGCCGTCCAAGTGCGTGCCCAGATGGTTGGAGTGCGTGAGCAACTGCCCATTCGCTCCATTGGGTGCCAGCCGTTTGAAGTACTTTACCTGGAGTGGCTCGTAAGTCGGCCAAGCGGGCGTTCCAATACCCAACGGGATTGTTAAATCTAACAGCTTCATAACATATACCTCCTCTAAAATAATTAGTGATTAGTGATTAACGGTCAGTGATTAGCGGTTAGTCGGGTAATCGCTCACTCGCCTTCTCGCTTACTCGCTTACTCGCTTACTCGCTGATTTCCTTCAACGCCGCGAACGCATCCACAAAGCATTTTTTGGGAGCGCGTACCAAACCGGCGCCGACCATCCCGATACCGGGGTTTTTGTGAGCGACGCCAGTGTTGATGAACGGCGTAATGCCGCTCGCCATCACCTTGCGCACGTCAATACCCAATGGCGTGCCCCGGAAATTAAGGGCCGGGATGGTGAAAAATTTGTGCTCGCCCACCGTGAGCTCATACATCTCCTGCGTCACGCTCAAGGCCAACGAGGCAGTCCCGCCCACAAAGCGCACGATCGCGGGAGCGGCCGCCATTGCAAAGCCGCCACAGCCACCGGTCTCGGCAATACTGGAATCGCCGATATCGGGGTTAGCATCTTCTTCAGAGTACCCTGGCAACCACAAACCGTCAACCATCGGGGCCGGCGCGGTGAACCACCGGTCAGGCATGGAGGCCAACCGGATACCAAAATCGGTGCCGTTACGCGCCATTACCGTAACGACAGTGCTACCGTTGATCCCCTCAGCGGCAGCCAACATCGCCTTGAGCGCGGCCATAGAGAGGTTGAGGAAAAAGTGATCATTGCTATCAATAAACTTGAGCACCGCCTGGGCGACTTCCTTTTCAGAGGTCTCGATAATAGCCGGAGTGATCTGCCGAAAGAGCAATGAAGTCGCCGCGCGGTTACGGTTATGCACCTCATCCCCCATGTGCAGCGCCTGCGCGATGAGGCTTCGCAGGTCAATTGGCCCGGTCACTGCCAACGCGCTAGCCAACGCCGGATAGAGATCCGTCTCCATCCATTTAAGATGCTTGAGCACATCGTCGCCGTAACCACCGTAACGCAACACCTTGCCCAGCCCCTCATTCTGTGTGGTGTAAGTCACGTTGCCGAAGGTCTCATTCTTGATAATGAAGACTGGCATAGAGGGAGAAACAATCCCGGCCATCGGCCCCACTGTGGCGTGGTGGTGGCAAGGGTCAAACTCAAACTCGCCCGCCGCCGCCATCTCCGCTGCTTCCGCGTAACTCTCCGCCCAACCCTCGTAGACGGCCGCGCCCATAATCGCGCCGCGCGTCGGCCCGCACATCCGTTCCCACTCGACAGGCGGGCCGGCATGCAAAATCATCCGCGCGCCCATACCGGGGATGACCTCTCTGGCGATGCCCATCCCTACCAACAGCGGGCGTCCAGTGCGGATGCGTTCCAATGCCTCGGCATTGGCCGCATCCACATCTATGCCATCTTTAGTCTGCGTCAATTCCACGTAACCTTCCAATGGCGGGCGCCAATCAACTTGCACCGCTGCCGTCCCCTGGTCGTGCAAACTCTCAGTGAAACTCTCTAATCCGATATTTACAGCCTTTAACGGTTGACCAAACAACTCTTGAATTGCCATACGTTTTTTCTCCTTTTTTTCTGGACGCAGATAAATACTATTTTCGATTTCAGATTTTTGATTTTCTGCGCGGCAATTGTTCGGCCCGCTGCCGCTGGCGAAGGGTTTTAATCGAGGAAACTATCATAGCGACAATCTCATCGGTTTCCTGCATCAGATCACTCAGCCGCGTTTCAGGCATCAGACCGGCCTCGACCAATAATTCTAACCAATATAGCGTCTCATCCGCTTCTTCTTCGACAATGCTCAGCTTGGCGATCATATCCGCCACGGACTTCGCCCGGCAAGCGGCGCGATAATTCGCCCCCACCGAGGTGGCCGAACGCAGCACCTGACGTCTGATCACATTAGCCGTCATACCTTTTGGTAGAGATTCAACCAAGCGAATTACTCGCAAGGCCAGCTGCTTTGTCCGCGCCTTAAACGCCTTTTCGTCCATGTTCCATCCAAAATCTGTATATTCTCAAAAAATGGGGGTGCTCAAGAGCCGCCACTAAAATTAACCGCGAATGAACACCAATCAACGCGAAAAAGGGAGTACCCAATAAAAGTCGGTGTCCTCCGAATCTTCGTAGTAAAAATCACCTCGGATTATTAAGTAGCTACCAAAATCGGCTCTTTGGGAATTCGCGTGGTCGAGTTAAAATTAACCACGGATTTCACGGATTAGCATGGAAAAAAGTAAAAAATCAGTGTAATCCGTGGTGAAAAATCTACGTCGTGTGGCACTTACCACGCCCAGTCCCAGAGACCCCCAAAATCTGAAATCAAAAATCCAAAATGTAACCGGCCAAGCGCGTCGCAGCGGCATTGGTAGGCAGGACTTGCACGCCGGCCGCTCTCAATTTAGCTTCCTGTTCCACTGAATTCTGAGGATCGCCAGGCGTACCACAGACCGAGGCGACGAAGAGCACCTCGCGGCCGGCGGCCTTGGCCAGAGCGCGCGCCGCTTGGATCGCCTCTACCGCCGAGCCGGCCGGATCCGGGTGGACTCCATAACCCAACACCACGTCCAAGAAGATGACCGCCGTCTCCGGATCCTCAGCCTCTTGGATAATACGGCGATTGCGCAGCGTGGGGTCGATCATCGGGTGCAAGCGTCCTACCGTGAACTCGTCCTCGCCCAAATCCACTACCACGTGGCCCACACTGTCATTAGAATCAGCCATCGTCAGTTTTTTATCCACGGGAGCATTGGAAATCACCTTAAAGCCCAGCTCCTTGAGGATCAGCTGCGTTTCATAGCAGAAAGTCCCGCCGCTGAATAACCCTCGGAAATACTTCTGCCCCGGTTGCAAACGCGCCCGCAACTTCTGGGCCTCGACTTGCAATTTAGCATTATCCGCCGCCAACTGCGCCAACGAGCTCTCCGCATCCTGCCCGGCTGCCAGCGCCGCCGCCAAATAAGCGGCCTCCTCCAACGTCTCCGCCGGGATACCGCCAGCCGCGCTGATTATTTTGGGATCGCCGCCCAAGAAACAGACCACCGCCGGCTTCTCGGAAGCCCCCAGTTGCGCCAACACCTTCGCCGCCACTCCCGGCGCAGGTGGCTTGGAGACCAAGAGCAACACTTTGGTCGCCGGATCGACCTGGAGCGCCTTGAGACCTTCCAACATCATAATCCCGCCCACCGCCGTCTTGAGATCGCGCCCGCCGGTGCCGATGGCCTGGGTAATCCCTACGCCCATCCGCGCCAGACTGCTCGTCTCAGATTGCAGCCCTGTGCCACTGGCCGCCACCACGCCTACTGGCCCGGCAGGCACAGCATTCGCAAAGCCCAACGCCACCCCATTGATAATCGCCGTGCCGGCATCCGGCCCCATGACCAACAAACCTTTCTCCCGCCCCAACTCCTTGAGCGCAATTTCATCCTCTACCGTGACATTATCGCTGAAGAGGAAAACATGTTGCCCCTGGGTGAGCGCCTCGTGGGCCACGCCCCCGGCATAACGTCCCGCCACGGAGATCAATACCATATTGGCCCCGTCCAGCCGCTTAAGCGCCTCGGCCATCGTCTTGGGCGGCGAGAGCATCCCCCCCTCTTCCGAAACCTTGCCCGTTTCCTCTAATAACGTCTCAGCCAGCGCCAGCGCCTGCTCAGCCACCTCATCAGATTCCGTCCGCACAGCGATGACCAGGTCATCGGCCACGGCGGCCTGCGCCTCCGGCGTCAACAGATCCGCGCCCGCGAGAATCCCTTTATTGGCCGGCGTACCCATCACCACAGCAGCGTCTACCACGCCCTCCAATTCCAACAACCCCTGCGCCACTTCCATCAAGGTCACGGAGTCATAGTACTCGCCGCTTTTGATATTTGTTCTGGTAATCAAAGTGAACCTCCCTTAACTGACAACTATCCTTTAACTATATAACCATCTAAAGAAAGATAAAGCGTAAAACGTAACCTGACACTCCTTACGTTCTACGCTTTTGAACAAATTTCGGCGGCTTCCAGAAAACCCAAGAACATATCCAACCCGGAGGTCGCTCCAAAAGCCAGCACGTGACGCGCCGCAACCTCCCACTCCCGCCGCTGACCAGCGGTGAGGGCCGCCAACAGGAGCTGCCAGCGTTCATCAGCCAAACCATCGCGCGCCGCGCACAAGAAAGCGCGACTGATTCGGTTGGTACGCGCCGCCGCTCCCTGGTAGATGGCCGCCGGTATCTCCGCGCGACCAGTATTGGCCCACCAACTCAACATCACTCCGGCCAGAAAATCATCCCCGGAAGGCGTCAAGCCCGGCCCCCACCCCGCCAACTGCGCGCTCCCGGCTCGAATGTCCGCCAAGTCGCCATTCCGCAAAGCCGTCATCAAAAAAGAGACCTCTGGGATCAGCTGACCCATTAATAGTGGGTAGAACGGGGAATGACAACGATCCAGAGCCCGATCAGGTTGAAGGACAAATTCACGTAATGCAGCTAGAGTAGCTGGCTGCAAATCCAAACTCTCCCAGCGAGGACGTGGATTCCAAACCCTCAACGTAGCAGGAAAATACAATTGCCAGGGGCCGAGTTGCAGAATATCTGCTTTCCAGTGCAGGGAACACTCTTTGGGGAAAGGCCGCGCCGGTAACTGTTGCACCACCACGTGGAACGGCCCATTACGCAACTCCGGCAACCCCAGCGCCACCACTTGCTCATCAATCAGCAAATCCAGCGAGCGGCGGAAGACGCCCAACCGGCATACTGGCCCAGAGGCCTTGCGGAGCAGGTCATAAATCGGCGCGCTGATGGAATGTACCAGCGTAGTGGTACGTAAATCTCGTCTCTCACCTACCGTGTCCCTTGAGAGGCAAGGAATTTCCCCGGCAAATTCAAAACCCGTGCGTTTTTTCAGAGACAAGCTTGAAAATTGCTTCACGAACCTACCCGTCTAGGAGAAAAATATAGTGTGGAATATACCAGGTGGTCAGACATCTCTTAACCACGTTATTATATTTGATTCATACCAGCTGTCAAATCCAGTACTGAATTTGGGCCGCCAGCTGCTCAACCACCGTGCTCCTAACGCGAAAGAGATTCCGTGGCTACTACCATTCGCCATTCGCCATTTGCCATTTGCCATTTGCTTTTTATCCGCGTTCATCCGCGTTAATCTGCGTCCCATTTTTCTTCGCGGCTACGGGTGTCCTTCAGCGGAGGCTAGAGATTCCTCGCAGGCGCGTCTCTCACGCTCCGCTGGCTCGGAATGACAACTGGCTTTATGCATATTCCTGCCCCGCCTACTCCCAAAGCGACACAAAATCGAACTTCTCCACATCCACCAACCCTTGATCGGTCAGCTTCAGCTTGGGAATCACCTCCAGCGCCAGGAAACCCAATATCATAAATGGATCGGCTAACGTCGCGCCCAGCTCCCGCGTGACCACCAGCAACTCCGCCATCTGCTCATGGACGCGCTCCATTGGCTGATCAGCCATCAAGCCGCCGAGAGGCAAGGCCACGCTGCCGGCGACTGCGCCATCCAACACCGCCACCAATCCCCCGCCCAACTCCTGCACCGCGCGGACGGCGGCGCGCATCTCGGCGTCGTTCACCCCGGCGACGGTGATATTGTGGCAATCGTGCCCCACGCTCCCGGCGATGGCGCCGCGCTGCAATCCCAGCCCCTKRACGAAGCCCAACCCCACATTGCCSGTCCCATGATGCCGTTCTACCACCGCCAACTTGAGTAGATCGCGCGTCACATCCGCCACCGCCTCACCGGCCACGATCTTCGGCGCCAACAGCAGCTCCTCCGTCACCAACTGCTCCGGGATAATGCCGATCACGCGCAAACGCTCGCCCTCCACCGGGACGCGGAAGGAGAGCGACTCCCAATCCACATGGATAGTGGCGCGTACCGGGGCCTCATCCACCACCGGCACACCCCACTTCCCCACCACCTCGCCAGCGCGCGCGACCAACCGCCCGCCGCTAAAGACCCACTCCGCCTGGAACTCCTCCAAACTCGACGTGACCACCAGATCAGCGCGGCGACCTGGCGCCAGCGCGCCACGGTCACGCAAGCCAAAAGCCTCCGCCGCGTTGAGCGTCGCCAGCTGGATTGCCTGCACCGGAGCCAACCCCTCCGCTATCGCCAGCCGGACCAGATAATCAATCTGGCCTTCCTCCAAGATTTCGGCAGGATGGCGGTCATCGGTGCAGAAAGCGAAACGCCGCGCGTTTTCCGGCGTGACGGCGGGTATCAGAGCGCGCAAATTCTTGGCGCCCGTCGCCTCACGAATCAAAACGTAGATGCCGGCGCGCGCCTTCTCCAACGCCTCGGCCGCTGTCATACTCTCGTGATCGGTGGAAGGGCCGGCCGCCGCGTAAGCCTGCAACCATTGGCCGGTGACGCCGGGCGCGTGCCCGTCGATGTGACCATCCTGGAAAGCCAACAACTTCTCCAGCGCGCCGGGCAAGCCCAACACCGCCCCTGGCACATTCATAAATTCCGCCAATCCCAAGACGCGCGGATGCGCGCGGAGCGTCAACAACTCCTCCACCCCCAACACCGCGCCGGAAGTGCCCATCCCTGTGGCAGGCACGCACGAAGGCAAGTTCACGAACATCGTCAACGGTAACCCCTCCGAGGCCGCCAACATGTAGCGGATGCCCGCCATCCCGGCGACGTTAGCGATCTCGTGCGGATCGGTGATTACCGTCGTCGTGCCGCGCGGCACCACTGCGCGCGCAAAGTGCGGCGGGTTGACCATAGAGGATTCGACATGCACATGCGCATCGATCAAACCCGGCGTCACGAACCGCCCCTCCAACTCCAACACCGCCGCCGCCGCGTAGCCGCTGCCCACCGCCGCAACGCGCTCCCCAACCAGCGCCACCTCCGCCTCCATCACCTCCCCGGTGAAGACGTTGACCACCCGTCCCCCACGCAACAACAAATCCGCCGGCGCAGCGCCCCGCGCCACCGCCAACAAACGCACCAACTCTTCCCGTTCCATCTTCCACCTCCCGGCGCAACTCAATCTCAACTAGTAAAATTATAGCCGCGCCTGCGCTACACGCAAAACCTCGCTATCCTACTTCCCTGTTCAAGTGTAGTTGATAGGACCCAGACGAGCACGGAGTCAACCTTCAGAAAACTTCTTTTCTTAGCGACTTGGCGTCTTGGCGGCAAAATCTCTTTTTGCATTCATAGCTCTGTGAGGAGCTAATTTTTTGGGAAATTACACAGACGGCCTTAATACCCTCTCCCGCACACTGCCCCCGTAATCACCCGGCCAGCTGGGAATTTGTTTCCCGGCTGCTAAACAGACACAGTAGTTTGTCAACTTCCTGGGATATGGTATGATGCCGATGTTACCCTACCGTGTACGTGAATTTAAGATGGCGTTTTGAGCCAACACGATAAATAACGGGAGTCGGAGTTTGGCTGGTGAAACGATAGCCTCCGGGCAAGGTTGATCCACTGACAGACGCCCACCTGAGTATTCAGGGTCAAAAACCGTCTAACACGGCACGGTGGGGAACAGGATTTGTCAGAGGTCACTTTGATCAAAGTGGCCTCTTTTTTTGTTTCAAGTTATCAAATTGCTCCCCGCGCAAGCGGCTTGGTCCTCCCGCTTTTTGTTATGTCAAGGCATCTTGACTTTCCCCACAGCTTGTGTTATCCTCAATCAAGTTGGCGCAGACCACTGCTCAACCTACCTTCAATCTCTTTTCTACGGCGGCAGTAGAAAAGTATTTAAAGAAAGCTGGGGTGTAAATGTATTGGGAACGTGTGACCGAAGAAATCTACTTATTCACCAGCGAGCGTTATGCGCGTGTTAACTCCGTAGCAATCCGCACCGCAGAGGGTATCATTGTTATTGATGCGCTGCCCTTCCCCAACGAAGCAAAAAAAATCGCTAAATTTCTGAATACCCAGGGAGGGGGTCGCTTTCATTCACTCATCCTCACGCACCACCACGCAGATCATTCCTTTGGTCTCTTTGCTTTTCCCGCATATCTGGAGCTTCTCGCCCACGAACGTTGTCGCCAGAAATTGTTAGCCCTGGGGGAAAAATCGTTGGCTGAGACCAGACGTAACCACCCAGTCTTCGATCAAGTGACCTTACGTCTCCCCACCATCACTTTTGAGGGAGAGCGCATGTTTGTCTGTGCCGGCAACCACACCTTGCGCCTGCTCGCTCTGCCGGGACATACCCCCGACAATATCGGCGTCTACCTCGAAGAAGAGCAAGTTCTGGTAGCCGGAGATGCAGTCATGGCTATCCCCATCATCGTGCAGGGGGATTGGCGACGCGAGATTCAAACCCTGCAAAAGGTCAAGGAGCTGGCCCCGCTAACAATTATCCAGGGCCATGGAGAAGTGATCCTCCGGGGCGAGGTGAATACGGTAATGGATCGTTACATCCACTATCTGACCTGCATGGAAGAAAAAGCCCGCAAACTATTGGCTGATAACAAACCCCGTGATCTGATCTGGGATATTCCGTTGGAAGCTTGCGGCTTAGAACGTGTTCCGTTGGGGCTAGGAAGCCAGCAGTTGCACACTGCCAACCTTTTCTCAATCTACGATCAGCTCCAGGCCGAGCGCGAGGGAAAAGCGGGCCTGGAAAACACCGCCGCGACCTAGACCCACATCTTTTTAATCCCCCGTAACAAATAGAGGCGGCGTCTCAGCGACGACCGCCTTTTTTAGTTGCCCCAGTAGGTAAAAATGAAAAAATTAAAGAAGTGGCTTCAACTTTATCTGGCTCACCTGGAACGACAGCAGGCTTCTTACTACACTGTGAAAAACTACGGCACGGACCTGGAACAATTTCTGACTTACTGCGCGGAACACGAAGTCGCCACGTTGGCGGGTTTAAGCCGGGAGCTGGTGCGCAATTACATGGCCCACTTGGCCTCGGAGGATTACGTGCGCGCCAGTATTGCGCGGCGCGTCTTCGAGATGCGTGCCTTTGGAGATTACTTGCTCCGCGTCCAGGCCTGGGAGCAAAACCTCTTCCGGCGCATCTACGCCCCGCGCTTCCCGCGCCAGCTGCCCCGCTACTTGACCCACACGCAGGTGCAACAGCTCTTGAGCGCGCCCGATACCAGCACCGTCAAGGGATCACGAGATCGCGCCATACTGGAGACACTTTACGCTTCTGGGGTGCGCGTCAGCGAGCTGGGGGGGCTGAACGTGAAGGATCTCGACTTGCACAGCGGGGAAATGCGCGTTATCGGTAAGGGGGATAAGGAGCGGGTGGCCTTATTGGGGCGGCCGGCACTCGCCGCGTTACGCGCTTACCTGCGGACAGGACGACCGGCACAGGCCGGCGGGCAAGCTACCCGCGCACTCTTCCTCAACCGCTGGGGGGATAGGTTATCCGTGCGTTCCATCAGCACCGTAGTGCGCCAGTCCGGTATCGCAGCAGGAATCCCCAAAAAGGTCACTCCACACCTGCTCCGGCACACCTTCGCTACGCATCTCTTGGAAGGAGGCGCCGATCTGCGCGTGGTACAGGAGCTCTTGGGACACAAGAATTTAGCCACAACACAGCTCTACACGCATATCACGCAGCAGCACGCGCATAAAGTTTACGGGCAAGCACACCCCCGCGCGCGGGAGGATTTAGCAGTTAGCGGTTAGACTTTCGGCCTTTAACTCTTGACCCTAGACTAACGCACTGGCTCTAATTCCTCTTGCGCGCCAGAGAGCACTAACTCCGAATCAACCACATCCAACGTCACCAGCTCCCCCGGCCGGAACTCTCCTAACAGCAGCGCATCGGAGAGCGGCGTCTCCACCCGCTCTTGGATAAGGCGTCGCAGGGGCCGCGCGCCATATTCTTCATCGTACCCTTCCTCGGCGAGCCAAGCTTCTGCCGCCGGAGTAAGTTCCAAATCCAACTCATTTTCTTGCAATCGCTGGCGGACTTTGTCAATTTCCAACCGCACGATCTTGCATAGTGACTCCGCGTACAATGATCGAAAAACGATGATGGCATCCACGCGATTCAGGAATTCAGGGCGGAAGAGCTTCCGCAACTGCGTTCTCAATTTATGGCTCAATTCCCGGTACTCAAGCTCTCTATCTTCAGCGCCCTGAACACCAGTCCCAAAACCCATTCCCGCCTGGCGACGGATTTCCTGCGCGCCCACATTGGAAGTCATGATCAAGAGCGCGTTGCGGAAATCCACCTTGCGGCCGCGGGCATCAGAGAGTTGCCCTTCTTCCATGATCTGGAGAAGCATATTAAATGTATCGGGATGCGCCTTCTCTATCTCATCGAAGACGACGATGGAGTAAGGCCGGCGGCGGAGCGCCTCGGTCAGCTGCCCCGCCTCATCAAAGCCCACATAGCCGGGAGGCGCTCCCACCAACCGCGCTACTGAATGTCGTTCCATGAACTCCGACATATCGAGCTGGATCAGCGCATCCTCACTGCCAAAGAGAAAATCGGCCAGCGCCTTGGAGAGCTCGGTCTTTCCTACCCCCGTGGGCCCCAAGAAAATGAAGGAGCCGATGGGACGCCGGGGATCCTTCAATCCCGCACGCGCACGGCGCACAGCCTGGGAAACCGTCGTGATAGCCTCCACTTGTCCCACCACCCGCTGACTCAGTTCCTCTTCCATCCGCATCAGCCGCGCCGATTCTGTTTGCGCCAACTGCGCCAACGGGATGCCCGTCCACATAGCTACCACTTCCTCGATATCTTCCGCCCCCACGATCAACTGCTCTTCCTGCGCCAGTTCCTCCACCCGCAGCTCCTGCATCTCTTCCTCTAAAGAGGATACCTGCGCGTCCAGAGTCGAATCTTTATCAGCGTCAACAGCCCCCCCCCAACGCGCGCGTTCAAGACGCACCTGCTGCAACTCCTCAAAGATCTCCCGTAACCGCACCGCGCTCGGCGATTTGTACATCCGCACCCGCGAGGCAGCCTCATCCATCAGATCTATGGCCTTGTCCGGCAAGTAACGCTCGGTGACATACCGTGCGGAGAGCCGCACCGCTTCCGCGAGAGCCTCTTCACTTATCTGGAGATGATGGTGTTCCTCATAGGCGTATTTGACCCCTCGGAGGATCTCCAAAGCCTCCTCTGGCGTCGGCTCATCAACCAGCACGGATTGGAAACGGCGCTCCAACGCCGTGTCAGATTCAATATATTTGCGGTATTCTGCCAACGTCGTCGCGCCGATACATTGTAACTCGCCGCGCGCTAACGCCGGCTTGAGGATGTTGGCCGCATCCATAGAAGAACCGGCTCCGCCAGCCCCTACCAACATGTGGAGTTCATCCACGAAGATAATGACTCCGGCAGCTTTTAATTCGACCAACAAATTCTTCAGCCGCTCCTCAAACTGTCCCCGGTACATCGTGCCGGCCACCAAGAGACCAATATCAAGTTGCACCACCCGTTTGTCCAAAATCGGGCCGGGCACGCCGCCGCCGACGATGCGTTGCGCCAACCCTTCCACAATTGCCGTTTTACCAACTCCCGGTTCACCTATCAAAGCCGGGTTGTTTTTGGTGCGCCGCGCCAATATCTGGATCACCCGCTCAATCTCGCTCTGCCGCCCGATGACCAGATCCAGCTCGTCTTTGCGCGCCAGCGCCGTCAGATCAATCGTCAGCTTGTCCAACAACGATTTAGATGCCGGGCGTTTACGTTGGCGCCGCGCGCCGACTTTTTGACGCTGCTTCTCTGGCGGTCTCGCTGGTATCAGTTGCAAAATACGCCGCTTGACCGTATCTGTGGAGAGCTGGGATCTTGCCAGCACGGCTAAGAGCAAGCCCTCTTGCTGACGCAACAATGCCAGCAAGAGATGTTCAGTATTCACTATCGCACTATGGTAATGCTTTGACTCTTCAATAGCCATGGTCAACACCAGGGTGGTACTTTCACGCGAGGAGGGTACCTGTCCGTGCAGCGGCGCCGCGCCAGAGAGACGCTCTACCATCTGCTGTACCTGTTGCGGCTGCATACCTAAATCCCGCAAGAGACGACCAGCCAGACCTTCACTCTCCAGCAAGAGACCCAGCAAGAGATGTTCCGGCCCGACCGTGGCATGGCGCATCCGCACTGCCTCACCTTGCGCGTAGTACAACACCTCCCGCGCAGGGCGTGCGAACAGTTCTAAGTTATTTGCCATCCTATCCATGGGGAAACCTCAAAGGTCTTTACAAAATTTGCTCTAGCTACTCCAATTTCATTATAGCATAGGTAAGCGAGTGAGCGAGAAAACAGGTGAGCGAATAAGCGAGTGAGCGAGAAAACGGGTGAGCGAATAAGCGAGTGAGCGAAAGGTCAGATGATCAGTCGCCCGGCTAGCTCTGCTAGCTACAAAAAACGCGAGGGCTGGCGCCCTCGCGTTTGATAGTTAAATCTGCCTGATTACTGCATTACCTGCGTCATCAACTCCAGGAAATCTTCCCAATCTTCTGGTAAAAGATGCACAGTGATGTTACCCAGCTCTAGATGGTAGAGCACCTGTCCCTCTTCATCCTCAGTGACAAAAACCTCGGATACTTCAGTTTCGGCTAAAACTTTATACTTAGCTTCACTCATCACCTAACCTCCTCCAATTTAGCGACGGCGAGGAGCACGCGAGGAGGTCTTCGGGCGATCATGCGACCGAGCTTCCTCCAATGTCCACCCTTCCAATACCGCTTGACGCGAGAGACGGATCTTGCCATCGCGGCGAATGCCTGTCACCATTACCAAAATCTCATCGCCCACGCTAACTACAGCTTCCACACTCGGAATATGTTTGTCTGAGAGTTGAGAAATGTGAACCAGGCCATCCGTCCCCGGTAAAATCTCCACAAACGCACCGAAATCAACGATGCGCGCTACTTTACCAGTGTAAATTTTCCCCTCTTGCGGCGTCTCCATGATAAAATTGACGTAAACCAACGCCTCCTCGGCGCCACGACCACTTTCAGCCGCGATAAAGACTGTGCCATCATCTTCGACATCCACATTGACTTCATATTTTTCCTGAATCGCGCGGATGGTTTTGCCACCGGGGCCAATCAACTTGCCGATCTTTTCCGGATCAATCTTCAAGGTCACCATCTTAGGAGCATTCTCTGGCAATTCCGGACGCGGGGCAGCGATAGCGCCCTTAATCACATCCAAGACCTGCAGGCGCGCTATGCGCGCCTGCTCCAACGCCTCACTCAAAATCTGCCGGGTCACACCCTTGATTTTGATATCCATCTGCAAGGCAGTAATGCCCTCACGTGTGCCGGTGACTTTGAAGTCCATATCACCCAAATGATCCTCCACCCCCTGAATATCCGTGAGCACACGATAACGCTCACCATCAGAGACCAAGCCCATGGCGATGCCGCCCACAGGCGCCTTGAGCGGCACCCCCGCATCCATCAAAGAAAGCGTGCTGCCACACACCGAAGCCATGGAAGTACTACCATTAGAAGAGAGGGACTCGCTTACCACGCGAATGGTGTACGGGAACTCCTCTGTTGAAGGGAGCAAGGGCTCCAAGGCCCGTGCGGCCAGCGCTCCGTGCCCAATCTCGCGGCGTTTGGGACCGCGCAGGAACCAGGTCTCGCCGGTGGAGTACGGCGGGAAGTTATAGTGGTGGATGTAACGTTTAGTCTCTCCCGGGAAAAGATCATCCAACCGCTGTTCCTCACTCGGCATCCCCAAGGTCGTCAGACTCAAAACTTGCGTCAAGCCCCGGGAGAAAAGCCCCGAGCCGTGCGGACGCGGTACCAAATCTACCTCCGCTGTTAGTTCACGAATGGTGCGCGGATCGCGTCCATCCGGACGAATACCCGTCTCCAAGATACGCTCCCGGATTACCGCTTTCATCACATCATGGAAAGCCTCATCAATTTGTTTGTCACTCCAAGCAACCGCTTGTTCTTCTTGAGCCAGCCTTTCTCGCAATTCCTTCTCCACGGCCTCGAAAATTTCTGACCGCTCATCCCGATCAGTGGTCTTCTCAACCGCCTCGTTAAGACAATCCCACGTGAGCTCGCGCACGCGCTCAACCAATCCCGCCGGCAGAGCAAAAGAAGGATAATCCAATCGTTTAGGTTTACCTACTGCCTCACGCATCTCATGTTGCACACGAATAGCGTCCTGAATAGATTTATGAGCCAATTCTAGCGCGTCCAACATTGTCTCTTCGTCGATTTCCTGGGCGCCCGCTTCTACCATGATAATGGCCTCTTCACTGCCGGCCACCAACAGATCCAACGTACTCTCTTTCAGCTGTGAGATGGTCGGATTGATAATCAGTTCCTCATCAATAGAGCCAATGCGCACTGCGGCTATCGGCCCGTCGAAAGGAACATCAGAGATCGTCAGCGCCGCCGAGGCCCCAATCAAACCCAGCGCGCTGAGGAGTTGCTCTTTCCCCAGGGAGAGGGGCAGCAAAATAATCTGCACCGCGTTCCGCATGTCTTTGGGAAAGAGTGGGCGCAGGGGGCGGTCAATAACCCGATCCAGCAGAATCGCCTGCTCGGAAGGCCGCCCCTCACGGCGGAAGAATGAGCCTGGAATCCGGCCGGCGGCATAAAGCCGCTCTTCCAAATCTACCGTCAACGGGAAGAAGTCAATCCCTGCTCGCGCTTTTTTCGCCATCGTAGCCGTGACTAACATCACCGTATCGCCAGAGGAGACCACTACTGCGCCGCCGGCCTGACCGGCCAATTTGCCGGTTGAGAGGGTGATAATATCCTCACCCAACTTAAATGTAAATTTTCGTTCTTGTGCCATTAAAAATATCCTCCTACCCACCTACGCAACTCAAAAAAGGAGACTAGAAACTGGGAACTGCTGTGCAACCAACTGCACCCCACTCCCCAATCTCTCTCTCCAATCCGTTTTAACGCGACGGGAGCTAAATAAACAGACTAGAAAAGAACTTTGGTCTCTCCAAGTCATAACACATTAAGAGAGCTAGAAAAAGCGAGTAGATGCGAACTAGTTCACATCTACTCGCTGGACTAACTCAAAGCCACCCAAAAAACTATTTACGCAACCCTAGCCGCCCGATCAACTCACGGTAACGTTCTGGACTTATCTTCTTTAGATAAGCCAAATGCCGACGCCGGTGCCCGACCATATTCAACAAACCGTGCCGGCAATGTTCGTCATGCTTGTGAATTTTTAGATGTTCCGTCAAAGCACGAATGCGATGCGTCAACAAAGCAACTTGAACCTCCGGCGAACCGGTGTCGTTGGGCGTGCGTGCAAACTCTTCAATGATCTCTACTTTATCCTTCTTCGTTAGCACTGCCAAAAACTCCTTTTCTTAAAAGACTGCCAAATTCGTCAGAAACAATATATCTAACAACTCGCGCAGTATACCATAGCCCAATCTTTTGACAACTTTTGTGAGAAGGCGAAAGGGCGAGTGAGCGATAAGGCGAGAAAGCGAGTGAGCGGAAACCCCTATGTCCCGTCTCCCGTCTCCTGTCCAACTGCTCAACTACCGGTATAATGGCGCTCAACAAACTGAGAAGCCCCCGAGGAGAGCTGCCTTGAACAATTTATTTGAAGTCACCCCATTTGCGATGGGACACGGCGGTGACGCGATTGGCCGTCACGCTGGCAAAGCCGTTTTTATCCCCTATGCGATACCCGGCGAGCGGATTCGCGCTGAAATTGTAGAAGAACATAAACATTATGCGCGCGCGGGGCTCGTGGAGGTGTTGGAACCGTCTCCCGTGCGCGTCACCCCGGCCTGTCCCCATTTTGGCCCCCAGGGGTGCGGCGGCTGCCAACTCCAACATATCGCCTACTCTGCCCAGGTGCAGCTCAAGGGCCTGATTGTGAAAGATCAGTTGCAGCGCATCGGCAAATTTGAAAAGCCGCCCATCCTGGAGCCTATCCCGGATGCGAACGGCTGGGAGTACCGCAACCACGCCCTCTTCCGCACCACGGCCGGAGGAGATCCCGGTTTTCTAATCGCCGGTAGCCATAAGGTGCTCCCCATCACTACTTGTCCCGTGTTACACCCGCTCCTGGCTGAACTCTACCACTCGCTGGATATGACCAAACCGAATATTGAGCGGCTGGAATTACGGGTGGGGACCGCGACCGGCGACCTGATGGTCATCCTCCAAACCTACGATGAGGAACCGCCCTCACTCCACGTTGACTTCCCGCTCTCCATCGTGCAGGTGCGCCACGATACCACCCCTACCCCGCTGGTTGGGTTGGATTACATCAGAGAAGTCGTCAAGGGACGCGAGTTTCGCATCTCTGCGACCAGCTTCTATCAGGTGAACTCAGGGCAAGCGGGCAGACTGATTGAGCTGGTACTGGACGCGCTGGATATCCAATCTGATGAGAAAGTCGTGGATGCTTATTGTGGCGTGGGCCTCTTCACCGCCTTTTTGGCTAAGAAAGCGAGCCTCGTCACCGGCATAGAGCTTAACCGCGATGCGGTGGCCGATGCCATCTACAATCTAGCCGATGCGGAAAACGTCACACTGTTGGAAGGCCCGGTGGCGCAGGCCCTCCAGCAGGTGGAAGGCGCAGTGGATGCGGCGGTCTTAGATCCGCCGCGCACCGGGCTGGATACCGAGGCGTTGGATGCACTGGTTGCCCTCTCACCAACGCGCATAGCCTACGTCTCCTGCGATCCTGCCACACTCGCTCGCGATGCCCGGCGCCTGGTAGGCCAGGGCTACGCGCTCGCCTGGGTGCAACCGGTGGATCTCTTCCCGCAGACTTTCCACATCGAAAACGTAGCTCTATTCTTCAAAAGCAGTTAGCTGTCTGGGAAAGCGTTAAGAAAGATGAGTCTCTGGAACTTGGCGTGGTGAGTACCGCGCGACGTAAATTTTTCACCCCAGATTATACTGATTCTTTACTTTTTTCCGTGCTAATTCGTGAAATCTGTGGTTAGTTGGAGCTCAACCATGCGAAATCCTAAAGAGCCAGAGAGATGTCCCCACTCATCTTCGGGTTAGCCAATTTGCTGGGCCTGGTAGGCTTTTTTTATCCCTTTGTCCTCCCCGCCGCCACGCAGCCCGCGCCGCTCCTCTTCTTCCTCCTGACCACGCTCTGTCTACTGGTGGTCATCAGCGATCTGACCGCGCGCGAGTTGGACGCTCGGACGGTGGCCTTGATGGGTGTGCTAGCCGCCGTCAACGCGGCGTTGCGACTGGCAGAGACGACGCTCATAATCTTACCCGGCGGCATCTCCCCGATTTTCCTCCTCATTATCTTAGGCGGCTATCTTTTCGGAGGACGGTTCGGCTTTCTTTTCGGTGCGCTCTCGCTCCTCGCCTCAGCCCTGGTCACCGGGGGGCTTGGCCCGTGGCTCCCTTACCAGATGACGGCCGCCGGCTGGGTGGGGCTGGGAGCCGGTTGGTTGCCGCATCCAGTGCAAAACGGTTACCGACGGCTACTTCTGGCTAGCTATGGGATATTCTGCGGGCTGCTCTTCGGGTTCCTGCTCAACCTCTACTTCTGGCCCTTCATCGCCGGGCCGGGCAATGACTGGCCCGCGGAATTAGCCCCGGGGGAGATAGCGCGCCGTTACTTCGCCTTCTACATTACCACCTCGCTCTGGTGGGATCTACTGCGAGCGGCCGGCAACGCGACGCTCTTGGGGTTGCTGGGGGAACCACTGCGCCAGGCGCTAGGGCGTTTCCAGCGGCGCACCGTGGTGGAATATGTGGAGAGTGATGAGAGGATTGGGGATTAGTGTGTCGTCCTGACTCCTCACACCTTCAGGTACGTCTGGGCAGGGAATATAGCCGCGAAATCCTTTTCGCGGCCCCCCAGCGCGCTGGGGAAAGCGCGGCGACTGCGGCGGCCCAGCCTCCTTGCGAGGACTTTGGCACCGTAGCCCGCAGTCTTCAGCCCCGGGCACGAGCGTTGCTCAAAAGCCAAAGGGCTACGGGCGATGTTCTGCCCGTAGCCCTTTTTTGACAAGGCAAATCTGTTATTAGTTGACAAATTGTAGCGCGCCGGTCGGACAGCGGCTCAGACAGAGACCGCACTTCTCACAGTTCTCCGCGTGGATGCGGATCTTCTTCTCCACCAGATAGAGCGCGTCATAGACGCAGCTGGTGACGCACAAGCCGCAGCCCACGCACTTTTCCGGGATCAAGGTGGGCGGTGCGGTCATCTGCGGGATGCCTTGCTGCAACGTCAAGCCCTGGATCTCCGCGACGCTGGCGTAACCATGTTTGTCCAGCCACCGGTCAAGTTGCCGGGCGACTTTGCCGAAGATCTGCGGGCCTTTGGTGATGGCGGCCGTGCAAATTTGCACGGCGGTTGCGCCAACCATCAGGTATTCAACCACGTCGGCGCCGGTGCTGATGCCGCCTACGCCGATGATGGGAATATCCACGACGCGCGCGATATCATAAACCATGCGCAATCCAATAGGTTTGAGCGCAGGGCCGGACATCCAGCCGTAGCCCTGGCCGCCCATCCACGGACGCCCGCCATTTGCAATATCAACGCCGAAGGCCGGGCCAAAGGAGTTGACGGCCACGATCCCGGCGGCGCCCGCCTCCTGAGCAGCTAACGCTGCCCGCTGCGGTTCCCGGAAGGGGCTCATCTTGACCAGGACGGGCACGCCCGCGCCCTCTATGGCGGCACGCACGGCAGCTTGCATGGGTTCCGGGTCATCGCTGATGTAATGCGTGCTCAATTCGATAGCATCGGCGAAGGGCGCAACTTTAGGGGCCAGCTCCGCGATATCCTCCGCCGTGTAACCCAATCCAATAATCATGGGCAGCCCTGCACTTTGCGTTTTGGCGTATTCTTCCTCCAGCCATTGCTCCGGCGAGAGTTCCGACCAGAGTTCGGTGTTGAGGAAGTAGGTCTTGAAATCCGCCATATTAGGCGCGGGCACGGCGGCCGCGCGCACCGAGATAGTCTTAGTGACCAGCGCGGACGCGCCACCGGCGGCGCAAGCCAATAGCGCTGCCGCATTACGCACCGGCGGCCCGGCCGCTGGCATGATGGGGTGTTCCAACGTAAATCCTAAAAGTTTGGTGGTTAGATCTGCCATAAATAATTTCCTCCTTGATATCAATTGAAAAAAGATAGTTCACCATAGTTCACCACGGAGACACCGAGAACACTGAGAAAAAATAAAGTTACTACCCCGCCGCCCTGCAAAATTCAGGAGTGAACGCAGATTTCCGCAGATAAAATAGAAAATCAGCACTCATCTACGTCCTATAAGGCGGTCAGGGAAACTTTCACGCCTTCTTGAGCCAGGTAGGTAGGGGCAAACACTTTTTGCGCTTTGGCTACCAGCTGCTCTAAATAGGCATCATCATGCTGTGGGCTATGATGGGTGAGAAACAAGCGTTTGACCTGGGATGCTTGAGCCACCTCCGTCGCCATGCGCCAGGTACTATGCCCCCAACCTTGCTTAACCAGCGGTTTTCCAGCATATTCATCCTCATCATATTCCGCATCGTGGATCAGTACGTCCGCCCCCTGGGAGAATTTGATCAGCCGCTGGTCGCCGCCCACGTAGCCTTCCACATCGGTGGCAAAGACTAAGCTCCGCTCCCGATAGGTAATCCGAAAAACCAAGACCCCGTTCTGCGGATGACTGTAGCTATGGTGTGTCTGAATGAGCAGCGTATGCGGTGTGCGCGGGGGACAATCATCGTGGACCGTCAGATATTGGGGTGGCGCGGCAGGGTCTTCCAAAATAATCCGGTCGCCCTGCCGGAGATGGGCAAAAGTACGCCGGCTTAATAAGTCGTGCTGCCCAATGGGAGAAAAAGGCGGGCGCATGATCCGCTTTAACGTATCGCGCAGATTTTCGTCAGTGAGCGGCTTCGGCCCGAAGATATGCAGCTGGCTACCGGCCGCCAGAGCCGGGCCGAAGAGCGGCAACCCTTGGATGTGGTCGTTGTGGACATGGGTCAAGAGTAATGTGGCCCGAATCAACTGTCCCCTGGTCCTCAGGGCAGCCAGCATCTCCTGCCCCAATCCAATGATGCCGCTACCAGCATCAATGATGATCAGGTGCGGGCCGGCATGTATTTCTAGGCAAGTGGTGTTGCCGCCATATTTAAGAGTAGCGGGACCCGGGGTAGGGTATCCTCCTCGCGCACCGCGAAATCTGAACCAAAATTCCTCGTTATTCATAGATCCCCTTGTGGGACTGGATTTTACGTAGGGTAGCATAATTCAGTCGGTGTGCAACTGAGGCTAACTAGTAGGACACAAATTAGCATTTTGATTCCTCTAAAGAAAAATCGCTCACCGCTAAGCCGCCAGGACGCTAAGAATTTGCAATTCTTCGCGCCTTTGCGCCTTAGCGGTGAAATACTTGGGTAAACTCAAGTTTCATTCTCTGAAGAGCAACGGTAGATAGAGCTCATAGCGGGTAGCTTGCAGGTATTCGCCTTTGCCCCGCGCCAAGCTGACGTTACCGGCCTCGTCCACGGCCTGGATGAAGTAGCCGGTGTCGCGTCCAATGGCTGGAACCGTGCCGATCCACCGTTCTCCGTTCACATCCTCCAAATCTCGCTTCAAGGGTACGCTCCAAATTTGGGCGGCGCCGACAAAAGTAGCGTAGACAGCAACGGCCTCGCCCTCATTATCGAAAACCTCAGCCGCAACCGAAGTTCCTCCAGCGAAAGTATGCATCTCAGCGGAGAGAATCGACGGCGGGTTATAATCATCGTTAGTACGCCAGGCCTGGTAGATATTGAGCGTAGCCTCAGTAATAAGCCGTAATTCGCTGGTGCGCGCGTTGAAGAGCGCGAAAGTGGCGACCAACTGCGGCGTCTCACCGGCGCGGTTGATGAAGAAGGGCCGCGCGGGGAGCCAACCCAGAGCCGGGTTGAGCGCCGGTTCAGGTTGCGCCGTCTTGGTAATGGGCCGGACGATGACCGGGTTGAAGTCCAGGGTAGAGGAGAGTGTCGCGGTGAGGAGTAGCGCGCCGTGCGGCAGTCGCAGGGTGTATGACGGGACGGAGTAAGCGGCCACGGGCAAGAGCGGACGCCCGACGGCGCCCTGCGCGTTGGTGGGAGGCCCGACGGCGTAATAATCGCCAGTTGCGCCGCTATATTCTTGTAGATCTGGAATCAGAGATCGCGTATCGGTAATCAATGCTAGCTCTTGAAGCTCTGCTTGCGTATGGAAATTCGGGGCGAGGGCGGTCTGTCGCAGGGGGAGTGAGGTAGGTGTATCCACCCGGTACATCGGCAGCCCGTAGAGCGTGGATTCCATGATAGATTTGGCATCGTAAGGCGTCAGTCCGCCGGCGGGCAAGCTTTGCAGGTAGCGCACTTTAGCCAGGCGCAGCGCCTCACCGACAGCGGCATCGGTTTCATCGTCATCGTCCAATAGCTCGTGGGCCGCCGTGGCGGCGATACTTCCCCCTTCGCCCAACGCTTGCGTGAAGAGCAACATCAGCCGCTCGGAGCCGGCGATACCTTCATCGGTGCCGTAGCCGTAGCCGGTGTTGGCGATCCAAGTAGCGGCTTTTTGCGCCAGAGCTTGGGGGAAGTCGGGGATGCTCTGGGCCAAGGCGGCTTCCTGATCTGGCACGCTGTAACCCGCGTGACAACCTAGCGACCAGCACACAGTACCGGCGAGAGAAGCCGTGGCGCTGACAATGTCAGTGTTGTAGAAAGTATCCGTGGGATCGGCCGGTTGTATGCGCCAGTGCTCGGCGTGCGCGTTGATGGAGGCCAGATCGGGGGCATTGCCGCTGGGATCATCCGTCCAGGCGTGGCGCAGATCGGCAGCGGTCCAAGATTCGCTGATCAACGCGCTGGGGGGTAGCGTGTGCATCGCGGTCAACTCGGCTGCGATCAGAGTGGCCGCATCGCCGAAGAAATCATAGCCGGTGACTAAAGTATGTTGTGACTCCAACACTTGTTCATCGAGATATTGCTCAATCATGCCGCTGATCTCAGCGGGACTCTCCACCAAACGACCCGTAGCCAGGAGCGGTCGCCAGAAGTAACGTCCGCGCCAGCCCAACTCAGCCCCAGGCGGGGTGCCGTAAGCGTCATCGGTGAGATAGAAGCCGCCCGCCGTCGCCGCGTGCATGGCGCCGGGTTTCGTTGCAGAATTAGGCGTAAACTCGCGCTCGTTGGCGATAGCGGCCAGATCCAGTTGGCGATAGAAAGGTATCTGGCTATCATCTCCAATGACGACCACATATTTCATCCGCGAGAACGCGGAATTATTTAATGTGGGGGAGATGACGTGGGTCCGAATGGCTTCTACGACATTGTTCGCCAGCTGCGGAGAACAGTAGTTAGCATTCCAGGCGGTGTATGCAGCCGCAACGTCAGGAGCAATTTCAACCGGGGCCAAGAAACCTTTGACCGTCGCATCATCGGCTAAACCGCGCAGCACGGGCGTTAACACGTTAACTACTGTGATCCCGTAGGTTTGCGCCAGCCGCGTGGGGTTGTAGAGAATGAGGGTTTCAGGGAAAGTGTAATTCGTGTAATGTGGCGGAGCCGGGTCGGCGGGATATTGAGGCGCCCAGGTGCAGTAGTCGCCGGGGAGCGGGGAGAGATCTACATCTAAGGTATAGGGTGCGGCGGAGTAGGTCTCGGCGTCGGAGCTAAGGACAAGCGCATAGTAACGCCCCGGTCTGTCGATCTCGCGGTATATCTGCTCCATCTGGTTTTGGGGATTGGCCGAGATAGACGACCAGCCCGCAATGGATGACCAACCGGCAATGGATGACCAACCCGCAATGGACGACCAACCAGCAATAGACGACCAACCAGCAATAGACGACCAACCAGCAATGGACGACCAGCCGGCAGTGCCTTCTACAGAACCTCCACTAGTGGTTTGAGAATTATCATCCAGTCCTCCCAGGTTCTGCCCTAGAGGTAAGGGGGGAAGTAATGAAGGATCTGGCAATATCACCAAATCGTAATCTTCTGGTAGATTTGAGAGCGTCACCGTTAACGCCGAGGGCGTTGTAATTTCAAACGAGTACCAATCAGCATCTTTAGGCCAACCGATCGTGGCGGTGATAGTGGTAGGAATTTCTAGGAACGCGGCCATATCGGGAGTGTCGTTAGGTTCGTACTCATCCTCCGCCGGCTCGTACCCCGCAGCTACGGTTTCTTCATGACCCACGACCAACCCACCGAAGTCCCAAGCAGCATCGTGAACCTCAAGCGTACCGGCTCCATCAAAATTCACTCCCAGGCTGGGCATCTCCTGCTGATCCCAATTAAGGCTACTATGAGGAGCAAGTACCCGCTGCCTTTCCAAAACCGGCCCTCCCAGCTCATCATAAATTTTGAGGGTAGCTGTTACCGGAACCTCATTGGGATTGTGAACCCAGTAGCTGGTAGTGCGACCGGGATAGCGATGAATAGCAGGTAAGTGAAAGAACACCCCCTCGGCGCCTGTAAAGATAGGATAACCATCTAAATCTCCTGGTCGCGTGGTATCCTCGCGGTGATCATCCAAGACCACCCCCAAATGAGAGACCGTAGTCATGGTATAAGAAATAGTAGCGCCGCTCCAGAGCACATCTCCCCCCGGCCAGATGGATTGCGGTTTAAGAGGAAACAACCCCACAGTATCGGCGCCAATTACTCCCCCGGTGCTGCTACGGTAATGGGTAATAGTAATCGTCTCTGCCGTCTCAACCAGGGGCTGCGTCAGCCAAATCTGGCTGATGGGCTTATCTATCTGGTTGCGAATACGGGGCGCCACAGTAGTAGCAGAAGAGGTTGTAGCAGGGAAAGTTGTGGCAGCGGAAGTTGTGGCAGATTGTGCCGGCCAAGCTTCTACCGGTACCCCGTTTTCATCAACTAAGGCCAGATAGCCGGTCAGTTGATACATTTCACTGGAGGCCTTAAAAAAACCTACCTCATCTTCTGCTAAACCATGGTTAGCCGGATCTATAACAATGGTCTCATGGGATGCCAGTTCCAGATATTGCACGTCCACCGGCACTCCCTCTACGTATAACGCCGTATTGACGGAGATGGGGCTAGCGTCAACGTTGTGCAGATAAATACGTGGCCGCAGATTCCCAGATACGACGCCCAGCCAGGGGAATACTATACTCATGTCTGGCAAAGAGGGGGTATAAGCCATCAGGTAATTGGCAGCCAGATTTTCGTCCCACGGAGCACTTTTAACCAGACAGACAATGGGCATCTCAGTCCCAGTACCCGCGCGAATGTAAGCGGTGCCGGTCAAAATATCATCAGGCAGCACATCCCTTAGCAGTTCCGGAGTAAGAATAATACTGCCCTTCCCCGGTAAAGTATGGGTGAAAGTAGCCCGTGGTTCTTCCAACGTCCCTCCATGAATATCCCACAAATAAACCGTGATGATCTCCGGTTGTTCCAGTAAGCTCATGACATGAATCGTGGTGGGCAAATTGTCCTCTTCCACAGAGAAGTAAGGGATGTTACAATTGCCTGGATATGCGGGGGGAACGAAGGAGGTCATTATCCCGCCATCTGGGGGGAGAGTTTCCCCGGCAACACTGACCGAGGAACCAACAAAGATGAAGAACGTGAAGCATAACCATCCGATGGTACCTAAAGTAAGCCCTAACGCCTTCTTCTTTTTCATGTTATCCTCCTGTTAAACCAACTAGATTGATGTTGAATTTCTGGTTGCGTATTGCGTGTTCCGTTTGGAGAAAATTTACGGAACACGTAACCTAGAGCGCACTAGGGGCAATTTGGTGCGGAGGGAGCGCTCTCCAACTCTATCTCCCAGTGTTGCGCTAACCTTTGAGCCATTTGAATATCTCTGGTTGCCCCTAACATCTCAAATTGAACCAGCGCCTCACGCAATTTAGAGTTAGCCTGTTGAAGGGTATCATATTGACGATGATATTCAGCTTGAGTTACTAAAATTTGAGCCATTCCATAAAGATCTTGAATCTTTTGTAACACGCCAGCGGCTTGCGCTAGATGGTTATCAGCTGCCGCCCGTTTTTCTAGTGAGAGATATACTTTAGCTATCATAAGATGCGCATACCCTATCCCCTCCTCCAGACCTTGCTCTTCAGCACAGGCTAATGATTTTTTTCCCCACGTCAATGCCCTTTGATTTTCTTGTTGACCAATATGAAGCTCCGCACGATGGCGATAGATTTCTGAAAGTGCCCCTTTGGAGCCTAGTTGTTGCAAAATTGACTCGGCTTCTCTCAATCGTTGGGCGGCTTCCTGCCACTTACCTTCCTGGATAGCCGTGGCAGCTAGATTATTTTCCATTAAAGCTTCGCCGTATTTGATCCCCAACCTTTGCGTGATAGCCAATGTCGTCTCGTAAGCTTGCCGGGCCTCTTTTAAGCGCCCCTGGTAACGATACAATTCTCCTAAATTGGCAGTTAATTTAGCTTCCCCTTCCGAATCATGAATTCGCCTAGCCAGAGCTAGCGCATATTCACCATGGCGCGTAGCAGCTTGCCAATGTCCCAGCTTCATATTAATCAGCAAAAGGTTATTGCGAGTATTCATCTCCCCTAGAATATCCTGAAGCCTTTGGTAAATCTCAAGACTCTTTTTGCCCAGTTTCAATGCTCTTTGTGGATCCCCTTGCTGAGCAGATAGATATGCTCGCATATAAAAACTACGAGCTTGAATTTTTTCAGCTTCTACTCCCTGGAAAGATTGTGCTAGTTTAGCACTACGACTACACCACTCTTCTTCTAACTGATGTTCTCCTTGACGTTGAAAAAGCCCTGCCCCTATCAAATAAAGTTGCGCACCTTCTAATGTCTGCTTAACCTCTGGCAAATCTAGTCCGCGCTTGACCGCCTCAAACGCCAGCGCATAATGTCCCTGAGTCTCTAGCACCGTAGCGACACGGTATTCCAGATGAGCTAGCTGCCTGATTGCTTCCAATTTAGTGGGTTTAGAAGGAAGCATCCCGCGTGCTTCTTCAAAGTGTTCGAGTGCTCGATCGTAGTCCCCTATAATCGTCAGCGTCTCTCCCAACAGATGATGCACTTCAAAACATTCCTCGGCCTCTTGCAACTGCCCCGCTTCGATGGCTTGCAACGCCTGCCCAAACGCCTCGGCCGCTTGCTCCGTCAAGTAATTATCCAGCGCGTGCTTTCCCAAATCTAAGTTAGCGCGCACGGCCACCTCCCAGCACTGCCCCTCAAAGGAATGGAAGGCTAACAGAGTCAACCAGTTAGAGGTGGCCGCAGCCCGCGCGTCATCCAGGTAGCCGCTCAAGCGACTGTGGACCAGCCGCCGGATGCGGTAGGGCAAGCCATGATAGGCCACCTCCCGGGTCAATGGTTGTTGGAAGAAGAGCGTCTCCTCGGCCTGATCCCCATACACCAGTCCAAAAGGGTTGAGCGTAGGCAACCGGCGCCTGACGACCGGCTGTGGCTCCTCTCCATATCCGGCCACTAACATCGGGACCGTCATCTGCTCGCCCACCACCGTCGCTGAGCGGAGCAAGTGCCGGCTAGGCGGCTCCAGCCGGTCGATGCGGCTCTGGATGAGGCCGTAGGCAGTCTCAGGGAGCGGGGCCTCATCCAGGGATTGCGTCAACTCCCATTCCCCCCGCTGGAGTTGGAGGATACCGGCCATCTTGAGCACCTCTATCGATTCGATCGCAAAAAGTGGCGTGCCGGCGCCGCGTTTAGCAATCCACCGTTTAATCTCGCGGGGGAGAGTCCCGCCAGCAGCTTGCGCAGCTAATTTAGCCATCGCCAACCGCGAAAGCGGCGGTAGAGGAATCTCTGTGGCCCGCTCCAGCGGTTCCCAGGAGCTCAGAAACTCCTCGTCGTCACGGTAGGTAAGCACTAATGTGAAGGAGGCCGCTGGCAAATTCTCAAGTACGCCTGCCAACAGCTGCCGGGAAGCTGGCGGCATCCAATGCACATTTTCCAAGATAAGTAGCTGGGGTTGCACACTCGCCGCCGCCTCTAAGAGGGCCGTGAGCACTATTAACCGTTCCATCTCACGCAATTCGGGGGAAAGCGAGGCCACTTCTGGGGAAGGAACCACTTCTAGATCGATAAGGGGCGCTATCAAGGCAGCCCAGATATCCAACCCCAACGCGGCTAAGAGGTGGTGTAATGCCGCTGGCTGTTTAGCCACGGGCAACGCATCCAGTCCCAAGAGCGAGAGGAGCAACCCCTTCCAAGCCGCATGGGGCAAGTGCATTCCATAAGAAGGCGCGCTCCCAGAGTGGACTTGGAAACCCTGCCCCAGCGCCCAACGCGATAGTTCCGCAGCCAACCGACTTTTTCCCATGCCGGCGACTCCATGCAACAAGACAATCTCCGTCTGCGTCCGGGTCGCACACCGCGCTAGCGCGGCTTGCAACTCTCCGAGTTCCTCCGCCCGCCCGATGAGCGGCAAACCCTCAACCGCGGTCCACTCAGTCGCCGAGCGCATTGCTTGCGCAATATACGGGGTGACAGGCTGGCTCTTACCTTTAAGCTGCTGGGGCGGCCCAACTACGCCACTAATCCGTTGACGGATAGCCGGGTGCCGCGCAGTGTGCGGTCCCAACCAGACCTGGCCCGGTTCACAGCTGGATTTAAGTCGATAGGCCAGATTGACGGCATCGCCCATCACCGTGTACTCGCGCCGCTCAGCGGTGCCCACATCCCCGGCAAAGACAAATCCGCTATTGATCCCCACCCGGAGCGGAACCTCGGAGTGCTCCTGCATCCTCAACGCGGCCAGGGTAGCCCGCAAAGGATCATCCTCGTGAGCCTGGGGCGCGCCAAAGAGGGCCATGAGGTAGGGGCCTTGGGGCCCCATCCCGATCTTGTTCACCGCGCCGCCATATCGTTGGATGTAATCCCGCGCTCGCCCAAAGATCTCATTCGGTCGCTCCACCAGCCGCTGCAACGCCGCAGGGTGATTCCAATAAGCTGTGAGCTCCGGCAACGAAGCCATCCCCAACATCAAAATAGTTACCTGCCGGTGCTCATGCCAGAACTCAAAATGTTCCAGGGAGGAGAGTGTAATAATGCGCGTCAAGAACTCTGGGTCCAGATAGGGCGTGAGCGCGTCTAACCGCTCAAGTAACCACGCCGCCAGTGGTAACCCCGCCAGCTTAGCAGGCGGGTGGGGTAGTTCGGAAAGTTGTTCCTCCAGCGGCAGTTCTTGGTCCGCGGCCACCAGATATAACCTCTCGGTCAAAGGAATACTAGTTACCTGCTCCCCGCAGTAAAAGAGCAGCGAACGATCAACCACAATGCCCCCAGAAGGCGCCCGCTCCTGAGCGAGTCCCATAGCCGTCAAGGGCGGCCCGGTGAGCATCCATTTACGGTTTTCCGCCGTGCCCAAGCCGATCCCCACCATCCGCCCGCTGGCTAAACCGGTGGCGATGCGTAGCGGGAAGGCGCCCAACGAGGTCTCAACCTCTGCCAGCTGCTCATCTACCGCCCGGTGGACGGCCAACGCCGCGGACGTAGCGCGGAGAGCGTGTTCTTCTCCGGTGAAGAGCAGTAATCCCGCGTCGCCGCCAAATTTCTGCAAGTCGCCCCCGTAGGGCAACGTATGCGTAATCAAAATAGCGAGGAACCGATTGACCAACCGCGTCAACTCCTCGGCACCCTCCGTCGCCGCGAGCTTCGACAAACGTTCCGTCATCGCGGTAAACCCATCCACGTCAGCGAACATCACAGTCCCCTCTATCGGAAGCGCCAGGGTCTTCAGAGAGGGAGTTTCCATCAGCGCGTGACTCAACCCGTGGGGGAGATAAGTAGTGACAGTGGAGAGCAGATGAGACAATCGTTGAGGTAAATCTGGCTGATAGTGCAGCAACCGCGCAGCCTCCACTTCACTCACTGTTGACGTATTGACAATAGCCGGTTGGGTAGAAGATAGAGGCATTCTCTTTTCCCTCACAAATTTGGCGACCTGAACAATCACTCTGGCTTTCGGGGAAGGTAAGTAAAATTCTAATTTTCATTATACTTGATAATGAAACGAATTCCAAGCTAAAAGTGTATCTGTTCAATAAATAAAGGGAAACATTGCGTTTCTATTATGCGCACCCCGGAGACACCGAGAACCCTGAGAAAAAAATGACCCTTCGGGAATTTGCGGGGTCGAGTTAAAATTAACCACGGATTACACAGATTAGCACGGAAAAAAATAAAATCTCAGGGTCCTCCGTCTCTCTGTGGTGAAAACCGCCCCGAAATATAGAGATGATACCAAAAATACCCTTTGATTTTATTGAGAGAGAGCGAGAGCTTAAAAATTAGGACTTTCGCTAACGACACTTGCTAACCGCTAATTCACGCGCATGAACGCCAAAAACTACTAAAATTAGCGTCCATTCGCGGTTTAGCTGCCTAGCGAGCGAAACTCCTAAAAATAATAATTTGGTAGCTAGCTCTATGAATCTGCGTCCCCTCTCTCTTAAACTACCCGCTCCGCTAACTTTAGAAATCATTGTCGGCGTCTTAGTTCATGGTACAATGCTACAGTTGAAAGCAAACGAGGAGGTAACAACAATGGCTGCTCAAAAACCAGCGCCAGTACACTTAACAGCCACGGGATTAGCAACACTCAAGGCCGAATTAATCACACTGACCAAAGAAAAACGTCCAGCGATGGCTAAACGTCTGCACTTCGCTATCAAACAGGGCGACCTCTCCGAAAACGCCGACTACATTACCGCCAAAGAAGAGCAGGGTTTTTTGGAAGGCCGCATCCGGGAATTGGAGTACAAAATTCAACACGCCCAACTAATTGCAGAGAATACCCGCAAGGATGGGCGGATACATCTGGGGAGCCAGGTAGTCATTCAAGAAGAGGGTACAGAGATAGCTGAAACTTATCAATTGGTCGGCGCCACTGAAGCCGATCCACAGCAAGGTAAAATCTCCAACGAATCCCCCCTGGGGCGAGCGCTATTGGATAAAAAAGTAGGCGAGACAGTGGTGGTTAGCGCGCCGGCCGGCAATCTATTTTTCTCTATCACGGATATTGATTAGAAGCGGGTCTCTGGGACTTTGCTTGGGTGGTTCACCACCGATTACACAGATTGCACTGGTTTTTGATTCTTTTTCGCGTTAATTCGCGGTTGCTTGGGGCTTGACCCTGTGAAATCCTAAAGAGCCATTAAAAGATAGGCCTAGCCACAAATAAACCAGGCCCTCTGCGCGCGCAGAGGGCCTCTATTTTGAACATTCCCGCCCTTACTCCCGGTTGAAGGCTTGCAATCTTAGCCGTCTGAGCTCCTCGTTGATCTTTTCCAAACTGTCTAACTCGAGATAGACAATCGCATAACGCAAATAAGCCACCTTATCAAGTTCTTGCAGCTCCTCAACCACCAAATCCCCTATCACGCGACTTTCAATCTCTGGGGTGCCGAGTTTCTGAATTTTATATTCTACGCGCTCCACAATATGCTTGATCTCTTCGGGCGGAATAGGGCGATGGGCGCAAGCAATGCGCAACCCCGCGATAATCTTCTCTCGAGAGAACTTCTCGCGGCGGCTATCACGTTTGATGACCTGCGGTGCAGTCAGCAAAGGTCGCTCTATGGTGGAGAAACGGCGTTGACAATCCTGACACGCGCGACGCCGACGCACATTCCCTCGTGGATCGTGGCGCGTATCAATGACCCGGGTCTCAAACGAACCACAGTAGATACACTCCATAATTTCCCTTTCTCGTGTTTAGAAGAATTCAGTAAATCAACATTTGGAATTATAGCAGTTGCCGATTAGCTGACAAGGAATAGATTCAGAGCGAGAGTACGAGAAAGCGAGAAGGCGAAAAAGCGAGTGCGCGTTGGTCATTCCGAGCCAGAGCGACGCACTCCGCGCGGAACTCGCCAGCGAGGAATCTCTAGCATCTCTGGAAGTCCCGGAGCGGAAACGAGAGAGGCCTCGACTACTCCGCTGCGTGCCCCGTTCGGCTCCGCTCAAGGCCGGCTGCTCGGGACGACACACTGTCTACGGTTTCCTATCTACCGTTTACTGCCTCTTGCAATTGCCCCTCGCCAATTCTCAATTACAATAAGCGCACCTGCCCCCTACCCTAATAAGGAGAACTCTATGCGTACTCTGATCAAAGACGTAACTGTGCTAACTTTGGATGAAAATAACCATATCTTGCCGGCCGCCTCCCTCGCCTTGGAAGATAGCGCCATCTTAGCGGTGGGCGCGGTTCCGGCGGAGTTTGCGCCCGATGAGATCATTGATGGCCATGAAATGCTCGCCTTGCCGGCCTTCTTCAACGCGCACACCCACGCCGCAATGACCCTAGAGCGCGGCTGGGCCGAGGATCTCCCCTTTGACCGGTGGCTCAACGAGAAGATCTGGGTGGCGGAATCGGCGCTAGAAGAGGAGGACGTCTACTGGGGCACGGCCCTAGCGGCCGCGGAGATGTTGCAGGCTGGCATCGTCGGCTTCGCGGATCACTACTTCTGGATGGAACAATCCGCGCGGCTGGTCGCCGAGAGTGGCATGAAGGCCCTCCTCGCTTGGTGCCATTTTGGCCTCGGCGCGGAGAAAGAGGTCGGTCAAGCCACGTTCGCGGATACGATAGCGTTCGCCGCCCGTTGGAACGGCGCAGCCAATGGGCGCATCCACACCACGATGGGGCCACATTCACCCTACATGGATCCGCCAGCAGTGTTAGCCCGTTTTGCAGAGGAAGCGCACCGGCTAGGAGTAGGCGCACACTTCCACTTGAGCGAGTCCGAGGAACAGCAACGCAACTCGTTGGAGCGGTACGGCCAGACCCCCGTAGCACACGTGGCGGATTTGGGGCTCTTCGACCTCCCCCAGCCTACCGTGGTGGCGCATTGCAACGTGGTGACGGAGGCAGATGTGGCCCTGCTGGCGAAGAAAAACGTCTACGTAGTCCACACGCCCAAAACCTACCAGAAGTTGGCGCTCCCCATGCCCCCGCTCGTGGAGCTGCTCCAGGCGGGCGTCCAAGTGGCGCTCGGCACCGACGGCCCCGCCTCCAATAGCGACCTGAACCTGCTAGAGGTGATGCGGCTCGCCGGGTTATACCAAAAGGGCCGCTTAGCTGATCCTGAAGCGCTGCCGCGCATGCAACTACTACGCTTGGCAACCCAACTCCCCGCCGCCGCGTTGGGATTCCCAGAAAGCGGCGTGCTCGCTCCGGGCCGTCCCGCCGACTTGATCTTGTTGGATACCACCGCCCCCCATTGGATTCCGCGTCACGATCTGGCGGCGGGCGTCGTCTACACGGCCCATCCCAGCGATGTGGCCTACGTCTGGAGCGACGGCCAGTTGCTCTATCGCCGGGGCGAATTCCTCACGTTGGATATTGACCGCATCCGCTGGGAGGCGGAGCGACGCGCCTTCCGTATGGTGGGCCAGCCAATGAGCTCCCTGCGCGCCTACCAGGGTTGACTTGTCATTCCGAGCGCAGCGGTTAGCCGATGATGGCTTGCCAACTCCTGCGCAAATGGTCAGCATGGTGCCCGCGCACCAAGACCAGATGATTGCCCAACGGTTTCCGCAATAAATCCGTGACCGCGCCGCGTGTGAGCTGGATCTGGGCTTGCGTGCGGCAGAGATTCTCGGCCCGGCCCGTCTGCGTGAGCTCGCCCTCAGCCAGCCAGAGCTGCTCTAGCTGTTTTCCGCCAATGCGCAGGAGCGTGACGGGACCAGTGGGCAGCTCTCCCTGGAGGCCCACGCCCAGCCCGGATTCAAAATGGGAGCGCAACCGGTAGCTCTCCACCATCCGGCGGGGGACGGTGCAATGCGCTAACCAGAGCGCGTTCCCCGCCGCGTCAATCTGGGCCGGGTTCCCCATCCAGGGCAGCTCCCCCAAGAGCAGATACGCCCAGAGTTTGCCGATCAGGCTCACCATGTCACCCTCGCAACTGGCGATAACGCCCTCATCAGAAAGCTGCGAGAGGGCAAAGCAGCCAGTGGTCTGCTGCCCCAACACCAGGTCGAAACAGCGCAAGGTGAGCGCGTCCAGTTGGTACTGCTGCACCAACTTCCGCAACGCGACATAGACGCGCACCACGTCGTTCAACTCGGAGGCGGAAGGTTCCAGTACCTCGGAGGCGTTTTGCACCAGTTGCGCGCGCCAAGAGCCAAGTTCCTCATCCGCCACCGCCTGGAACGTCTCCGTCACCTCGCGCATGGAGACCGGCACAACTTCTGGTCCCCAACTGGCGCGCACGGTGGCGGCGGTGGGGCTGCTGGCGACGAGCCAATCCGAAGGCACACCCAAGAGGCCAAGGCGGGTCTCGCGCAGCACGCGGCGGATAGCCAGATCGTGGATAGCCCCAGCGAGCTGCTGGAGGCCCGCGCTATCCTCTGGGCCACGCAGATAGAAAATCCGGCCGGGCGCGCCATCCTGCTGCAAGCGAGCTAATACTTCCAAGCTGGCCGGCAGGGAGTTGTTGCCGGGATGCGCGATAAGGAAAACCGGTTCATCCGGCGTGCTCTGAGCGCGTTCCGCGCGAAGCGTGAGAATCTGCTCCTCCGTCCCGCCAGTGACGACCAGAAAGCAGAGCGGAGCAGCGTTAGGGAGCTGCTCTTTGTCCCACCGCTGCCCGCCCAGATTCCTCAGCGCGGAGAGGTAAGCGGCCATCAGATGATCGACTTGACTTTTACCCATAAAAGTAGCGACTGGAATGTAACCAAATTTGGATTGCATGTTTTTTTCTCCTCTGAAAATAAGTCTAAGGTCGTAAGTCTAAAGTCTAAAGTTCTTGGCGTCTTAGCGGCAAAGCGGAACTTGATCCACAGATTGCACAGATTTTTTTCTCCGTGCCCTCTGTAAAAAAATAGCTCTCCGCAAAGACACCAAGACGCTAAGTTTCATTAATTCTTTGCGCCTTCGCGCCTTAGCGGTGAAAAGCTTGTTTTTTAGTAGCATCAAACTCTTAGACTGGTGAGCTAATTTACTTTGGGGATACCGCCGAGGATTTTCACGCCCAGCGCCTCCACTTCCGCCCGCTCGTGGATGGTAGGGTCGCAGTAATGGGCCAGCAAAGCCAGCCCCAAGCCCACGCCGGCTGCCAACAAGAGCCGCAATCCCGGCCCCAGCAGTTGGGTACGCAACGCGGGCATTAGCGGATGCGGTTCTGGCGGATCCAAGCACCGCAGGGGCGTCCCGATACCGGCCAATTGGGGGAAGTAAACCGCGCTCTCTGCCGTGAGCTCCTCGGTGAGGGCCGCGGCTATTTGAACGAGCTGTTGGGGATTATCCCAGGTAAGGTAAAATACAGCGATGGATTGCGCGTTATCGGTGACGATGGCGCCCTGGATCGCAGGCGCGCCGATTTCCACCCCCGCCTGCGCCAGCCGTGCGGCGACCGCCTCAGCGAAGACGCGCGTGCCAGCCACGTCCGCCAGACCATTAGCTACGTATTCCGAGGTGAGCCAGGGATAATAGCGGTCATAATCCACCGAAAGCCCGGCCGGTTCCGTGCCGGCGGCGAAGCGCAACACCACTTGATAAGTCGTGGCCGGGCGGTGATAGGTCAGTCCCACGTAGCCCCCCACGATAAGCACCGGCAAGAGCACCAACCACCACCGACGCCAGAAAATTTTGAGTAATTCTTTCAGTTCCATGGATTCTCCTTTTACAGTAGACGGTAGACAGCCACGCCATCACCAGATTGTCATTCCGCGCCAGAGCGATGCGCCACGCGCGGAGCTCGCCAGCGAGGAATCTCCCGGTTCCGTTTTAATACTCTCAGCAGACGTAGTAGATTCCTCGCTGGCGCATCGCTAACGCTCCGCTGGCTACTAAGAAACAAATTCTCTTTCTGGCCCAACGAGGGGCGCGAATGCGCCATGCGTAGCTCGGCATGACAGAGGCCAGCTAGTCCACGTAGGTGGACTTGGCAACGGTAGCCGCGAATTCATTCGCCAGGCTCGGTGAACTCCACCACCGTGGCGGCATCGTCGGGACAACGCTCCTCACCCTGGAACGCGGGAAAACGCTGCTCCCCGTGGTAAAGTCCCACCTGCACGGTACAGGAGCCAACGGTCTCCGGCGGGAGGAGCACGTAGCGGATATCGTGAATTAAATCCCCGGCTTGCCAGAGAGAGAGCGGTAATATGCCGCCTAGCGCGGCACCATCGGCTTGTGTGACAAAGTTATGCTCTCCATCACGGATATGCAAGAAGACGGTCGCCTCCACCGGCCCGGCGGCTAACCATTCCAAGTCAATACGCCAACGTGGCCCGGCCTCGCGTTCCACTTGGGCGGATAGCAGCGCCGGCCCATTTTCGAAACGCACCAGAGGGTCCGCCGAAACCTCGCTCCCCGGCGTGAGTTGCCCCACGTAATCCAGCCAAAAACGTCCCCCCCCCTCAGCATGACGCCCTAACCAGATGGTGCGGTGCGCGCCGAGAAATTGGCGCAGAGATGCACCTTCCATCCAGGGGCCTAAAGTCAACCAGAACGGGTCCGTCTCTTGATAGAGCGCGCGGACGCTGAGCGCTTCTGCCTCGCGCCAACCGAGATTGACCTCAATAAACTCCGCGATATTTGAATATGCACCCGGGACAAAGACGATCCCATCTGTGACTAGCGGATAGGTGCGATCTTCCCAAGTCAGAGATGAAGGAACATTGACCAAGCCCAGCGGGGAATTGGTCTTGTCAGCAGCCGCACTCAATACTTCAGCATAGATATCATCTAGTAACGTGTAGAGACGTTGCTCATGTCGCAAGTAAATGAAATTCTGGCAAATCAGCGTGCCGGCCAGCGTGAGCCAGACGACACGACGCCACCATTGTTGGTGTATCTGTTGCTCGATCAAAATTATAATCCCGGCCCAGAGCATGACCGTGCCGGCCGCCGCGAGTGTGTAGAGGCGCGGCCCAACGAAGAAAGCGCCATAAGGCAGCGAAAGCGCCGCCGGGAGCGCGCTCCAGAACCACCACCAAAGAGCGCGGGCTAACCAGCGCCAGCTCTGGCTTTGACGCGCCAGCCAGAGCAATCCCAGCCCGCATCCCAACCCGGTCAAGCCTATGAGCGTGAAATCGTGCCAGCCCCACTGTTGGATCAACCAGTCAAAAATTGGCCCCAGTGGATAGAGCAATCCTTGTAGGAAAAACATGCTGTTCTGCGGCAAATCGGGGAGGCCTTGCCAGGTAAGTTGAGCTTGAGAGCCAAGTATAGATTGTCTGGCAACCACCGCTACCACATTCAAGAGACCGCCGAAGACAATAAATATCGTGCGCCGGGGCCACCCCGCACTAACCCCAGACTGGATAATGACCAATCCCCCCACAATCACGCCACAGACTGCGCCGCTCTCATGAGCCAACGGCGCCAAGGCCGTCGCCAGCAAACTAACTCCCCAGTAGCCGCTACGTCCCGTGGCCGTGGCTTTCAAAGCTGCGTAGGCGCTCAGAAGAGTTAACGTCACCACCAAAGGATGAGAGAGCGCGGTGATCCAGGGAACGCTCTCGGTGAAGAAAGGGAAAATGACGAAGAGCGCGCCGGCTAACAATGCGCGTCCAGCGTGATGCTCGCAGTGTAGCGCGATTTGCCGGACGAGCACCGCTCCCAGCCAGAGCATAACGAGGTTGACCGCATGGAGTACAACCTGGCGTCCACCCAGGGGCAGTAGTAACCCCAACTTGTAAACTGAGAAGGCGAGCGGCCGGTAATAGTTATTCTCATGCCCCAGCCAGATGTCGCGCCAGCTATATTGTTGCAGCCAGGAGATAATAGGAAGATCATCATGGAAAAAAGGGAGTTGCAATGCAAAGTGGTAACAGAGCCAAACGAGCAACCCTAGTAGTATAGCACTTCCCCATCCCTGGGGAGTGCGCCATGACTGTGTGAGCTTATTCATTTAGCATACACCCTCTAAGAATAGCGA
>DUEJ01000130.1 GCA_011192175.1 Thermoflexia bacterium
CGGTGGCGGGGGTGGCGGCGGCGGCGGCTTTGGATAGAGCCAGAAAGCGAAAGAGTCGGCGTAGGCCGACTTCGCACCCGTAGCCGCGGTTTTAACCGCCAAGCTAACTAACATTACTGGCAACCACTCAAATCAGGGCTGACAGAACACTAGCTACAAAAAAAGCCCCCTGAAAATTTCAGGGGGCTTCAAAGATCACCGCCACCAGATTACTCGGCTGCGGTTACTTCCGTCTCTACTGCTACCACTTCTTCAACCTGCTCCAGGACAGACTCCTCTACCACCGGTTCTGGCTCCTCCGCAACCTCGGCGTTCTCCTGCACGGTTTCCACAGGGATCACGCGCTTGCGGCTCAAGCCAATGCGTTGGCGCTCACGATCTACGCTCAACACGTAAACCTCAACCTCATCACCCACGCTCAACACTTTGCTAGGATGTTCCACGTAATCCCAATCCAACTCCGAGATGTGGATTAGCCCATCCACGCCACCCAGATCAACAAAGGCACCAAAATCAACCACATTGCGCACGGTCCCCGTGCGGATATCGCCCTCAGCCAGCTCGTCCAAGAGCAATTCACGTTTCTGCCGGCTCGCCACCCGCTCAGAGAGGATCAGTCGGCGGCGGTGCTGGTTGACCTCAATCACCGTCATCGCAAGAGCATCTCCCAGCAGCTCTTGCTTGGCCTCATCAAAACGCTCCCGCTTCAAGCCGGAGGGCACAGACGTCAGATGCGAATTGGGCACAAACCCACGTAAGCGCCCGAATTCCACCAATAGTCCTCCTCGATTGACGTCAATCACCTCGGCCTCAAAGACCCCTTCGCTCTCTAACAGATTGGCGGCCTGCAACCAATCTTGCTGCTCCAAACCTTTGTTTAGCGAAACTTGAACACCCCCATGTTGACGCGATTCACGCATTACCAACACCGGGACTTTATCGCCTACCGATAACCCCGCCAGGTAATCCTTGTCCACGTAGTCTAAATCCTTCGGGGAAATGATGCCATCGCGCTTGCCATCCAAATCCACTAACATATCATTTTCTCCAATGGAAAGAATGACTGCTTCGCAGACCTCGCCATTTCGTGGACGCATGTACTGAAAAGCATCTTCAAGCAATGCTGCAAACTGTGATTCCATTTCTTTCTTGCTATCCTCTGGTTTCTGATCCATCATCTGTTATCTAACCTTCCTTGGTTAACCTAAACCTAATTTTTCCAACAGCCAATGATTAACGAAATATCATACCATTGTCACGGTAGTTACCGTAACCCGGTTACGGCTACTTATGATAACACAGGTACAAAATTTTGCAGCGGAGCGTCCTTACCAAATCAGCAATCTAACCACATCATCGAAATTTATTTTGTCATCACCCATAACTACACTATAATAAAACAAATTTTAGCCAGAACTGGAATCTCATTCCAGTAACTGCCCGCCCCCCTTTCTATGAAATAGCATTGAAAAATAGAGAAATATCATGCAAATAGTACACCTCTATATCACTGCCCTGAGAATTGCTTCGTTGATCTCCTTGTTAATCGCCCTTTATAGTTGGCGGCAACGGGATAATACACCTGCCGCGCGTCCTTTCGCGCTTTTGATGTTAGCGACCTCCCTTTGGGCAGGCGGGTACTCCATGGAATTGGGCCTTAATACTATCCCGGCAATACTCAAGTGGGGTCATATTTCCTACGTAGGCGTGGTCTACACGCCCCTATTGTGGGCTATCTTCGCCTTGCAATACGCTGATTGGAAGGAACTGTTAACTCGGCGCAATCTGCTCCTGGCAGCTACTCCCTCCACCATAAACCTACTCCTCAAATGGACCAATGAATGGCACCACTGGTATTACACCAGCTATCGCCTTGAAATTGAAGGGAGCCTCCACCGGTTACAATTTACCAGAGGCGCCATTTCCTGGGTCTGGATCATCTATTCCTACTTGCTACTGCTACTGGGAACCCTGATCTTAGCTTGGCTCTTCATTCGTTCGCCCCGTCCCTACCGCAATCAAATCAGTGTCATTCTAGTGGGAGCCATGATTCCCTGGGTGGCCAATGTTGTACACCTCTACGAAGTGGACGTTCTCTCCCAATTAGACGCTACCCCCATGGCCTTCTCCTTCACCGGGATGCTGATCGCCTGGGGCTTATTTCGGTTGCGTTTATTTGATATCGCGCCCATCGCGCGGGACAAAGTGATGGAGAATATCCGCGACGAGGTTATCATATTAGATATTCACTCGCGCATCGTAGATTTAAATCCGCAAGCCAAAGAACTCTTCCCCCCAGAGGCTGACGCCATTATCGGAAAACCGATCTCACAAGTGCTCTCCGGACAGTTAGATCTGGCCAATTCATACCAAGCAGAGCAGGAAACATACACTCCAATCACCATCAAAGGCGATAACTTTCAACACGATTACGATTTATATCTTTCCCCCCTGAGGGATCAAAAAAAGCAACTATCGGGGTGGCTCTTAGTCCTGCATGATGTCACCGAGCGTAACCACGCCGAGCAAGCCCTGCGCCAACAGGCCCTTATCTTAGAGAGACAAAACGCTGAATTGGACGCTTTTGCACATACGGTCGCCCACGATCTGAAGAATCCGCTCACGGTGATGGTCGGCTTCAGCCTGTGGTTGGAGAAAAACGTAGCATACATTTCACCGGAAAAATCAGAGGAAAATTTACGGCGTATTTCACGAGCCGGCAGGAAGATGGCTAACATCATTGACGAATTATTATTACTGGCCAACGTCCGCAGCAAAAATGAAATTGATACCTTGCCCTTAGCTATGGCAGAAATCGTAGCCGCGGCCGAACAACGTCTTTCACACATGCTGATAGAATACCAGGGCACAATCACCCACCCCGAAAGTTGGCCCCCCGCCACCGGTTACGCTCCCTGGATAGAAGAAGTATGGGTAAATTACATCAGTAATGCGCTTAAATACGGGGGTGCTCCTCCGCAAATTACTTTGGGAACCACCCTAGTTGATTCTGCAGCTGGCGAAGTACCTCGTTATCGCTTTTGGATCAGAGATAATGGAGCTGGACTTACCGGCGAACAACAGGGGCAATTGTTTGCCGAATTCACACGCCTGGAACAGACTCGTGCTGCCGGGCATGGACTGGGACTTTCGATAGTCAAACGCATCATCGAGAAGTTGGATGGTCAAGTGGGGGTTAGCAGCGAAGTCGGGGTAGGCAGCGAATTTTGGTTTACTTTGCCCTCCGCTTAAACTATTCTACGCACTATCCCGTCCGCCGCCCCTGCAATCACCCACTTGTCATTCCGAGCCAGTACACCGCGCAGAGCGCGGTGTACGCCAGCGAGGAATCTCCAGCTTCTGCTCCAGAACTCCCAGAGACACTAGGGATTCCTCGACTACACTCCGCTACGCTACGTTCCCCGTTCAGCTGCGCTCAGGGCAGGCTGCTCGGAATGACAACGCCTCCTAAACTAAGCCGACTACCCGACTACCCAAACATCGGGTATAATGGCCACTTGCGCGTTGGCAAGTCTGGCATTCCTCAGGTTAACGAAGTAGATACCCTTGTTATGCCAGAGCTCTCAACGCCGGCTAATCATCTAATCTCGAGGAGGTAAGTAAATGAGTACATCGTTCATGGAAGCCCCCCAATACTTTTTCACTTCTGAATCAGTGACGGAGGGACATCCCGACAAAATCTGTGACCAGATTTCCGACGCGGTGTTGGACGCGATTTACACCGATGATCCGCAAGCGCGCGTCGCCTGCGAAGTCAGCGTCACCACTGGCCTGGTCTTGATCGCCGGGGAGATCACCACCGCTACCTACGTGGATATCGGCCAAGTCGCCCGCGACGTCATCATCAAGATCGGCTATAACCGTGCCAAATATGGCTTTGATGGTGCCACCTGCGGCGTCATCGTCAGCCTCAAAGAGCAATCCGGCGATATCGCCCAGGGCGTCAACCACGCCCTGGAGAGCCGAGGGGCGGGCATGTCCGAGGAGGAACTCGATAGCACCGGCGCCGGCGATCAAGGCATGATGTTTGGGTTCGCCTGCAACGAGACGCCCGAGCTGATGCCGATGAGCATCTCCCTGGCCCACAAACTCACCAAACGGCTGGCCCAAGTCCGCAAAGACGGAACGCTGGACTACCTGCGCCCCGACGGCAAGAGCCAGGTCACGGTCGAGTACGCTTACGGGAAACCCCAGCGCGTGGACGCCGTCGTGGTGAGCGCACAGCACGCCCCGGAAATCAGCCAAGAGCAAATCCGCGCCGACGTCATCGAACACGTCGTCAAGGCCGTCATCCCCGCCGAGCTCCTCGACGCCAAGACCAAATTCTACATCAACCCCACCGGGCGCTTCGTCATCGGCGGCCCGCAAGGCGATGCGGGCGTCACGGGGCGCAAGATCATCGTAGATACCTACGGCGGCGTCGGGCGGCACGGCGGCGGCTGCTTCTCTGGCAAGGATCCCACCAAAGTTGATCGTTCCGCGACCTATATGGCCCGTTACGTAGCCAAGAACCTGGTCGCGGCAGGTATCGCCGACCGGCTGGAGCTCCAAGTCTCCTACGCCATCGGCGTCGCCCACCCCATCTCGCTCGCCGTGGAAACCTTCGGCACCGGCAAAATCCCGGATGCCCAGATCGTCGCGCTCATCAGAGAGCACTTCGACCTGCGTCCGGCCGCCATCATCCAGCACCTGGACCTCCGCCGCCCCATCTACCTCGCCACCGCCACCTACGGCCACTTTGGCCGCACCGACATCGATGCCCCCTGGGAGAAAACGGACAAGGCGGATTTGCTCCGCCAAGCCGCCGGGCTAGCGTAATCCATTTCTCTCAAAACTCATTGAGCCGGCAGGGAGAATATCCCTGCCGGCTCATTTTCTGTACCCGCTATAACCTGATCAAAATGACGTCAGCCTTGCCGCCCGCACCGGGGCAACGGCCTCCGCGTAAGGGGATGGTCCAACAGAGGGAAATCGGCGGTGCTCGTGTGCGCAGGCAAACCTGAGTTCACGGTACTTCTCTCCTAACCGGGACAAGCCAGAACTAAAAAAGGAACTCACCCCAGAGAGGCTCGGAGGGCACAGAATTTTCTTGTTTCTCTCTGTATCCTCTGTGTCCATGGACACTGCCTGCCCATACTCCGCTCCGTGGTGGAAACTACCCCGAAATGTGGCGAAGATACCCCCCGGCCATAGCCCTCGTTTTAGGCGCCAGACGCAATCTTCATTAGATACCAACAACCCTTTCACAACTTCTTAACAATTGCCGATTATAATTAGTGAACAAGTACCCCTCACGCATGTTGGCGGGCGACTTGCCGGGAGTTTTTTAGTTGAAAGTTGATGATAATCGGTGATAATACAATTTGAGTGTGGCTACTCAGAGATCAACGAAACCCAGCTAGCATTGATCATATATGAATAAAGACAAACTAGCGCTATTTAAAGGGGTAATATGTCAAAATTAGCAGCGAAAGAGAATATCTTAGTTGTCGATGACAAACCGGCGAATTTACGATTGCTCTCCAGTATGCTCTCCGCGCAGGAGTACAAGGTGCGTTCGGTGATCAATGGCGCCATGGCATGGATGGCTATCCAGGCCGCGCCCCCGGATTTGATTCTGTTGGATATCAACATGCCGGGCATGAGTGGCTACGAGCTCTGCGAAAAGCTCAAGGCAGACGCGGCCTTGCGCGATATTCCGATCATCTTCATTAGTGCGCTGGATGAGACGGCGGACAAAGTTAGGGCTTTCACGGTGGGCGGGGTGGATTACATTACCAAACCGTTCCAGATAGAAGAGGTGTTGGCGCGGGTAGCGACGCACCTGGCCTTACGTCACCTCCAACGCGAGCAGGAACGCCAGATCGAGGAGCGGGATAAGTTGATTGCCGAGTTGGACGCTTACGCGCATACCGTAGCCCACGACCTCAAGAATCCGCTCACGGCGCTGGTAGGGTTTAGTGGGCTGTTGGAGGCGCGGTTCGAGCGGATGCCCCCGGAGCAAATCGCCCAGAATCTGCGAGCTATTTCCCGTAACTCGCAACGGATGGCGAACATTATTGAGGAACTCTTGCTCTTGGCCAGTGTGCGGCAGATGGATGAGGTAGATTTACGCCCGCTGGCGATGGCGGAAATTGTGATGGAGGTGCAGGCCCGTCTGGCGCATTTGATAGACTCGTATGTGGCGGAGCTGGTCAGCGCCGAGGAGTGGCCGGTAGCCTGCGGATATGGCCCCTGGGTTGAGGAAATTTGGGTGAATTATCTGAGCAACGCGCTCAAGTACGGGGGACGTCCTCCGCAGGTGGAGTTGGGGGCGACGTGGCACGCGGGTGAGGAACACGTCCGCTTTTGGGTACGCGATAACGGTCCCGGACTCTCGGCGGAGGAAGCGAGCAAGCTCTTTGCGCCGTTTGAGCGGTTGCAGCAGGCGCGCGCCGAGGGGCATGGATTGGGGCTCTCCATTGTGCAGCGCATCGCCTATAAACTAGGGGGCGAGGTCTACGTGGAGAGCGAGCTGGGCGCAGGGAGCACTTTTGGCTTCACTTTGCCGGTTAGTAAAAAGGTACCGGAGGAGTTCAGCCACAGCTAGGGTCATTCCGAGCCAGCGAAGTGTGAGCGACGCGCCCGCGAGGAACCTGCTCCGTGACACGACTGAAGTCGCTGTCGGAGGCGCGCTACGCCGGGCGTCGCCCGCCGGCGACGCGCTAAACTCTGTCCACGCCGGTGGACAGCCGGCTTTAGCCTCCGGTAGCCTACTTCAGTAGGTGTGCTGCGGCTGGCGAAAACTTAAAGACCCTAACCGAAACGGAAAAGGGAGATTCCTCGCTAACGTACACCGCGCATGGCTTGGTGTACTAGCTCGGAATGACAAATGGTTTTAGCGCCTTTCTACTGAGTCCAATCTAGACAAAGGATGAGTTTATGTCTTGGCAAGAATTTTTCTATTTCTTCCCGTTGCTGATTTTCCATCTATTGCCTCTCTCCCTGGGTACTTTGATTACCTTGTGGGTGGTGATCTACATCTGGCATCGCCGTTCGGTACCCGGGGCCGGTAGTTTAGCCGGTTACATGCTAGCTACCATCGTCTGGTCGTTGGGCATAACTATGAAGATGCTCACACATTCTCCGTTGACCGAGCGGGTTTGGAGCTTCGTCTCATTGTGTGGTGCGGTTACCATGCCCATTATGTGGCTCGTCTTCACCATGAAATACACCGGACACGCCCGTTGGTTAAGTTCACATCTGCGTAAACTGTTGCTGATAATACTGGGATTTCAGTTGGTGGGGGAGATAGCCCCGGTCTTCTTTCCCCAACTGCTGGCCTTACCGGTTTACAGTTGGGGGCAGAACCTCTCCCTGTTCTACGGATTTTCCTTGTTGCTTGGCGGTGTGTTTATCATGGTGAAGGCTATGCTACGCGCTCCCATGTACCGCCGGCAGTATTTGGTAATTATGGCCGGTTCGTTACTCCCGTGGTCTTTTATATTACTTGAGGATCTAATACATTTATATTTTTTCCCTGGTGTAAGTTTGGTCCCACTAGCTTTTATGACGGGGAGTATTATCAACGCGCGGGGCTTGGCGCAACATCAAGTTTTTGATATTATGCCAGTGGCGTTGGATAATATCATCGAGAGTATGGGCGATGGGGTGCTGGTACTGGATCCGCAACAGCGGATTGTACATCTGAACCCGGCAGCGCAGATGATGTTTACCTCCGAGGCTAAATTGATCGGGGAACCACTGGCGACGATTGCTCCGCAGGTGGAAGCAGAGAAGCGTTTTCAAGAGACTGACCACGCGGTATGGGAACTGGGGCTGGGGGATGAGGGGGACGAGTGTTACTATGATGCGCGACTCTCTCCACTCTACATCCACCGCCAAGTATTGGCCGGTTGGTTACTGATGGTGCATGATATTACCGCGCGCAAAGAAAATGAGGAGGAGTTGCGCCAAGCGAAAGAAGCCGCCGAGGCCGCGAACCGGGCCAAGAGTGCCTTTCTGGCTAACATGAGCCATGAATTGCGTACCCCGCTCAACGCGATTTTAGGTTTCTCCACTCTGATGCAGCGTGACCCGCTACTCACTGGGGAGCAACGGGAAAATTTGCAGACTATCGGCCGGAGCGGGGAGCACTTACTCTCGTTAATCAATGATGTGTTGCAGATGTCCAAGATCGAGGCGGGGCGGACTACGCTCTACTCGGAAAGTTTTGATCTGCACCGCTTATTACAAAACACGGAACAGATGTTCCGTCTACAGGCGGAGAAGAAAGGGTTACAGCTGATCGTCGATTACCCAGCCGCCTTACCGCAGTATATCGAGACGGATGAGGGCAAATTGCGCCAGATATTGACGAATCTGGTCAGCAACGCTATCAAATTCACGGACGAAGGCGGAGTGACGTTGCGGGTGGGCTATCAGGAAGAGGGGACTACCTTACGCTTCTTCTTTGAAGTGGAGGATACCGGGGTCGGCATGTCGCCCTCGGAGTTGGAAACGCTTTTCAATCCTTTTATTCAGACTACCAGTGGGCGCCAAGCGGAGGAGGGCACCGGTTTGGGGCTAGCGATCAGCAAACAATTCGTCGCGTTGCTGGGGGGCGAGATAGAGGTTTTTAGTACCTTGGGGCAAGGGAGTCTCTTCAAATTTGCGGTGGAGGCCCAGTACGCTGCGGTGGAGGATATTCCGGAACTGGCGGTAAAACGGCGTGTGACAGGACTACAACCCGATCAACCGACCTACCGACTACTGATTGCCGAAGATCGGGAGGCTAACCGCGAGTTATTGCGGAAATTGC
>DUEJ01000131.1 GCA_011192175.1 Thermoflexia bacterium
GGTCGGCGGGACGGATGGCGTCTCGCTGGAGATTGAGAAATGGAAGCAGGTGCTGGAGGAGCTGGGCCATACGGTCTATCTCTGCGGCGGAGATCTGGGCACGGTGGAGGGAACGTTGATCGAGGAGCTCTACCATCACCGCGAGGATGCCAAACGCCTGAACTACAATACTTTCACCGCATTGCGCGATTATCCCAATGAGGCCGCGTATCGCGAGGAGCTGTACGGTCTGGCGGACGCCATTGAGGAGAAACTCCGCGCCTTTGTGGAGGAGAAGAAGATTGATTTTCTTATCCCGGAGAATGTCTGGTGCGTGGCGGCTAGCCCCTCGGTGGCGATTGCCGTGAAGCGCGTGATGCGCGATTATCGGTTGCCGGCGTTGGCGCACAACCACGATTTCTACTGGGAGCGCACCGACGGCGTCGCGCTGACCTGTGGCGCGGCGATTGAGCTGGCGCAGAAGTATCTGCCGCCCCGCGATCCGCTGGCGCGGCATACGGTCATCAACAGCCTGGGACAACGCCAACTCTGGGAGCGGCTGGGCATTGAGTCCACTATCGTGCCCAACGTCTTTGATTTTCAGGGCGTGGGTTGGGAGCCGGACGAGTACAACTCTGATTTCCGCGCGCGCATCGGTCTCCGGGAGAACGATATCTTCATCTTGCAGGCCACGCGCATTGTCTCCCGCAAGGGGATTGAGCTGGCGGTGGATTTTGTCCGCGCGTTGGATACGCCGGCCCGCCGTGCCATCCTCCAGGAGCGCGGGCTGTACGATGGCCGCGCGTTCGATGCTGAGAGCCGCATTGTCCTGGTGCTGGCCGGTTATGCGCAGGACGATCAGATCGGCTACACGCCCAGGCTGAAGCGCAAAATTGAGCAAGCCGGTATTGATGCGCTCTTTATCGAGGATTTGGTGGCCGGGCAACGGCAGACGCGTGCCGGGGAGAAGATTTACTCGCTCTGGGACACTTACGTTTACGCTGATTTCGTCACCTACCCTAGCTTGTGGGAAGGGTGGGGCAATCAGCTCTTGGAGGCGTTGCGGGCTAAATTGCCCATCTTGCTCTACGAGTACCCGGTTTATTTATCCGACATCCAGGAGAGCGGCTTGGACGTGGTCTCGTTGGGTTCTGAGGTAACTGGATATGATGAGTGGGGACTGGCCCAGGTCGCGCCGGCAACCATCGCCGCCGCCGTCGATGAGGCAGTGGAGCTGCTCACCAGCGGGGAGCGTTACCGGCAGGTGGTGGAACATAACTTCGCGGTGGGGCAAAAGTGTTACTCCCTGGAAGCGTTGCGTGGGTATCTGGAACCGCTGATGGTCAAGCCTCAAGCAACCGCGAATGGACGCCAATGAACGCGAAAAAACAGTTTTTTCTTAGCGCCTTTGCGGCAAGTTCGTTTTTTCCAGCTATCCTGCAACTTATTTTTTCTCTCAGTGTCCCTGTGGTGAGTTATCTCTTCTCAACGGCGCCAACTTTTAACTTTTAACTTTTAACTTTCGACTTTTGACTTGCACTTAACACAGGAGAAATTATGAAAACACCTTTCGAGCTATCTCCCCACCTTGCCCGCCAGATCAAAGGTCATCTGAGTTTCCTCTATGGGGCGGAGCGCGTGCCGGCTCTGCTGGCGAAATTGATCGCCCTCTTGATGGAATTTAACCAGCGTAACCCCTCTCTGTTGGAGAATGTGTTACCATCGGAAGAGCGCCTTACCGAACGGGACGCCATCCTCATCACCTACGGGGACCAGATTTCGGAGCCGGGCTGCCCGCCGCTCCAATCGCTGGCCGAAGTATTGGAGGAACGCGCCGAAGATATCTTATCCGGCGTACATATTTTGCCCTGTTTCCCTTATTCCTCCGATGATGGCTTCTCCATCATTGATTACCGGCAAGTGGATCCGGCTCTGGGCACGTGGGAGGATATCGAGCGGCTGGCAGAGCATTTCCGGCTGATGTTAGACGCGGTCATCAATCATATCTCCCGGCAGAGTGAATGGGTACAAGGATTCATTGACGGGAAACCAGAATACCAGAACTTCTTCATCACCGTGGAGGAGAGGACGGATCTCTCGGCAGTGGTGCGACCCCGCGCTAAGCCGCTGCTCACGCCTCTGGAGACTCTCACCGGCGAGAAACTGGTCTGGACAACTTTCGGCCCGGATCAGATCGACTTGAATTTTGCCGAACCGGAGTTGCTGCTTTGTATTATTGAGGTCTTATTGCTCTACGTGGAGAAAGGAGCCGAAATTATCCGTCTGGACGCCATCGCCTATCTTTGGAAGACTATCGGTACCAGCTGCATTCATCTAGAGGAGACGCATCGCGTGGTCAAGCTCTGCCGCAACGTGCTGGATGCCGTCGCGCCGGGCGTAATGCTCATCACCGAGACCAACGTCCCGCATAAGGAGAACCTCTCTTATTTTGGCGATGGCACGGACGAAGCTCAACTCGTCTATCAATTTTCGCTGCCGCCGCTAACGTTACATGCGCTGCTCAGTGCGGATGCCAGCTATCTCACCGCCTGGGCCGCCGATTTGGAGAGCGACCTACCCACTGCACAGACTAACTTCTATAACTTCCTGGCCTCACACGATGGCGTGGGTGTGCGCCCGGTGGAAGGTATACTGCCGGCTGTCGAGGTTGAGATGCTGGCGGAACGGGTGGCCGCGCACGGCGGGCACGTCTCTTACAAAACTAACGCCGACGGTTCTCAAAGTCCTTATGAGCTTAATATCTCCTACTTTGACGCGCTCTCCGCGCCGGAGGGGGATGAACCGCTGGCAGTGCAGGTGGCGCGTTTCATGGCTTCTCAGGCGATCATGTTGGCGCTGCGCGGCGTGCCGGCGATCTATGTGCATAGCCTCTGCGGTTCCCGCAACTACTACGCGGGCGTGGAGGAGACCGGGCGCTATCGCTCTATCAACCGTGAGAAATTCCGCCGCGCCGAGTTGGAGGCCGCGTTAGATGATTCTGATTCGCTGCGGGCGCGCGTTTTCACGGCCTATCGCCGGTTGTTGACTGCGCGCAAAGAACACGCGGCTTTTCATCCCCACGGTTCACAGCAGGTGTGGGAACTGCATCCCGCGCTCTTCGCGCTGACGCGCACCGCTCCCGATGCTAGCGAGTCATTGCTCTGTTTGCACAACGTCGCTGGAAAGCCGGTAACAGTGCAATTGGCGGCGGAATTGCCTCAAGCGGACTCAGCGAGCGTGCGAGATATCATCTCTGACGAGACATGGGAAGTCAAAGCGGGGCGACTTACTCTGACCCTGGAACCATACCAGGTGCTCTGGTTGGCGTGAGAGCTACAAAACAGACCTCCGATTTCTCTCAGAAATCGGAGGTCTTCAAAGCAAACTCGGGAGATTCCTCGCTATTTGCCATTTATCTGTGTTAATCTGCGTCCCCTTTCGCTCGCTTTCTCGCTTCATTCATCTAGGCAACTAGCAAACGTCCGCAACTATCACAATAAACCTCTTTGCCGGCCTGCGCCGCACGCCTTCGGGGTGAAATAACTTCGATCCCGCAGATGCCACAGATATTTCCATTCAGGCGCGCGATCACTGGGTTTCCAATTTGTTGTTGTAGGTGTCGATAAGAATCGAGGATTGCGGCCGGGATTCGCTGCTCCATTTTCTCAGTATCATCTTCCAGCGAGCTGAGATATTGTTGTAGTTCCTCCCGTCGCACGGTGAGCTCGGCGTGTCGGGCTTGCCATTGTTCTTCTCTGCGGGCAAGCGCGCTGGCGGCCTCTGCGGCGGCGCTATCCGCCTCCTCACGTGCGAACATCGCTTCAAACAAATTGTCCTCAAGGTCTTCCTTGTGGCGTTGGAGGGAAGCCAGCTTGGCTTGCAGATCTTCCAACTCTCTGGGATTGCGTATCGCGCCGCCGTA
>DUEJ01000132.1 GCA_011192175.1 Thermoflexia bacterium
AAAGTTCCCAACTCAACGTGCTACGCGCAGGATTACTGGCCCCACAATGAAGGAGATAACACATCAGAACAGCAGGGCAAGGACTGCGCCGTCTACTACGCCAGCAAATCTCCCGACAGCGCGCGCAACAATGGCATCGTCATCTACACCATCACCTTAGGTGAAGGCGCCGATATTGAGCTGATGCAGTACATCGCTGAAGAAACCGGCGGTTTGCACCGCCATGCTCCCCGTCCCGAACAGTTAGATGCCATCTTCGAGGAGCTCTATGAGCGTATCTTCTTACGCCTGGTAGAATAAAGGCTGCCAGCCGCTTGCCCACACGCCCAAAAACAATTTGTTTCTTTTGTTGGAGCGTGCTATAATCAATATCATTAGCCTCACGGTAAGCAGACGAGGCATTAAAAATTATTTAAGCCTTAAGGAGGTGCCTAGGGATGCCGGAGCAAGTTACCCCAGTCCAGCAATCAACCCTCAGTCCAGAAGCGCAAGCCCAGCAGGAACGCCGCATCCAAATTATGATTGGTGGGGGAGGCATTCTCTTACTCGCTCTCCTGATTGGTGCCATCGTTTTGATGGCTAACTATCCCGCCGCCACGGTAGTCATTCGTGATATCGCTATCGTCTTTGTCGCCGGAACGACCTTGCTGATCGGCATCGCCATTATCGTGTTGATCCTTGAGATTTGGGTCCTGATCAAGGTATTGCGAGAGGAGATTCGTCCCTTACTGGACTCGGTTAATGATACCGCTTCGACGGTGCGCGGGACCACCAAATTTGTCAGTAAAAACATCGTCTCACCATTTATCAAATTATCTGGATTCACCGCGGCAGTACGTCAAATGGCCGGAGATATCAAGGGCATTGTGACTACGGCGCAACCAAATTCAAAGTCAACCCACACTCAAGGAGGAAAAGATGGTCAAGGAGAGTAGTTTTGGAGCTTTTGTAACAGGATTTTTCATTGGCGGATTGATTGGCAGTGGGGCAGCGTTGCTCTTCGCCCCACAAGCCGGCGAGAAAACTCGCGAGCAGATTCACCAAAAGGGAATTGAGCTCGGCGAGCAAGCCACTAAAGCCACCGGAGAAGCCCGCAGCAAAGCAACGGAGAAAATGACGGAAGTCCAAGTCAAGTTAGAGAAGGTTACTAAAGATTTGCAGAAACGCGCTCAGGAACTTGAGGAGCAAGGGCGCGTACTGTTGGCGGAAAAGCAGCAACAGATCCAAGAGTTGACTAAAAAGGTCGAGGAACAGACCCCCGCGAAGGGTATTACTCTAGAGGACGTGACTGCCAAAAAATAATTCTTTTAGTATCCCCCTAAACGCTGGCCCTAACTTACATGGGCCAGCGTTTTTTGTGTATCCTCAATAGTCTAGTGTCATTCCGAGCGGAGTGCTCCCCGTTCTGGGGGGAGCATGAGGGCGAGGAATCCCCCTTTCCTGTTTCAAAATCCGCATCACAACAACCCCAACCACCCGGCGATCACATCCCCGGCCCCGACCATGTTAAGCGCAATCGGCAACAGCAAGACTCCCATCGCGTTCATGCGGCGCGAGCCCCAGAGCACGGGAATTGAGCCGATGCCGGTAGCTACCGCGCAGACAGCCAGTCCTCCCACTCCCGTCATGCCCCACACCACGGCCAGCAGGATGCCCAGCGTCACCCAGGTAACGGTATGGTAGCTGACCCGCGCGGTGAGCGCGATCACTACCCGCGTCAAACCTAACGAGAGGAAGAAGGCCACTACTCCCGCCAGCAATACCGCCGCCGTTGCCCAGTAATAACGCTCCGGAGTGTAGGTGCTGTAAAGCGTGCTGATCATCCAGGCCATACCACCGCGCGTCAAGTGTAAACCTGGCACAAAGAAGAAGAGAAAGCCCCCCACGTAGTAAACGACCTTTGAAGCCCCCTGGGAGATAATGAACGCGCGCTCATCCCGCTGGGCAGTAGCGTGACCGGCCAAAAAGCCACCTAACCCACCCGTCACCACGGGGAAGAAAGCGGCGAAGAGGCCGCCCAACACGCCGGCTGCCGTCCCATGAAAGAACACGCCCAATGGCGCATCCATGCTACACGCGAAATGTTGCGGCGGCAACTCGATATGCGCCAACAGGTTCTGGATGACCCACGGCACCGCGAACAAGCCCACGAAGGCCGGTAATAGGTTCTGATACGCGACCTGCACGGGCACCAGGGAACGGTACATCAGCACAAAGCCCAGCAGCCCCGAAAGCGTGAATGTTACTAATCCGGCAGTAAGCGATTTCCAGCCTTCCCACCAACGACGCCAACCGGCCGGCGCACGATCAGAGCCTTTGGGCCACTCCGAAATTAACATGTAGGCGATCACTGTCCAGAGAATCCAACCGATATGCGGTTGTAAAATCGCCCGCACCACAGGCAAAAGCCGTGCCGCCACGGTAGTGAGCAGCGTCAAGACCGCCAAGCCGCCTAAACTCCCCATGCCGCTGAGGACTACCGCCTCGTATCCCCGCCGTTGCATTAAGTATTTTTGGCCGGGCAGCACCATGAAAACCGTGCTATCATCCGGCACAGAGAGGAAGATACTGGGGATAGTGTTGAGGATTGAATAACCCGTAATCATCCCCAAAAAGAGAAACGCCATCTCCTCGGGACTGAGCACCGGAGCCAATGACCCGCTCAGGAGGAGCAGGAACCCGGCGACGTTATAGATGTGCAGCGCCGGCACCAGGGCCAATACTGACGCGCCTACCGTCCCCCAGAGCGCGTAGCAGAGCAAATTCAAGAATGTCAGGTCATCTGCTAGATTCATGATCAACTCCACTGAAAAAAGTTAATTCACCGCAGAGACACAGAGAAAAAAGTAAAGTGTAAAACCTCTGTGCTCTCCGGGCCCCGTGGTGAACAATTGTTTTACTCCCCGGCGCGCCAATCATGGGCGGAACGCGGGATAATCTCCAACTCTCCCTGGTAGCTCGCCACCTCGCCGACTATTTCCAACAGCAAGCCGGCGGACGGCGCGGGCGTCACGGCTTCCGCTACATTTGACCAGAGCAGGACGGTGATGATGCCGGCGCCGTCATCCAACGGCGCTTTGACGCCGGTAGAAAAACCTACTGGCTCACCTAACACCCCCCGCAACCGCACAATCCGGCCCACATCCGCCTCGGAGAGCTCCGCTACCTCCACCCAGGGAAATTCCGGGGCCGCCACCAACATGCGAACATCGCTCGCCTGCTCTGGGATCAGTTCCAGTTCGCCCTCGTACACCTGGAGCTTACCCTTAACTTCGAGCTCGGCGCCTACGTCCAACGCCGTGGGTTGCGGGAGCTCATCGTAAATGCTTTGCCAGAGTAAAAGCAATACCTGAGCGGTACCATCATCCAAAGTGGCTTTCACCCCGCCCTGGAACCCGGCTAGCGCCACCACCCGTCCTGTTACCTGGAACCAGCCGCCCTCATCTGCCGCCGAGAGCGCACTCAATGCGCGGGTTTCTGCCGGCGCGGACTCGGTCAACGGCGACGCGGAGAGCATAATATCCTGCACGGTGGACGGGGTAAGTTGCGGTCGATCGCGGTAGAGCGTCACGGTGCCGGTGACCACGATGCCTTGCCCCTCCACAATCTCCGGTAAGGCGCCGGTCAGCGCGGTCAAGGTCTCATCCACGGCGACGGATAGTTCCCCAGAGGCGTCATGCACGGTAATCAAGGTCAAGCCCTCGTAAGGCGAGAAGAGCTCCTGCACTTCACCCGATACCCGCACCCGCAAACCCTCATCCAGCTGCGTGAGCGCACCAATTTCCACGCTCACCGGCTCCGGGCGTTGGATGGTCAGATGTTCCGGCACGTTGAGCGTCAGGGAGACAAAATCCTCCCGAATACGAAGCGTCCCGGCCACCTCCACCGCATCTCCCAACCCCGGCACCCGGTGGGAGGCCAACAACTCCGCCGTCACGTCACGATAAGCAGAAACTCGCACCTCCCCCGTGCCATCATCCACCCAGAAACCCAGATAGCCGCCCTCCGGATCGTAGGAGAGGCTCCGTGAGATATGGCCTTGCAAGCGGACGTAGGCCATATTCATCGTCCCTTGCGCTTCTGCCACCGTCAACAACGGTATCTCTAATTGCCGGGCCGCCCACCACAACGCTACCAGGCCCACCGTCGCCAGCAAAATGGCGGCAATCTTGACCACTCGCAGCGGCAAACGCCCCTGCAAGTGCGTTCCGCAGTAGGGACAGGTGGCATAAGGCCCCACAAAACGTCCACAACTGGGACAGAGCGCGTCCTGAGCCGCCTCAGATTTCGTCGTTAAAGTGACCTCTGTTTTCTTCATCATCTACTCTGCTCCTCAAATGACCAAACTGACCGCGAATTTCTCCCTCTACCTTCCTGGTCAATTTATAGTAGTGAGCTAGTGTTCTGTCAAGTGTAAAACGATTAGTTGATTACCATCCGCCGACCGCTCACTAGTCCCCGGAGGTGGACTGCGCGAGGGTAGCCGCGACTTTAGTCGCCAGGCTAACATTACTGGCCACCACTCAAATCAGGGCTGACAGAACACTAGGTCTTTATCCCCCAGTCCATTCACGGTAGAGGGTATTCTCTATCCCTACCCGCGCCAACATGCGCCCGACGCTCTCTCGGACCAACTCCGCGACGGTTTGCGGGTGTTGATAAAATGCTGGGAGCGGGGGGAAGATCACCGCGCCCAGTTCCGCGGCCTGCACCAGCAAGCGCAGCTGGCCTAGATGCAAGGGCGTCTCGCGCACTGCCAGCAACAACGGGCGTCCTTCCTTTAATGTCACATCCGCCGCCCGCGCAACCAACGTGTCGGCGTAGCTGTGGGCGATGGCGGAGAGTGTTTTGATGGAACAGGGCGCCACCAACATCCCGGCGGTGCGATAGGAGCCGCTCGCAATAGGCGCGGCCAGATCGCGCGGATCGTAGCTGCGCGTCGCCAGCGCGGTGATCTGCGTAGCGGTGAGCGTGCTCTCATGGCGCAGCGTTACCTCCGCCGCCGCCGTGAGCACCAGATGCGCTTCTAGCCCCAAGTCGCGCAGCGCTTCCAATAACCGCACGCCGTACACTATCCCGCTGGCCCCCGTGATCGCCACTATCCAACGTGGTATGCTCATCGTCACTCCTGATGGATTTTATAGTTATTGAACATGCTTGACTCCTCTTAACCTAGTATGAGATTACTGGCTCTTTAGGATTTCGCCGGGTCAAGCCAAAATCAACCGCAAATGGCACGCATTAACGCGAAAAAAGTCCCAGAGACCCGCGATTTCCAAATCGCGGCTACTCAAGACCGGCCACGCAAACTACCGGAGGGCTGGTATTCCCTGAATCCCTCCATTAACTGCCGAAACGTCTTTGGTTTGTATTGCTCAAAGCTCTCCTCGTCCACATAAACAAAGTCGTATTTCCCGTCTGCCTGCACCCGGTTGACGTCCTCGCACCATTGCCGCAGCCGTTCCATCTTCAGCGGCACGTCCAGGTCAGCTTGCCCTTTGGTCTCGACAATGATAATCCGCTTGTCCGCCAGTTTGACGAAAAAGTCAGGATAGTAATTGGAGATGTCACCGTCTGCATTGACGTAATCCAGCTTGAAATGCACCGCCAGATAATTCTTGGCGTAGGAAACGACATCACGGCAATTTTCGAGGAAATTGGCGAACAGCAGTTCAAAACGGCTGTCGCCGATGATGCGGTTGAAGACGCTCTTTTTGGGGACGATGTAACTCTGATCCCGTGCCATAAAGGGGCGCGTCTGCCGCATCTTGATGGCGTCGCGGATTTCGGCGTCGCCTTTGTCCTGCACGGTGAGAGCGTTGATCGCTTTCTTGAACGTCTCAAGCAGGGTCTTGGCGGCGGCCAGTTCCGAGAGGTTGCGCAGGGTGTTGGGGTCTTCGAGTTCTACCGGGCGGTCGAAGAGCTCAGTCCGCACAAAGGCTTTGACTTTGCCATAGAGCACATCATAACCGCTGACCAGTCGCAAATCCTGCATGATGGTCCGCGCAAAATAGCCGATCACGCTGCGGTAATCGGCTACGCCAGCCGTGTCCAGAAAGGTGGTATGCTCCACCTCGCCAGTGGTGATGTCCTTGAAAACGATCTCCCGTTGTTCCTCTGCGCTGAATTGCCGGTAGGCCACGCGCTGATGTCCCAGCGCATCCATATCCAACATGCCCAGGTGCTTGTATTTCCGGTAAATGCGCGGCGTCAGCACCGGGATTTCAATGTCCAGCGCGTCAAGGTCTTTCTTCTCGTTCTCCTTGTCTATCTCCACCACCAGGGGCGTCTTGGGCCGAGTGCCTGCTCCCATCGGTTTGCGCTCCAACACCACGCCTTCGGCCTGGATAGATTCGACGAAGTCCATAAAGGCATCGGTGCCGACCACGCTGACGTATTCTTCCACGCCACCGGG
>DUEJ01000133.1 GCA_011192175.1 Thermoflexia bacterium
CAACGTTTAGCTCAAGAGGGTGCCGATCTGCTCATTGAATGCCTGCCAGCCTATCTCGCGGGAGAGTTGTTGCCGCACCCCCAACCTGCAGAGGGCGTTACCCTGTCACGGCGACTGCGCAAGAGAGCCGCCCAACTGGATTGGAACCACACCACAGCCGAGCTCTGCAATCAAGTGCGCGCTTTTGCACCTGAACCAGCCGCCTACACTTTTTGGGGACGCCAACGGATCAAGATCCTCCAAGTTAGCGCGCCCCTGGATATAAAACCTCCCATTGCAGAACCGGGGACGGTATTCAAGGCGTACACCAAACCGGCGGTGGTTACCGGTGATGGGAGCTTGGTATTGGAGCGGTTACAAATGGCCGGCAAACGTCCAATGAAGAGCGCAGCGTTCCTACGGGGTAGGAAGAATTTCGCGGGAGCCGTTTTGACTCCTCCAGAACCGGGTGAGTAAATTTACACTTCACCCGGTTCTGGCGTATTTTAGTAGCCGAGGTTTCCATACCTCGCCCAGTAACTTTAGTTCACCATTTGCACATTTGCCATTTGTCGATTTATTTATCTAATTAAGGAGGTCAGATGTCAGGACATAGCCATTGGTCAACCATTCGCCGTAAGAAGGAAAAAGAGGACGCTAAACGAGGTAAGATCTTCACTAAGTTAGCCCGCGAAATTGCCATCGCAGTACGGGAGGGCGGCGGCGGCGACCCCGAATTCAACTTCCAACTGCGCATGGCCATAGATAATGCCCGCGATTTGAATATGCCCGCTGATAACATCACGCGAGCCATCAAGCGCGGTACCGGCGAGGATAAATCCGGCATCGAAATCATCGAGACGATGTACGAGGGTTATGGGCCGCACGGCATCGCGTTGATGATTGACGTAGTGACCGATAACCGCAATCGCACTGTGGCCGCGTTGCGCCACGCGCTAACCCGTCTAGGGGGAAACATGGGCGATCCCGGCTCCGTGGCGTGGCAATTTAAACGTAAGGGCCTCATCAATGTGAAAAACGAGATAGATTTTGATGAACTCTTCGAAGCAGCTCTGGAAGCTGGCGCTGATGATCTGATCGAAGGAGACGGTGAGGACGATCATCAGGTTTATACGGCCTACGCCGACCTGCATCAGGTCAGCAAGAGTCTACGAGAACTAGAGGTGCCGGTACGCGATATGAAAATCGTGATGGCGCCCCAAAACGAGCTCTCCCTGGAACCCAAGGCGGCCGCGCAAATTCTCCGGCTAGTGGATGATCTAGAAGGGATGGATGATGTGCGCCAGGTCTTCGCTAACTTAGAGGTAACTGAAGAGGCTATCCAGGCGTTTGCCGCTGCGTCCTAATGCGAGTGCTGGGGATCGACCCAGGCTTGGCTATTACCGGTTACGCGGTGGTGAGGGAGGAAGGTGCTTCGCTGCGCTTGATTACCGCCGGCGTGGTACGCACGCCAGCGGAGACACCTGCCCCTCAACGTTTGCGCGCTATCTACGCCGGGTTGCAAGAGGTCATACAGGAGTTTCACCCCGATGTCGCAGCGGTTGAGGAGCTCTTCTTTAGCCGCAATGTGCGAACAGCGATGTCAGTCTCGCAAGCGCGCGGAGTGGCATTACTGGCCTTAGTTGACGCCGGGCTGCCCATCGCCGAATACACCCCCCCGCAGGTAAAACAAGCCGTTACCGGGTACGGCAACGCGGATAAACGGCAAGTGCAGAAGATGGTACAGTTGTTGCTCCACCTCTCCGAGATTCCCCGCCCCGATGATGCCGCCGACGCGGCCGCGGTAGCGATCTGTTACACCCACCGCGCCCGGCTGGATAATTTGTTGGATGGTTAAAAAATTTCGCCACAAGTCCCCGGAGAACCCCGAGACTTGAAACCAATTTTTTTTCGGGGGCTAACGGAGAGGGGACCGCGGTTTCCATACCTTGCGGACAGTAGCATTACAAGTACTTCCTCCGAGAATTGGAGAGGGGATTCTCAACTTCATTGTAGCACAAGGAGTTGGGTATGACTGTTTGATAACAGTCACCCGCGCCAATGAAAGCCTGGCGAATAAATTCGCGGCTACGATTACAAAGTCGCTCTACGGCGACTACTCGTCCTAATTGTCAAAAATCCAACCAAAAACGGCGAGCCTTAGCTCGCCGCCAGTTATCACTAAACTCACGGAAGAAGCACTTATGAGCAACTGAAACTATAGTTAGATTGTATCATCTCAAAAAATTAGGGCCGATTGTATCTCGGATTGTCAATCCAGCGGGCGGAATACCATTCCGCGCTACAAGCCCCCGAAATATTGAGATGATACGTTAGATTACTTACAATGAAAGGACTTCAATGGATTTTTATCCATTGAAGTCCTTTTTTGGAATAGTTGTTTGGAATACGCGCTACGCGCTGAACCTAAAATTCATGAATATCTGTTGTGTGGATTTCTGGCCCTTGCGCTAGCGTGGGCGAAGTCTACCCCGCCACGAGTTTCTAAAGGGAGCGCAATGATAGAGGAGCTGCGTGTCATCTTTGCCTTCGCCAGCGTCGCAGGTGCCGACCGCGCTACAGCCGGAGGGTATTTTCAAGGCGTATTGCGCACTTTTGTCAGAGCGGGTAGAGGATATACTTTGCACCGCGTTTGACTTCCCTAGCAAAAGCGGCCCGGCGCACTGGCCGAGCCGCACAGAGCCGGAGGAAACGGCCCGGCGAGGCCGTCAAAACGTTGGTGGCGAGAGTGAGATTTGAACTCACGACCAAGGGCTTATGAGTCCCCTGCTCTGCCACTGAGCTACCTCGCCACAAAAAAATAGCGGGGGGTGGATTCGAACCACCGACCTTCGGGTTATGAGCCCGACGAGCTGCCACTGCTCCACCCCGCATCAATGACGACTATTATACAGAGCCTCAAAATTTTGTCAAGCAGGGGCGGAGGTTTTTACGGACGGTTGCTCCCGGTTGATTTTTCCTTTCACCAGTGCGCGCGCGGCAGAGAGTTCGACGCCTTGTGCGGCTGCAATTTCTCCCGATAGGAAGTTAAGGCTTTCTAAGTAGATGTTGCGATCTCGGGTTTTGAGACTTCCATCGGCTTGCCGCTCGGAGACGATATCACGGACGATTTCGGCAATTTGCAGCGTGTCTGCGGTCAGGAGCTTCTCTTTCAACATGCGGTAGCGCTTGCGGCTGTTGGTGGGCAGTTCCACCGGGGGGGATTGCAAAATTTCCCAGATCCGGGGCAATTGCTCTGAGGGGATGGCTCGCCGGATGCCGAGCAGTGCTGCTTTTTCGACCGGGAGGAATAGCTGTAAGGCGGTCTCCCCTAGCATCTCAATTTGATAATAGCGGATAGTTTCACCTTTAACCGAACGTTCTATGAAGGCGGTGATAATGCCAGCCCCCCGGGTAGGATGAATGATTGGATCGTCTATCTTGAACATATTATTCTCTACCTTACTAGGATATGATGGCTATCTAAAATTGCCTTTTCACCAGTACCAACGGTGACGAGTATTCTACCACATCCTGGGGTATCAAGGCAAATCAAGATAACGAGCGGGTGGTTGAAATGGCGTGCTCCACTGGCAAAGTCATTTGCCAAACTCCTATTGCGTTACCACGGTGACATTAAAATGTTCCAGTACCCGCTGGATAGGGGTGAAGATCGTTACTTGGTCGGAGCCGGCGAAGAGCAAGCCTACTACCCGTTTTTCCATATCCAAGATAGCAGAGCCGGAATCACCGGGTTTGCTCATAGAGCTGGCAAAAATCTGATCGGTAAAGCGTACTGGGCGACCATTATAATCTACATTGACCGCTACATCAATTTGCTGGACGGTGCCGGCAGTGAGTCCCGTGGTGCGCCCCATTTTCTGTACCGCCATTCCGAGGGCAGGCGCGCCGACTCCTGCGGGGAGCCCTAACTCTAGGATGTGAGGGAGGATTTGGGCGGGATCATCGGGTTTGGCCAGCGCCGCATCCATTAAATTTTGCCCCGCGGTCTGTTGGATGGCTTGCAAACGGTGGCTTGAACCGGTTGCGCCGGCCAGCATGTTGATGAACCCCGCGATTGAGGAAGCGATGTTACAATCGCTAGTCGCTTGCCCGAAATCCAGCGGCGCAAACTTGGCTAGCGTGGCGATCTGATCCTGGTTACTGCCTCCATCCAAGGGGCCTGGTTGCCAGATAGCGTCGCCTCTGGCGGCGCTGTTGCAATTGGCCAAGACGTGATTGTTGCTGAGGATAAAACGCTCTTCGCCGCGCTGCACCAGAAGCCCCAAGGTGCCGGCGGTGATCCGATAATGTCCGATGGAGATGCCGGGCCTGGCGGGCCGCTGGCGGGCGCGGGGATCAAGCGCCGGGGATAGCGCGCGGATGTGACCGGTCTCGATCACGTCGGTGTAGATACCATCAAAGGTCTTGGGGATGATGTCGCGATGGGACAGATGGTTCTCTGGTTCCTTACGCTCCACCGAAACGATGAGGCTAAGTTCTTGGGTATGTTCTGCTCCTCTGATTTTATAGCCTAATCCGCAAGCCACTACATTTTTGCGATCAAAGACCTCCGGAATGACTTGGGAAATGATCTGCCGCGCCTGCGCCAGGATATGCTCTTCTGCCATGGCTCTCTCCTTTGTTTTTAGGTTCTATCTAACAGCTAATCAGCGTAAGCGCGAGGGTGCCCGATGGTTTCCACTCTTATGGGGACATCCTCAATGTAGGGGGGAATTAAGTCTTGTGAATCTAGATATTTGCGTTTCACTTTATGCGTTACGTTCACGACCAAAACGACGCGCGGAGAATCATCTTCGTCTTCAGCCGGTTCCTGGATGCCGATGCCTACTCCCACCACATTGGCCTTATGCAAAAGCATCTGGGTATAGCGCTGTTTGATATAGCGCACGTAAGCCAGTTCTTTTTCTGAGATATTCATGGTTGACTCCTCTGAAAAAAAGTTAGTTTTCTGAAGGTTCAGTTTACAATCTCGGTGTTTTCCGGGCCTCCGGGGTGATAGCTGTTAGCCAAGTAAAACTAGCTAACAGCAAGAATCCTATTCCACACAACCAAAAACCCCAGCCCGGTGCTACCGTGGCGGCGTGCAGCATGTTTAGGGTTGGAATGAGCCGTAAGAAGGTGACGTAGGCCGGCAAGCCAGTCAACAATGTCCAAGCTAGGAGGAGCCACTGGCGCCACGCTCCCTTGCGCGGGGCGAGGAAGGCGCTCAAACTCACGCCCAACAGGGTCCCGCAACCCCACCAGAAGGGAGCCTGCCAGCCAGGCGTCTGCCAGGCTCCGATGATTTCTGGGTAGGGGGGCAA
>DUEJ01000134.1 GCA_011192175.1 Thermoflexia bacterium
CTTGCCTTTAGCCAAATACTCCTCGCGTACCTGTGTCCCGGAGATAAAGAGGGTCTGCGCCCCTTCTGGAGCATCCTCGCCCGCGACATAGCGATCCTCATCTGGCACGTAGACCAATTCTTTGAAGGTCACGGCCTCCACGCCAATCTCTTCACCGTACTGGGTCATCATCGTCTGCGCCTCGTAGGGGCCGTAGAACGGCTTGCCCTGGCTATCCTTGCCCGGCCCAGCATGATCACGTCCCACTACAAAATGCGTCGCACCGTAGTTGCGGCGGATAATAGCATGCCAGAGCGCCTCGCGCGGCCCGGCCATCCGCATCGCCAAGGGGAGCAAGCTCAAGACAGTATCGTAATCATCATAATAATTCGCCACCAGCGATTTATAGACGCGCACGCGGGTATAATGATCCACGTCCCCCGGCTTGGTCATGCCCACCACCGGGTGAATAAGCAAACTGCCGCCCACGCGCTCGACAGCACGCTTCGTCAACGCCTCGTGGACGCGGTGCATAGGATTGCGCGTCTGGAAAGCGACAACCTTCTCGTTCCCCAACTCCGCCAAGAGCTCGCGGGTCTGGGCTGGAGTGCGACGGATGTCAGCAAAGTCGTAGTATTTGGGCAGGTGGATAACCCGCAACTCTCCAGAGATACAAAAATCGCCCCACTGTTCCATCTCGGAAACCAGGGGGTGCCGGGAATCAGTTGATCCCAACACCAACCGCGCCTCCCGCAGAGGATCCCAGCGGAAGATGTTCTCCAAACGCAGCACGGCGATCAAATAGTTACGGGCATCCCGCAACGTGATCCACTCTTCGCGCACCGGGAGATCATCTTTATCAATAGTCAACGTGATGGGAATCGGGAAGAGCGTCCCATCCGTCAACCGCATCTCGGTCAAAACCCGCTGGTAGTCAGCCTCGCCCATAAAGCGATCCAGCGGGGAGAAACCCCCGACCGCCAACAACTCCAAGTCGCAAAGATTGCGATCTGTCAACTGCAAAGAGGGATAGTAGCTGGATTTCGCGATCAGCTCTTCCCGCTCCGCCCCCGCTACTACCAAATTAACTAACTTTCCACCGTAAGGGGAAGTCAAAACACCATTATCATTTTTCATTTTCTGAAATTTTCTCCTTAAATTGTCTATAGGCTTATCTGACACGGGACTGCGCAACTTTCTTTCATATACCCATTAATTTACCTGCGTTAACATTTCGTCAGGCAGCACGTTAAGCAACTCCATAATACTCAACTTCTCACTGGGCTTAACGTCCTCCGAGCTGCCAACATGTACGTGATGAGGGAAATTTGGAAGATCTGGATGGTGCTCAACGTTATCCCACCGCTTCCGCAACACTTGACATGCCCCGTCCATCCATTGATATCGATAGCGACGCGTCACATGCTCACCAGCTCTGAGCACAAAATATTCCGCTACTTCTAAGAAATCTCCATTAGCTAACGTCATCCGGATACGAATATATCCACGCTCCGGCCATATTCTTTCCTCAATGAAGATGAAAGTCGCAACAACCGGGCTAATCACCAATTGGGCTTTCAATTGCAGAAGGTATTCGGCAGGGGTAGTAGTCATTGAGTAGAAGTTCCCAGCACTTCTATCCGCTCAAGGATGACCCGGTGCAGCTCATAGAATATGCTCCACTCGACGAAATCCATCTCATCTCCTAGCTCGCCAGCTCGGAAACGACGGTAGAACTCCTTAGATGATATCTGATACTGGCTCTCGTAAGCGGCCAAGTGGGCTTCCAGCTCACGCTGCTCCTTGCGTGCCCGGTGACTCTCCATATCCAACAGCTTATCAATGGTCCGGTCAATTATTTCACTGTGGAAACCCTGTCGGTACAAGCGCTCCAAACCTTGCAGTTTATTAAGCGTACCGGTTGCAATATTCATCTTGCCACCCCTCTAGGTGAATTGTATAGCCTGTAGTTGATCCCCACCCCCATCGTCCTACGGCAACTAGTCCCCGCAGGTGGATTGCATCATTAAGTTACAGTAGCTCCTCCGCCACGCTAGCCAGTACCTTTTCCGCGCTAATAGGTTCATGTGGCAATACCCTAGCATCCGCACCAACGTGAACGTGGTGGGGAAACGTGGAGATTTCAGGATGGTGAGCTGCGTTGTCCCACCGCTTGCGAAGGGTACCGTCCGCATCATACCAATGAAAACTATATTTAGTTACCTGCACTTCCTCGGCCTCAATGTGGAAATACTCGAACATTTCCAACAAGCTACCATCGAGCAACCTAAGACGGCAACGGAACAACCCTATATTACCTTGTTGCTCCTCCCGCACCACTTCCCATCGCAACACTTGGTTATTGAGCACGATCAACGCTTTAATGCGTCCCAGGTACTCAGCCGCATTTTTCACGTGACCACCTCTAGCCGCCGAATCTTCTCCATGAGAGCTCGCCGCAGTTCATACAAGCCCGCCCACTCAAAAAAATCCATCGCGTCGCCCAGTTCTCCGGCCTCAAAACGCTGGTAGAACGTCGCGGATTTCATATTGTAACGTTTCTCAAATTCGCGTAGTTCCCGTTCATAACGTCTCACGCACCGGCGGCGGCGACTAAGTGTGATGTCTAGTAACTTTTCCACTATCAAGCCCAACTCCGCTTCGTCAGCATAGACCTCTCTGAGAACCTCCATCTTTTGCAAAGCATTCATCAGCAATTTCTCCCTAGGGTAACTGTAACTTCAGTCGCCAGGTTCAGTTAGCTTGAGCTGCTCCATCCCCCGGCGCAAAAAGGCCATCGCCTCCTCGTATTCCCGCGCTGCCAGCGAGACGAACTCGGCGCGGCGCGCCTCGGTACGCCTCGTCTGGCGAGAGGATTCCCAGGTTAATGCAACGTTGCACCGCCTCGGAGCCAGTCGCGGCCGGGGTTTGCCCCCGCAGAGAGAGCAATCGTTGGCAGACGTCAATCACGATTTCCACCAATACCTGCAAATCACGCTCCACCGCCCGACACGTCCGCCAGTCAGATTCCAACTGTGTCACGGTCACTTGACCCAAGGAACGTAACTCAATCAACACTTGATCCAGTGCCTGCAATTTCCGTAGTATCACACCGTTGATCATGGTTCACCTGGGTACAAACTTGGCTGCACATTCGCCATTTGCACATTTGCTCGCCTACGTCACCACGTCCTTAGCCCATTCCCGGTTCGCCTGGTACCAGCTCACCAGCGCGGCGATGCCCTCCCGGTACGTTAATTGCGGCCGCCAACCCAAGAGCCGTTCCGCCTTGCTGATGTCGGCCCAGGTAGCCATAACGTCGGCGGGATGGCGCGGTTGATATTCCAAGCGCGCTTGCTTCCCGCTCAACTCTTCGATCAGCCGGACCGTATCCAGTAAGACCACCGGCGTATCCGATCCCAAGTTGATGATCTCGTAGCCGAGGGGTTTGAGGCCGGCAATAGTGCCTCGTGCGATATCGTCCACATAAGTAAAATCACGTTTTTGAGAACCATCACCGTAGATCGTCACCCCGCGCTCTTCATTGATCCACTGGGTGAAGCGGAAGAGACTCATATCCGGGCGTCCCGCCGGACCGTAGACGGTGAAGTAACGGAAGACGGTCACGTCGAGGCCATGCAGGTAATGGTACGTGTAGCACATTGCCTCCGCGGCTTTCTTCGAGGCCGCGTAAGGTGATAGTGGGCGGCTGGTATCCAGCGTCTCATTATAGGGCTGGGGATTATCCGCCCCGTAGAGGCTGGAAGTGGAAGCGAGTACGAATTTCTGCACGCCATGCTCGCGGCAGAGATCCAACAAGTTGAGCGTACCGCGCGCGTTGGTCTCCAGATAGATCCAGGGATTAGCCACTGACTTGCGCACGCCGGCCCACGCTGCCAGATTGATGACGGCGTCAAAGGGCGTCTCGGCTTGAAAGAGCGCAGTCAGCGCGCCGCGCTCGGTAATATCCAGCCGGTGGAAAGCAAAGTTCGGCCGCCCCTGGATCTGTGCCAACCGCCATTCTTTCAGGCGAATATCATAGGCCTCGCTGAAGTTATCCACGCCCACGACCTGATGGCCCGCATCCAAGAGAAATTCGGCCACCTTCGAGGCGATGAAACCCGCCACACCGGTCACCAAATAAGTGTTTTTTTCATTTGTCATGTAAACTCCTCTGAAAATAAGTCAAAAGTCAAAAGTCGCAAGTCAAAAGTCGCAGGGACTGGGGGTTCGGGATTAGTTACCCTCTATCCCCAAAGCTTTACCTGTTCCCAGTCCCTCATTCACTAATCTCTATCTCGCAACGCATTGCGGGTATCCACCACCAGGCGCGACTGCCGGGCAATCTGCGCCCAATCATACACGCTGTGATCCGTCACAATCACCACGCAATCGGCGGCTGGCAATGCCGCAGCCAAATCCGGCTCCGAAATCATCGCCATGCCATCGTGGTTAAAGGCGGAGACATACGGATCATGGTACACCACCACTGCGCCCTTTTCCCCTAACAGATGAATGATGTCCAACGCCGGCGATTCTCGCAGATCACTAGTATCCTTCTTATAAGCCACTCCCAGCACCAAAATCTGGCTCCCTTTCACCGGTTTGACCAACGCATTCAACGCGGCTTGCTCCTGAACCACCCAATACTCTGGCATGGCAGAGTTGATCTCGTCGGCCAGGTCGATGAAACGGGCCGTGAATTTGAGCGATTTCAGTTTCCAAGAGAGATAGAGTGGATCGATGGGGATGCAATGCCCGCCGATACCCGGTCCCGGCGTAAATTTCATAAAGCCGAAGGGTTTGGTCGCCGCCGCTTCGATAACTTCCCAGACGTCCAAGTCCAACTTCTCGCACATCAGGAGCATCTCGTTGACCATGGCGATATTCACTGCCCGGAAGGTATTTTCCAAGAGCTTCGCCATCTCCGCCGCCGCTGGCGAGGAGACGGGCACGATGGTCTCCATCGCGGCACCGTAGAGTGCCTCTCCTGCCGCCAAACAGGCCGGCGTCACGCCGCCAATGACCTTGGGCGTTGTCTGCGTTGTCCAATCTTTTCTCCCTGGATCGACGCGCTCCGGGGAAAAGCAGAGGTAGAAATCTTCCCCGACCCGCAAGCCGCCCTCTTCCAGCCGGGGCAAGGCGATCTCAGTAGTGGTGCCGGGATAGGTAGTGCTCTCCAGCACCACCAACATGCCGGGATGTAGATAGCGCGCTATCTGATCCGTCGCGCTGATGATATAGGAGACGTCCGGATCGCCGGTCTTGCGCAGCGGCGTGGGCACACAGACACTCACCGCGTCACACTCTGCCAGTACCGCGTAATCCGTCGTCGCGGAGATGCGCTCGGCGAGAGACGCCAACCGCTCCGAGGTCACATCCTCGATGTACGATTCCTGGTGATTGACCGCCGCCACCTTCTCCGCGTCGATATCGATGCCGCGCACCTGAAAACCCGCTTCTGCGCAGGCCACGGCCAACGGCAATCCCACGTAGCCCAAACCAATGATTCCCATTACCGCCTCACGGCGGTCAATTTTTTCCAACAAGCTCATCTTAACTCTCCTCTGCTCGATAATAAGTAATCACTTCTTGAATTGTCTCGTCCAAAGAAATCTGAGGTCGCCAACCGGTAAACCGCGTCACCTTATCGATAGAAGGCACGCGACGTTGCATATCCTCAAACCCGGGGGCGTAAGCCTCATCGTAGGAGATGAAAACAATCTCCGACTGCTGCTCCCCCTCCAACATCCGCACCTTCTGCGCCAGCTCCAAAATGGAGACCTCCTCAATGCTCCCTACGTTGAAAACCTCTCCTACCGCCGCTGGCGTACCGGCAAGCAGCAAGAGCGCGCGCACCACGTCACGCACGTTACAGAAGCAACGGCTCTGGTCCCCATCTCCGTAGACCGTGAGCGGAGCGCCGCGCAATGCCTGCTGGACAAAACGCGGCACCACCATCCCATATTGCCCCGTCTGGCGCGGGCCAACCGTGTTAAAGAAGCGGACAATCGTCACCGGTAACCCAAACTTATGATAGTAAGCCAATCCCAAGAACTCATCAATCGCCTTGGAATCGGAGTAACTCCACCGGGATTTGGTTGTAGGGCCTAACACCCGGTCATCTTCCTCATGGAAGGGAACGCGTTCTCCTTTCCCATAAACTTCCGAGGTGGAAGCGATAAAAACCGGTTTTCGATAGCGGGTGGCGGCCTTGAGCACCGCGTGCGTCCCCAAGATATTGGTTTCGATGGTTCGCACCGGATCGCTAATGATAAGTTGCACTCCCACAGCCGCCGCCAGATGGAAGATCAGGTCACATTCGCTCACCAACCGGTCCATCACCAACTCATTGGTGATGGTGTCGATAGCAAAACTAAAATTGGGATTATCCCGCAAATGTTGGATATTCTCCAAGCGTCCGGTGGAAAGGTCATCAATGATCATGACCACATCGCCGCGCGCCAAGAGCGCCTCTGCCAGGTGCGAACCGATGAAGCCCGCCCCGCCGGTGATTAACACGTGTCTGTTATTTTTTGATTTCATCTAAACCTCACTCTGATAAGTTAATAGTCGAAAGTCGAAAGTCGAAAGTCAAAGGTTGAAAGTCAGACTGAATACGGTAAACACATCCATCCCCTTTATAGAACGCCGATAGAACCCTAAGATTTTGTCTTTATCCCGTAAATCTGTTTTTATCAGGTCTCTCGGCGTTCTCTTAGTAAGCGTAACCCGCGCGACGGGTACATGGCAAACACCCCCGCTAAAAAATGCTTCAATGCGCGTTTTCCCACCAATTACTGCGGCAAAGCCGCGTCGGGTGAATACCGGGTTAGGCAGTTTAGGACAAGATGATGTAAGTACTTAGTAATTTCCAAGTGCCAGCGGCACATAGCTTTGTTTAGGGGCAGGCGAAACAGTTACCATGACATCGCCACCAGCCGCTACCCATGCGGAACCCCCAAAACCCACTGCTGGAACTACGTTAATAATCCCATAAGGGAAAATGGAATATGACAAACTGTCGTCAGTAAAGCCGTTCGCCGTGATATAAGTGACATCGGCAGAAACAAAATAACCTTGCTGGTTTTGAATGGAAACAACTGATGTCCAACCAGTTCGGTTCAGCACATAAGGTAAGTAGGTTATATCGGTGGAAGATTGTACATCCACAGTAATATCTTGTGTGTTCCAGCCTCCATATTGCATACTAAACCACAAATCAGCTTCATCACCAGCAGACACCATATCCCATTTCAAAGTGTAGCTGCCAGGCTGAAAAGGAGCAACGACTCTGGCTTGCAATGCAATATCCTGAGTAAGATAAACTTCATTGATTCCTAGCTCTGTCCGTAAGCCGTTCCAAGTCACCAAATTATCTTGCGAATCGTACCAATGATAAGATAGACGTTCCGGGTATGCCCCAGTATTGTTCCAGCTATAAGCACTGGTGTTTTGAATATAAAAGGGTACCACATAACCTCGTCCAGTATGCATAGCCAAAGGTGTATGCGCGCGCGAACCGTAATACTGTTCCCCAGAACCACCTGTATAACGAACACCCCCAGTTGTATCTACATCTAGCCAAGCCCAACGATTGAAGGCCAAACCCGACATAGTGGTTTGCGCATAGTAGTGAGAAAGTATCTGCCGGTAATCCCACGGCGCAGCACCCATGTAACCACTTAGCTCCCAGGCATGCGAGCCATTTTGGGATAACCCAGACAGATAATGCCCGCCATTGTCACGGTCTACCGGATCTGGAACGCCTACAAGGGTCCCTGGTTCGTCAGGCCCTTCGGCAGTTGGGTTGCCACAATCTGCCTTGTATTTGGCACAGATATAGTTGTAGGTCGTGCGATTTCGCAGTATCATTTCTGCCGTCGCATTGACAGCAGCGTTATGCTGAGTGAGAATTGGATTCTGGCTTCCGCTAGGTAACCAATAGCGCTGTGAGATATTGTGTTCAATGCGATAATCAATGCCACCTATAGATCTGTACCCCCATATTGCCCCACACCCGAGCGAACGCCAGCCAAAGGTGCGGATAGCAATAGCTCCGGCTTTAAGAGCCTCGTGGCTTGCTTGACCGGGCCATTCATTGGCTAACACATGGGGAACGTAGCTGCTCTCGTAGCTGATTGGCCCATATTCATTACCGCTGCCACAACGATAGATTCCGGAATCTGGCTACTGTCACAGAGTATTCGCCACCTAAGTGACTGCTTCCTGATACCACTACATCCAGTGTTTAATCTCGGCAATCCACCACAAGATATGGTGGTAAAAATTTGACAGCCTGAAGTGGCGAATACTTTAAGACACTAACGAATCTGTGCAAACGTACACGTAAGTCTCTGAAACGCCCGTTTGGGTGAAAGCTACAGAGCAAGGCTGGAGTGCAACGAGCGGAATCGCAATCGCTATGAACAGAGTGAGTAGTTGTATCTTCAAATTCATTGCAGGGACTCCTCGCCTAGCGCTGGCCCAGGGAGACTCGAATCAAGAAGGTTTCTGGATTATCAGTGAGCGAGCTCAGACGCAGCACAGCGATTTGGTTTCCATTGGCTGACCACTGAGGCTCTAAGGCCAAATCAATCAACAAATGCGGATTCGTCCCGTCTGCATTCACTACCCATACCGCTTCAGGCTGGGATGTCATGTTGGCCCTGTAAGTATAGGCGATGACTTTGCCGTCGGGCGACCAAGTTGGGTTCATACATATAGCATCTTCATTTTCGGTTACAGTAACGCGGCGGAGGTCAGAACCATCTGCGTTGACCATCCACAAATCAGTTCCCAGACGGCCTTGTCTATTGGGTACACTGAAAGCAATTCTGCTGCTATCAGGCGACCAAGTCCAATCATAACTAATATATGGGTCAATGTTTATCTCAATGGCCTTTGAACCGTCCGAATTTGCAATCCAGAGGGACGAGGGCGAGCCTATTTTAATATACCCTATCTTTTTCCCATCCAGTGAGATATGATAATGCCCCTGAAACACTGGCGGAAGCGTCTCCTTGGTCAAGGGATCAGTGATAAAGTCGGATGTGAAAACATTGTTTAGTTGCCGTGTTCGGCTCCCCTCATAGTCTACAGCATACATTACCCCATTTTGACGACAGGTGATTTCATCCGTAGGCAACCAAGCCAAATCATCTATGCCGCCTAAATCACAATGGGCAAGTTCGCGCGAATTCAAATTCTGAAGGTCAACAACATAGAGTTTCCCCTCAACACCTTCCAACTTAGCTGGTACAAGATATGCCACATAGCGCCCATCCGGTGACCAGGCCCAATCGTTAGCCAAGTTAGCCAACAACTGTGGCTTTGAACCGCTGCTATCCGCCACCCATAAATCAGTCCAGAAACCATTGGCTGCGGCGCCATTGGCAAATTGTACCAGGATGTGACGTTGCTCGGTGCGCCCAAATAAGAACTGCTCGCCATTGGGCGACCACGCCTTGAAAGTAATCCCCACGCCCGCGTCAAATGGCTGTACGTCTGCTAAGGTGATATTTTCTGAACACAGCGGTACGCGCACATCGTAAGGGACGACGCGTTCTAATAAACCCAATTGCGGCGGGGTAGGTGTGATGCGGGGGGTTGCAGTGGGCGCTGGAGGTAAAGCCGTGGGGGTTGGTGGTAGTTGCAAAGGTGAATTCATCGTTCTGGCATCTGGTAGGGGTGGTTGCAAAGGTGACCAAAGTTGAGCCAAGCTTATAGTTGGCACGCGTTTAAATAGCATGATCCAAACAGCCAAGATCATTATAACAAGTAATATGCTGGTGATCTTTTTCTTGGTCATTACAATTTTCCTGTATAGCAATGAATTGCCCATCCCCTTTATAGAACGCCGATAAAACCCTAAGATTTTGTCTTCATCCTATAAATCAGCCTTTATCAGGTAAATCTGCGTCCCAACCCTCTTTTTCTACACCTCAGCCGGCGCCTATTCCTTCTGATTCTGCGCCCCGCCGCCAAAAAAAGCACGGGTCAAATCATCTCCCTGTCCCGGTAACTTGATTTCGCCATACGTGGATTCGTATTTGCGCAAATTATCCTGTAACGCGCGCAGCAACAGTTTCGCGTTCAAGGGCGTCATCACCACCCGTGACTTCACCCGCACTTTAGGTTGATTGGGTAAAGCCTGCGCCAAGTCAACAATCAGTTCCGAGGGAGAATGGACGATCAATGCGAAATTAGCATAAATCGGTTCCAGATCCGCCGGTAGTTCTACATTCAACGCACGTCGTTTAGGCTCTGACATTTAAGCTACCCTCCTCCACATATCGTTAATAGCTGACAAAAACAGAGAAGCCTGACAGCACTCCTCTGTTTTTCTATAAATTTCCTCATCTAGCTAAAAGGGAATTTCATCCTCGGGGAAATCCGCGCCTCCGCTGGCTGCTGCGCCTCCACCTGCTCCGGTCGCGTTAGCCCGACCACCCAGGAAGACGACGCGGTTAGCCGTAATCTCGTAACTGGCCCGCGCCACGCCATCCTGGCCGCTCCAGACGCGCGGCCCACCGGTAGCGCGATCCGCCTTCATCCGGCCCTCCACCAACACCTGACTCCCTTTCTTGAGATATTGAGCTACAGTTTCCGCCTGCCGGCGCCAAACAGTAACGCGGAACCAAGTAGTCTCCTCTCCTGCTGAACCATCAGAATTGTTCCATTTCCTGTTGGTAGCCACAGAAAAATTGGTGACGGGCGTCCCATCCGGGGTGTAGCGCATCTCCGGATCTCCGCCCAAGTTCCCCACAATCACGATCTTTTGATATGATGCCATCAGCTCCTCCCTTAATCAGTTAGTGAATAACAAAAGTGTACCCTAATATCATCAAAAAAACAAACCATCTGGCAGAAATTATTCAGTTGCCTTACTTTCCACAAAACAGATCAACCCTTCTATAATTCCTTGGGCCACTACCGCGGTATGTTGCGTGAGTATATCACGATCATCCAACATGAAGCCCGTTTCGATGATAGCAGCCGGCGTGTCAGCGTGGATTTCGTTGTACACATGATAACGTTTCATATCGTAGGTGATGGTGTTAGCGTCGAATGCCAAGCCGGTCTGCTCCTGATAGTTCACTGTTAGACAATGCACCAACTCATCCTCGGCCCAGGGATCATATTTGGATTCCGCGCGCGCGATCTTGAACCCCGATTTACCTGGGAACGTGCAAGAATCCGCGTGAATGGAGAGCAGGGCATCGGCTTGATAACCTTCTAACCGTTTGTCGAATTCCTGCAAGAGCTCTACCCGCCAGCCCCTGGCTAAGAGCTTTTGCACTACTAGATCAGCAATCTTTTTATTGACCTCCACTTCTTGTAACCCATCAGGACAGACCGCGCCGCTATCATTGCCTAGGTGGCCGGCAATAATACCCACGTGCGGAATAGTCGGGGTAGGGTTAGTGGGTGGAGCAGTAGCCGTGGGAGAAACTGGCTGGTTAAAAGAAAACACTTGAAATGCGGGGACTTTCCCCTCGCTCTCCGTAGCAGGAGAGAACGGGATAGCCGGAATAATGGGGAGCAAGCCTAATGGTACCGCGAAGGCTACCAGAAACGCCAGTAAAACTAAAGTCCGGCTCATTACCCCCACCGCTCGGGGGTCCGCAACAGGCGTTGCACGCTTCATTTATTTTATCCTTCTGTTACTGCGCGCCATCCGCCAGTATTCTGCCTTTCCCCACCCAAAAACTCGGCAGGAGACCGCTAACGCATCCGGCGGCGCCAGCTCTCCTTAACTTCGATCTTATCCCAGGCATTCTCATGAATTAGGAAATCCAATAATAGACGATTAAACTTCGTAGGTTCTTCTAACATAGGATAATGCTGCGCGTCTTCTAACAGAAACGCATAGGCGTTAAAGTAATCCAGATCATCCAACCAACCTCCCGGTGGGTGGCGGATGATGTTATCTTGAGAGCCGTAAACTAACATCACTGGAATAGTTAGATCTTCCACTAATAATGTCAGGTCTTCCTGCAAGAAAGAACGCACTGTCTCCACTACTGCCTGCGCATCTGTTTTGGCAGACTCCATCGCTACTTCCTGATAGGAATTTAGCTGGCGTCCCAAAATACGGGAGGCGGGGTTATCGCCGCCGGTAAAACTACTTAAGGACTGGTTCAAATAAGGGCCAGAGAGCGGGGTACTCACAATCATAGCCTGTTGCACCCTTTTGGGGAACTTCTTGGCAAAACGGAGCGCTATGATCCCCCCCAGTCCGTGACCAATAATCGGAATTTCACTGATTCCCATCTGGCGCATAAAGAGATCGACTTGATGCACGTACCCATCAACGGAATAGTAACCCCGCGCCTTATCAGAATCCCCAAAGCCCCAAAAATCCAGGGCATAAGCCCGCCGGGAATGTGATAATTCCATCATCGTCGGTACCCAGTAACGCCACGAGCCTAGCCAATCGTGCAGAAAGAGCAGGGGCCTACCGCGCCCTAGCGCTTCATAATGCACCAAACTGCTCTCTAAAATAATGGCGCTCATCCAGTGTCCTCTATGACTTACGCTAAATTACCGTGCTCTGCCAGAATTCGTCTAACCTGTTTAATTAAATCGTCCGGGGCAAAGGGCTTGAGGATATAATCTGTGCCGCCGACACTCATCCCTTTACTAATCTCGCTCTCTTGTCCTTTAGCCGAGAGAAATACGACGGGCACTGCCACCAGGGCTTCTCTAGTTTTGAGCACCCGACACGCTTCGTAACCGGTCTGTTTCGGCATGCGGACATCCATCAAGATCAGGTCCGGTTTGACCTGCATAGCCTTCTCGACAGCTTCCTGGCCATTCATCGCTAGCTCCACCTCAAAGCCCGCAAAGCGCAGTGTAAAAGCAATCAGATCGCGAATATCACGCTCGTCTTCCGCCACTAGAATTTTGGTCATAGCTCTACTCCCTTACGCGCTCTGAGCAGCCACCAACTGAGAAATCTCCTGCACCAGTTTCGTTACTGAGAAAGGTTTGGTCAAGAAGCGGATTACGCTTGTGCCGGCTGCCGTCTCGGTCACCTCAGACTCAGTAGCATTGGTTCCCGTCATTACGATAACTGGAATATCAGCCGTATGGCTATCTTGGCGTAATTGTCTCAATATCTGATAGCCATTTAACCCCGGTAACTGTAAATCCAACAAGAACAAGGCTGGATGAATAGTGCGCGCTAGTTGCATCGCTCGATCACCATGTCCCGTGGTGCGCACATTCAATCCCGCCGCGCGCAGGGCTTCTCGCATCATGACCAAAGTATCGTGATCATCGTCGGCGACCAGGACTATCCCCTCTTGACGTGAAATAGCTGTGTTAATCACGTTCAACAATTCGCCGGTATCTACCGGCTTCGTCAGATAATCCACTGCTCCCAGTTCTAATCCTTGTTTCTTGCTTTCGTTAATGACCGAAACAATTACCACCGGAATAGCGGCTGTCTCGGGTACGCGTTTCAATAATTCCAATACTTCAAGCCCATTCAGGCCAGGTAAACGAATATCCAAGGATATCAAATCCGGATGTTGCTCCCGGGCTATACGCAACGCCTCCTCCCCTGAATCGGCAAGCAGCACTTGGTGTCCTTCGCTCTCCAATGTGAGTCTCAGTAATTCCGCTATTTCAGCGTCATCTTCTACTACCAAAACCACCGGTCTATCCACTGTTACGAAGCCAGTGGGAGGTTCTCCCACTGGCTCGCGGCTCTCGCCTTCCGCCAGCGGCAAAGTGAAGGTGAAGAGGCTTCCTTCACCTGGCTCGCTCTCCAAGAAAATATCGCCGCCGTGTAGGTGAATCAGGGAGACGGTAATTGACAATCCCAAGCCGGTCCCCGCTTCTTCTTGTACCAAGGGATCATCTACCCGGAAGAAACGTTCAAAAACTTTCTTTTGATATTCTCTGGTGATGCCAATCCCGGTATCCCGCACGCCTAGATAGAACAGCTCGTCTTTAACGTAAGCTTGTATAGAGATGATGCCGCCTGGCGGCGTGTATTTGTACGCGTTACCCACCAAGTTAGTCAAGATTTGATTGATGCGGTCACTATCTCCGCAAACTTTAGGCAATCCAGCTGGGACAATTGTCTGCACTCGGATATTCTTCGTATTGGCTCTCGGTGTGATCGTAAGAGCCACTTGCTCAATTAGAGAGGCCATTTCTAGTGGGGCCAGTTCCAAAACGATCCGGCCGCTTTCCAGGCGCGAGATATCCAGCAGGTCATTGACTAAGGAGGAGAGCCGATCAGCATTTCCCTTGATCACCTTCAAGAAATGTTTCTGCTGTGCGGTCAAATCTCCCGTCGCCCCCATTAGCAAGAGATCAACATAGCCCTTGACCGCGGTCATCGGAGTACGCAACTCGTGAGAGACGGTGGAGACAAACTCGGTCTTAGCCCGCTCGGCTTCCACCTCGGAGGTCACGTCGCGGAAGACTGAAACTGCTCCCAGGAACTCGTGAGCTGCTGAGATCACGGGTGAAAGATGGACGCTAACAATTTTCCGCTCAATCTCCAACCGGTCGGCCAAGAACTCTCCACTGGTGTAACTCTGCGGAGCGGTCTGCCATTGTTGCACTTGAGACATCCATTCACGGGCCCGGGAACCGTAAAGCCCTAACATCTCATCCAACATGCGGCCCAGAGCTTGCGTGCGCTCCACGGAAAAGATGTATCCGGCAGCCTCGTTGAAGAGGATGACCCGCCCGTGATCATCGGTCACCATCACCCCATCAGCGATACCTTCCAGAATGGCTTGGTTTTTCATCGCCTCAATTCGTTGTGTGCGGAACATCAACCCCAAACGTTCAGCTTGTTCGCGCAACATGCGGTAGAGATTCGCGTTATTCATTGCGCTACCTAACTGCACGGCGGCCGCTTTCACCAAGCGGCGATCGTTTTCAGTGAACGCAGCTACGTGATAAGCGTGGAGAAAGATCGCCCCAATTGTCCGGCCTTCATTCGTTATGATAGGTACCGCCAACACCGAGCGCGTCTCCCGATCATCCGCGATGGTAATCCAACGCTCATCAGTAGTAACATCCGCGACGAGTACCGCTTTGCGGTGCTTCAAGACCCACCCGATCAATCCTGAGTCGCGGTCCAACTCGGAGCGAATCCCCCCCGGGGGAATAGCTTCGTCGCGACCGATAGACGCCCGATGATATAAATAACCAGTGTTATCGTCCAATATCAGAATAGCGCCGCGATCCGCTTGTACCGCATCCCGCATCAGAGCGAGGGCCTTGTTGAGCACCCGGTCAATATCCAGGTTGGCTACCAGCTCAGAAGCAATGCGATAGAGAATATCGGTCCGGTCACGCTCTGCCCGCAGGTTCTCCAACGCCTCGGCCAATTCCTCCGTCCGTTTGGTCACCCGCTCTTCCAACTCCACCGAGAAATGTTTAACTTCATCAAAGAGCCGGGCGTTTTCTACTGCTACTGCCACTTGATCTGCTAGCAAGGAGAAAGTTGCCACTGCGGCAGGAGAGAATTTCCCTTTCTCTTTACGGTCCCCGGTCAACGCTCCTACTGAACGGCCTTCGACTACCAAGGGCGCCATTACCAGAGAACCAATTTCTAAGGGCCCCGGCTCAAACCGGGGGTCCTCGTGGGTGTTCTCCACATACATCGGCAAATTTGTGAGCGTCAACTCGGCGAATAGACCTTCATCAATGGAAAAAGTAAGATCAGTCATCATCTCCAAAGCATAGCCAGAAGAAGCCCGAGGCATTAACCGGTTACTCTCTTTATTCAGTAAGAAAATAGTCGAATAATCATAACCCAAGATGTTGGTCACGGATTGCACTACGGTGTTGAGCGCTGTATTAAGGTCAAGTTTCGCCGTAATAGCACGACTGACCTCATTGAAGAGATTGAGGGTATTAACTTGCAATCTCAAATCGGTAATCATCTGGTGGTTTTCGATAGCCAGCGCTATCTGCGCTGCGAAGAGCTCGACAACTTCCAAGAGCGCCCGGGTAGGAGCCCGCCTATCCCGGGGACTATCCACCGACACGTAGCCCAAGATTTTTTGTTGGGTGCTGTAAAGCGGTATCAACAACAGGTCGTGAGGGTGCCATTGACTGGTATTCACGCGGCGACTTAGATCAATATCTTCAGCCTCGAAGACATCTATCTCATCACGCCACATAGCTTGGTGCTCCGCCGGAATATAGTAACAATGCCCGATGCGAAATTGTTCTTGTAACAGACGAAAGATATCAGCCCAGGATTGGCGCGCACGTTTTAGCCGTTCCATTTCCTCTAAAGGAATGCCTGCGCCAGCTACCCGCCGCACAACATCATTTTCCAACACGCTGATCATGACGATCTCGTAGCCAATGGCCTCTTGCATAGCATAGGCCATATCCAGCAACATCTCCTCCAGCGGACGATCCGAACGCATGGTATGCGAAACTTCCAGGAAGAGTTGCATCTGCTTCGCCCGCTGGTGCATCAATTTGCCCCGCGCGATCTGCTCTTCGTAACGTCGCGCATTCCCGACGGCGACAGAAGTCTGGGTCGCCAATCCTTCTACAAACTCTAACATGGCTGGAGTAAAAGCGTGCAAGCGTTCACTCTGGATTAGAATAACCGCCGCTAACTCGTCCTGGTAGAAAACCGGCGCCAACAACAGAGAACCGAATCTTTGCAACTGGGCAAAGCCCGCACTGTCGGGGACATAGCGTATTTTAGGCTGCTCCAAAAATTCTCGGAAGATGGAATCTTGGAATGGATCCTGAACTAGCTCTCGTAAGAGACGTTGTTCAGCAGAGTCATAACCTTGTGAAATTCGCAGCTCCCGGCTCTCATCAGCATGCAATAATACCACCAGTCCCGCATCCGCCGCACCAGTGCGGATAACTTCAGTGAGTACCAGCTCCAATACTTGATCTAAGCTCAAGGTACTGGTAATTTTCAGCGTCACTCGCTGTAACGATTCTAACGAAGCCACACGGCGTTGCAATTTTTCGTCCGTCTCTGCATAGAGACGCGCATTTTCAATCGCTATGGCGGCCTGTTCTGCCAGGACGTTAAGCGCGTTGATTTCATTCGCCGTGAAAGTATGTGTCTCGGTAAACTGTACAGTCAGTAACCCGACTGTCTGTTCGCCACGCAGTAACGGAATATCGGCAAAAGAGCGAAACCCTTCCGAACCGGCCAAGGGGGCGATATCTTCAAAGAGAGGCTCCTCTTGTAAATCTGCTACGAAGACATTTTTCTTAATGGCTGCTGCGTGAGCGCGCCCGCCTTCAGAGATGGGCACTTCTTGAGAAAGTTCTCTATACCGCGCGGAGACTCCCCGAGCTGCTGCCAAGTTCAATGTATTGTTGTCCGTTCCCACCACAAAAATACCGGTGCGTTGACAATTGAGCATCATAAAAGCTGCTTCCACAATCGCTTCTAAGACCGCTGCTAGATCCAGGGAAACCCCTAGGGTAGTTGCCACGGAGACCAATGATTCCATCTGGCGCGTGCGCTCCTCCAGCGCCTCTAATAGCGTGGAAATGTGAATCATACCCGAGAGCTGGGCAGTCAACATAGTTAATAGTCGCACATCCGCGCCCGTGAAACACTGGCCCTCCCTCTGTTTAGCGACTTGGATGAAGCCAATCTGCTCGCCACCAGCCCGCAAGGCCACCAATAATGTCTGCTGGATGTTGGCCGCGCGTATTGCCGGCAGCACGCCCCACGCTGCTAGATAAGGCTCGCTCGCGGCGTCTTCGATCATCCAATAATCTCGCTGCTCAAGAAAACTTCTCGCCGTAGGTTCCGAAAGATCGAATACATAATTCTGCAACCATGCGCCGGAGAGGCCCAAGAAGGGTTCGCGGGCTACCAATCGCTCATGCCCTGGTTCATAGAGCAGAATTCCAGCAAATTCGGCATTCACAATTTCTGCCACACGAGTCACAATCTCTCTGAACAGGGTCGCCAGATCATCGGCCCGGCTAGCGGCCTGAACCACCGTACTCAAGCGCTCCAGTGTGTGGACGCGCCGTTTGGCGACACGATAGAGCCGGGCTTTATCAATGGCGATGGCCGCCTGCGCGCCCAGGTTTTGCAACAAGGTTAAATCATGCTCTGCAAAACCAGCTGGCTCAGCCAGTCCCACTTCCAAGGTGCCGATAAGCTCCCCCCGGACTACCAAGGGCACGCCTATATAGCTATGCATGGGCAAATCAGGCCCATCTATTTTGGGGCGCACCGGTGCAAAATGCTGTAAATCGTCCAAAAGCAATGGCCGGCGATTTTGCGCTAACCAACCGGTCAATCCTTCAGTGAGTTCGTAGGTTCCTGGCAATTGAGCGAGATATTTTTGGCCCGCCTCACTGCCCAGCATAGCGCCCCGCACTAAAATTTCTCTTTCCGGGTCCCAATAGGTGATTTCCCCAATATCATAGAAAACTAATTCTCTAAAAGATTCCAGTACTACCTGGAGAGTGGCATCCAAATCCAAACTTTGCCCCATCACCCGGTTAAGGTGTTGTATCGTCTCTAGCTCTTGGATCTGATGTTTTAAGACCATATCGGCGCGGGCATATTGCGACTGGCTGCGCACCACCTGGCGGGCCATCCGTAACAGAACCGTCAGGTAATCGTTCTCTGCTTGCGAAAAACGTCTTCCCGCCCGCAACAAGACTAGCGTGCCTTGCCACTTATCCAGACTGACCGCTTGTGTGCGCAGACCGCGTACCTGCAATTCTCTCAACCACGCAGGTCGTCGTTGCCACCCAGCTCTCTCCGTCTTTCCCCAAGCAACTAGCTGACGCCAGGTAGCGGTCTCAATAGCCGAGCTGCGTTCCTGGAGAGTAATCGCAGGCTGCGGCTCGTCCCAGACCCACGCGCCCTCAGTAAGCTCAAATGCCAACCAGGTCTCTGCTAACACCAGGTCCCACACGGCTACGGCGTTAAGTGCCACTGCCAGCTGGTCCTCGAACGCCGGTATCCGCATCCAAAGGCGTTGGTGTTGCTTGCGGCCATCTTGCAGCCACCCCACGCTAAACGCTACCACGAGTAATGCGAATCCCCCAAGATGGTAACCTGATAACGCATTTAGACTAAGCCATACAGGCACGAGCAAGAAGAGTATGCTCCCTATCCCGCCCCGAATTCCCCAACGCGCGGTCGACCAGAGTAACGGGAGCGCCAGTGCATAGAAGCTGTTAGGGGAGATCGCCCCTAGGAAAAACGCACTGAGCACCAGCCCTGTGACCAGAGCTACCAGGATATCACCATATTTAAGTAGTTTGCTATCTGTGAACTTCATCATTCATAATGCCATGCGTACCAAACAGCTCAATCGTTACTCTACCAACTCTTTAAATTATTTAGTGCTCAGCTCTGAGTATGGCGCCGTTTTTCGGCGGCCACTTCAGTAATTTCTCTAATATCGGTGAAAGGCCCATCGGCAGCGGTCAAAGCGCCCACCCGCAGTGACATCAAGGGCACCTGGATTTCATTCCCTAAGTCATCGTGGACTATCAAATAGCCCTGGGAGCGGGTTATAAAATCGTAATGGGTGCCCCCCTTGGCCGCAAAACGCTCTACAATCTCGGCTCTGATCGAGGGAACTAAATCTTCCTGCGTGACGATGATAAAATCATCTCCTCCGATATGACCAATGAAATCATCCACCGTGCCCAGCTCTTCCACCGCCTCGTTCAACAACATGCCGGTAAAACGTAATACCTCTTCCCCGGCCACGAACCCGTAGGCTTCATTGAACGCACTCAACCCATCAATGCCAATATAGAACAACCCCCAGTTCTCTGTGCGGAGCAACTCACGTAGCTGTTGTTCGATCAACCGGCCGCTAGGCAAACCGGTACTGGGGCTAGTGAGGCTCTCTCGTTCGGCGCGCTTGATCGTGTTACGCACCCGCAGTCGTAATTCCTCCACGTCAAAGGGCTTGGTGATGTAATCATCAGCGCCCAATTCCAAGCCCCGGATCTTATCGCTCCGTTCATCTTTCTGCGTTAAAAAGAGAATGGGTATATGACTGGTGCGCAAGTTGGTGCGCAAGCGCCGGCAGACCTCGTAGCCATCAATATCTGGCAACATGATATCCAGCACTATCACCTTGGGCATCTTCTGGCGAGTTAGCATTAACGCCTGCTCTCCAGTCAATGCCGCGAACACAGTGTAACCCAACGACTTGAAGTAGAGTTTCAACATGTTAGAGATATCAATATCATCTTCTACTACTAGAATGCGTCCTTCGCTCATACTCCTCCTCACTACCAGAGAACGTAATACCAGCTCACTTGGTTATGATGTTATCATTACTCCTGCGCGCCTGTAGCTTGATTTTATCGATCATCGCGTCATCCAATTGGCGCTCAAAGCTACGCAAAGCAGCTAGCTTAAAACCATGTTTGGCTGCCAGGGCCTCGATCGCCTCAACTTTCTCCAGACTGAGATCCTTGCCCAAAGTATAGTTCTCAAAACGCCCTTCGAAAGTCAAGGCCATCGTCTCGGCGACACACCCAAAAGTCATATCCGGTGGCGGCCCGTAATTAAAACCAAAATCCACCGCACCGGGAACTCGGACCAAGCCACCGTCAAAAACTAAGACATCCTTGCGCGCCTGGGCGACCTGCCAGGAAACATCGCGGGGCCGGGAGACATCACAGACTACCGCTCCGCGACGTAAATGCTCCGGTCGCACTAAATTCCCGCCAGCGCTGGTGACTGTCACCACCACTCCGGCCTCTCGGATATCGGTAATGTCCAGGGAGAGGGCTACTTCTCCCTGCGCGCATGCCTGCACCTGCGCGCCAACCTCGGCCAGCCGCGCGCGCCGCCGCCCGACCAATAAGATCCGGCCCGCCTCACGCGCCAATTTCTGCGCCACTACACCCCCGACCGCGCCCGTCGCCCCCACCACTGCCACCGTCGTCTGCTGCAGAGCAATCCCCATTCGCGCGGCGGCCAAATGTAGGGCCTGCACCGCGACGGCCGCGGTATAACTATCGCCGGTGGTGACGGCAATATCTAGTTCCTGCGCTATGGTTCGCCCCCCATCGCCGACCACGGCGGTATAGGCGCCTAATCCCAACACTTGTGCGCCTAGTTCCTCCGCCATCCGCCCGGCCGCAATGATCTTCCGATAGACCTCCTGGGGAGAGAGCTGCAACATACGCGGGGCCGTATACGGCACCGCGATCAACCAACCCTCAATTTCCTTACCGGTTGCGGCAGACCGCGCTCCCGTGATATGCGAGAGATAGAGCGGCGGCCAGAAGCGCGACACAAAATGGATTGCATTTACCGGCAACCATTTGCCCAGTAGGGGGTATTTCCTGGTAACATCCCGTTTCGGGTCAATTGGATGAATAATAAAAGCAAAAGAGTCCATATATTAGTATCCGTTTTCCCGATTCTCGCGACGAGGATAGAGTCGCGGGCGACGTTTCTTCCAATCCTTTAATTTGAAATGATCGCTATCTTCATAATATATATTTTTCGTGATAACCCGCCGTTCAGGAGAAGCAAAAAGTACCACATCCGATTCAATCATACGCGCTGGGAAAATAATCATCCCGGAGCCAATTAAAACGTTGTGTCCGACCGCCCCGCCCAGCACGCTCATCCCGGTTTCTTCCAGCCGGCCGCCAAAATGCGCGCGTATCGGCTTGGGTACCAAATTAAAATCAGTAAAAGTATTGCCGGCTCCAATGAAGCTGCCGCGCCCCACCACGCACATTTGTAAACAAGTATTTTGAGCCACCATGCAATTTTCCATCAACACGGTCTCAAAGAGCGCTGCCCGAAAGGGTAAAAAGGAGCCCGGGCCAATCACGCTGAGCATCAGCTCACAGCCCTGCGAGATATTCACGTTATCCCCAATAATGCAATTAGTAACCACGCTACCGGCTCCAATAGTCACATTATCACCGATAACGGTAGGACCTTGAATCGTGGCCGTGGGATCAATGTCACAATTTTCCCCCACTTCTACCATTACAGAGGTAGAGAGCACCTGTTTACGTTCCAGCATCCCGCGCCACAACAACTGCAAATTCAACAAGAGATTTTTATCTAACTCGTGCTCAAAACGCGCCCCGATAGCAAAGATGCCAAACATCAGGTTGGCTAGCAGTACATGGACCCAATGTTCAATGGAGAGAAACGGCTTAGTAGGCAATTGATAGACCAGATCGCCATACACGTTGGACATGTGCGTGGGCACATGATAAAATCCCACCTCGCGCGGCTCGGTACGCATAACTAGTGGGCGCACTACCGGTTCCACCCCGTAAGGGTAATACCAGAGATCTGCGACATAACATCCGCCCTCGCGACGAATACCCCGTTGCAGGTGCAGAGCATGGGCCTTGAGCGCGGGATCGTCTAGCTCAAAGGCCACCCGGCAAGCTTTACCTGATTTTTGCGCGCGCTCAATAAACTCAGTGATGAATTTCTGGTCAAAATATAGGTTATCTCGATAAACAAAAGTCTCAACCCGTTCGGCTGGAATTTCCCGCAGCGAATTAACTTCTCGCTCCTCAGTAGTGTAAGGCGCCAAGAGGTCTCGTTGAAAAAGCCAAAGCGGTTTAGCGAGCACATTGAGGTCCCGCGCCGGCTCATTGAAAGGGGTTATTTGGCGTCTGTCTCGCAAAATAACTTTACGCATATTCCGTTCCTAGGCCCGCGGAGGGATGTTTACCTATCCGGGTGATACACTGCTCATCGCCCAGCGCTACACAGGCAATTTCCTCAACATCAAATAGTTTACCACCGCTGACCCAGTATAAAGCCTCTTGTAACAATCCCACCATCAAGGAGCACGCGGGTATAGTTGTTCGACGTTTCTCACAGAGGCCGCATCTTGGCACCTGCCAGAAATAATTATCCCCCTCTTGAGAGAGCTGTACCTGATGATCCGAATAGCGATTGAGGATCTCCGCCAGAACCTCCAATCCCAAGCGTACACGGAGTGAGAGCGGCATCAGGCGAAAGGTCAGATCGGCAAAACTAACCCAACCTCCAAAATCGTACAACCCATATTTGAAAGAGGCCCGTCCGGCCCGCAAGGATATTATCCGGCCCCCTCGGGGGCCGTAGAGTTCATCAATGGCGACCAGTATCCCGGAGATTTCCTCAAAAGCGATCTCGGGCTCGAAATTCGCTGGCGGATAGTCATCCTCGAACCGCGCCAGCCGCGCTAATCTCAAGACGGCTCTTAACCCATTTCGCCCCAACTCTTCTTCCAAAGCCAGCAGAAAAATACGACCCATCTTGTTGGGGAAAGCATAGTGTGGCAATTCCACACGCGGTTGCGGACTAGAAATAGTAGGGGGGGCGGTGGCGGGCCATTTCTGGGGGGTCATCCTAACCCTCGAATTGCAAATCCAGGAATTCTCGCACCACCTGATGAAAATGCTCGGTCTCGTCTAGCATAGGGAAATGTGCTGAATGTTCAAAATAGCGGATAATGGCATTAGGTACGCCATCCCGAAGCACCTCACCTTGCTGCGGATCTACGATATTATCTTTCTTCCCAAAAATTCCCATCGCCGGCATGACCAATTCATGTAACTGTGGACGTAGATCAGTATGGTGCAAATCCCGAATACTGTCAGAGAAGGATTCCATCGTAGTTCGAGATAAATCTTTCTTGAACATCTCATACCAAGCCCGCCAGTCCTGCGCGTAGAATGGAGAAGCCAGCTTCACCCCAAAAACTAACAGACCCGGGAACTTATAGAGAAGTTTGGCAATCCGTTGATCTCCGGCCAACTTGAGGGGATAAGCCAAGCCGTCTCCGACCACTGGTGAGCCAATGATCACCACCCGGTCAACTCGCTGCGGGTGTGTCAATGCCAAACTAAGAGAAACAGAGCCACCCATCGAATGGCCCATCACCAGCGCACTCTGCAACCCCAGCCGCTCCATGAACTGATAAACCATTTGCACGTATTCAGTGACCGTAAATGAGCCTTGTTGGGCAGACTCGCCAAATCCCCAAAAATCTAAGGCGTAGGTTTTATAGGCATTGCTGAGGTACTTCATTGTAGGCAACCAATAACTCCACGAACCCAACCAGCAGTGTAAGAGAATAACGGGGCGGCCTCGTCCTACTGTCTCGTAGTGTACAATGCCTTGATCTGTAACAATGGAACTCATCCTAACACCCAGGCCCTTTTAAGTAATTAGCATTGTTATCATAACACACTCGCAACTCAGCAGTGGTAAAGGGCCATTGCAAAGTGGTTAAAGAATAGTTACTTAAAATGAGCTGCGTACAACTTCTATTATTCTGTCTCTACCGCTACGTTGTTTCGTCGCGATCCATAATCGCCAGGATAGAATAGAGTAATTCTAATAATACCTCTTTGACGCTCCCGCGTTCAGTGGCTATACAAGGTACAACCTTGACATCCGGCGACACCTTCAACACAATCCGTAAATCATCCGCCGGCCAGGCATCTTCCATATCCTGTTTATTAGCGGCCACGATGTAAGGTACCGGAGAGTAGTTTTTAAAGGTGTTTAGAATACGGCGTGCTTCGCGGAAAGTCTCCGGGCGGCTGCTATCAACCATCACTACAAATCCCAGCATCCCTTCGGAGAGGATTTCCCACATAAAATCGAACCGCCGCTGACCAGGCGTTCCAAATAAATATAAGATCAATTCCTCATCAATGGTGATGCGCCCAAAATCCATCGCTACTGTGGTAGCATCTTTAATGCGTTCCGCTTCTTGTGAAATTGCCCGATCGGTAGAGACAACATCTATCTCACTGATACTTTGGATAAGCTCTGTTTTTCCAGACGAAAAAGGGCCGGTGACAACAATTTTCAATGTTTGCATGCGTTAGAGCTCCCGAATTCGATCAATTAACTTATGGATTAAACCTCGTTTTACCGCTGGGCGGCGTTGAGCAACCGGTTTGGCAACTGCTTTCTTGTCTTGCTCCTTACCTTTGCGCCCTAGGGCATCGCCTTTAACATGAACCACAGCTTGGCGCGGCGCATGTACAAATTCTACCAAACCCGCCTGTAGTAATCGATAAGCAATTTTGCGAATCTGAAACTCGCTCATATTATTGGACTGGGCGATACGCCGAATTGTGTTCTGCGGATTAACAAAAGAGATAACTCGCCATTCTTCTACCGTGAGATTGATATCGCGCAACGGGGTAGTGGGACGTTCGGCAAATTTAAGAGGCACGTCTAGATCGGGAACTTCGTCCTGCAAACGCTCCCACTCTTTAAGCCGCCGGCTGCCTTCCATAATGACGTTCTCTAACGCAATGGAGACCGTCATCTTACCCTGGATAGGAAGCGAACCTGGCTCGAAACGGAACGTCCCCTCCTGCCAAGAAAAAATATGATACATCTGGTCGGACACATACTGGTGCATACTGGACGCCACATCTCGCTGTTTGATGTGCCCGGCTTGAACCAACATCATCGCGATATCACGATCGGCCTTACCCGCCATATTGGACTCAATGATTTGTACCTGATTGGGGGTCAATTTACTGGCCTCTTGTAATAACGTTAGAAGATTCTTTTCTTCTCCCCGCAGAGCCGAGTAAATCAACTTACCCTGCCGGAAGCAGAGGAATGCCTTCCCCTCAGGACTTTCCAGATAAAGCGTCCCCGTTTTGCGAGCTAAATTAACCAGATTTAAAAGTTGGGTAATCCCAAAATCTTTTAACCTACCCTTTAATGCCATTCGCAACCATCCTTACCAAGTTAATGCTTATACTATTGTCACAACACTCCCGCTAATCAATGATACAGAGAGTGTTGCGCCTTTCAAACAACTAGCTAACACTTGAGATTCTCAATAATTAAATTTTCCGATATGCTAGGGAAACAATTAGAAAGATCACCACCCAATTATAACCCGATTTTAGCGGTCAGCAAATTCTCAGTGGGTGTGTTGCTACCCCTCCCCGCTCCCCGCTGGGCCTTAAAACTGAAACGCACCCTCAGTCCCTCTATGCAGCGATGACTTCCTGTTTTAAGCGCGCGGCTTGAGCCAGAATCTCATGGGCGCCGCGCCAGACACTGTCTTCCGCAGTCCCTAACATTTGCGTGAGCTCCTGCAAACGCGCCTCATGCTCCAACCGCTCTATGCGCGTGATGGTGCGTCCAGCAACCACTTCTTTCCGCACGCCGAAATGCACATCGCCAAATGCGGCTATCTGCGGCAGATGCGTGATGCACAACACTTGATGCGCTAGCCCCCCGGTCGGGGCCACGGTGAGCCGCCAGAGTTTGGCTCCCGCCACCACGGCTACCCGCCCCCCTATGCCTTGGTCAATTTCATCAAAAATCAATGAGGATGTCTGATCTGCACGAGAGAGCACTGTCTTGAGCGCCAACATCAACCGGGACATCTCCCCACCAGAAGCGCTGCGAATCACAGATCGGAGTCCCTCGCCCACATTCGACTCAATCAAAAACTCCACCTGATCCATACCGGTAGTATCAAAAGCGACTTGTTGCACTGCGCCAGACTCAAAACCCGCCGCACCCAACGCTGTGATGCAGCGGGCAGCTGGTTGCGGTGGCGTCAAGCGCAAACCAGTCGCCGCCTCTGTCAAGCGGAACGCGACGCCAAAGTGCGCTTCAGCCATCTGCAAATCCGCGAGTTCTCTCTCCACCCCCGCCGCCAGCTCCTGCGCCGCGTTCCGGCGGCGCTCTGATAGTTCAACAGCCAACCTGGCTACTGCTTTGCGCAGCTGCTCCTCCTCTGTACCCAGTTCCGCAAGCCGTGCGTCGCTACTTTCCAGCTCCAATATGGTTTGCCGCGCCCGTTCTGCATACGCTAACACCTCACCTAGAGTGTCCCCGTACTTCCGCAACAGCTGGCGCAAAAGCACCAATCGGTCTTCCGTCCGTTGGAGCCTGCGGGGGCTGAACTCTATTCCATCCGCGTAGGCTCGCAGATCGCGCGCCAGGTCCTCGATTTGGTAGACTGCATTACTTAACCGCTCAGCCTCCGGGGAGAGCGTGGCATCCACCCGCACTAACGCGCTCATCTCACGCTGACTCTCGCCCAACAGGTCTAAGACAGCCGGGGTTTCTGTCTCCTCCACGCCTTCCTCCCACAACAACAGTAGCTGGGCAGAGAGAGAGGCTAACTGTTCAGCGTTCGCTAAGCGCACACGCTCGGCTGCCAGCTCTTGGATCTCTCCTGGTTTCGGGGAGCTCTCGGAGATTTCCTGTACCTGATAGTGCAACGTCTCTATGCGCTGGATACGCTCGCGTTCCCCTGTGCGTAATCTTTGCAGTTCCCGCCGGAGCTGCTGCAAACGGCGCACCGCCTGAGCCACTCTGGAACGCAGTTCCATCAAACCGGCAAAACGATCTAGGAAATTGAGCTGTTCACGCACTCGTAAGAGACTCAGATGCTCGCTCTGGCCATGGATATCTACCAGCCCCTCTGCCACCGCCCCCAACAGCGCGCAGGAAACTACGATGCCGTTCACGCGCGCTACCGAGCGACCATCAGCGCGTAATTCGCGGCTCACCCAGAGCGTATCGGGACGCTCGCCCAACAGCTCCTCTTGCGCCAAGAGTGCGGCGCGTGCCGCTTGTTCTGCTTCGGTTAGGGTGAACATTCCTTCAATAAGCGCACGGGATTCCCCAGCTCTGATCGTCGATAGATCCGCGCGACTGCCCAAAATTAAATCCACCGCGTCAATCAAGATGGATTTTCCGGCGCCCGTTTCCCCGGTGAGGATATTGAAGCCCTCTTCCAGCTGTAAATGCAACTCATCAATGATAGCAAAATTGCGAATATGTAGTTCCCGTAACACGTTTCCTCTCTATTAGGGACTAGATCACTAACGTACAGTTAGCTTATACATTTTAGCAAATAAAGCAAACGTTAATCAGGAATCATATTTTGCCAAGTGCTACTAACTTACTACCCGTTATTTGCTCTCTAACTTACCATCAACCCTAGTTTGATAGGTTTTGGGAGCATATCTATGCTATGATATCGTCATTCGTTAGTATGTTAGCATCGGTGAATAGAGGTTTTTTATGCAAAATGGACTAGAATCGCATATTCCCAACTTTTATCAGCTAACCCCAGCAGAACGCCGGGAGATTATCATTGACCGCTACGCCTTGACGGTTGCTGAGCAAGCCCTCCTTAACAATGCAGGGGGGTTGCAGTTAGAGCAAGCGGAACAGATGATCGAAAACATGGTGGGACTATACCGCCTCCCCCTCGGGTTGGCTACCAACTTTATCATCAATGGACGGGAGCTGCTGGTACCCATGGTCATTGAAGAGCCTTCCGTTGTGGCGGGCGCTTCGCTGGCGGCCAAATTAGCGCGGGCCGGCGGGGGCTTTATCGCTGCCATTGATGCCCCGGTGATGCTCGGCCAAATTCAAGTGGTGGACACACCCGATCCCTGGACCGCGCGGGTAGACTTGTTGGCGCACCGCGCGGAGCTGCTGGCGCTGGCCGATGAAGTCGATCCAATTCTCCAGCAGCTGGGGGGCGGAGCGCGCGATTTGCAAGCCTATATTTTGGAAACGGCCGCCGGCCCCATGTTGATCGCGCAGCTGCACTACGATGTGCGCGACGCGATGGGCGCCAATGCCGTCAACACCGCTTGCGAACGGCTGGCCCCGCGCATTGCAGAGCTCACCGGCGGCCAAGTCTACCTCCGCATTTTGAGCAACTTGGCGGATCGACGGCTGGCGCGCGCACGAGTGCGCATCCCCGAAAGCGCGCTCGCTTTTGGCGACTTCAGCGGCGCGGATGTGGCGCGCGGCATCGAACTGGCGGGGGCTTTCGCGGCGGCGGATCCCTACCGCGCGGCCACGCATAACAAAGGCATTATGAACGGCGTCGACGCGGTAGTCTTGGCAACCGGCAACGACTGGCGCGCCATCGAGGCCGGCGCGCATGCTTACGCTGCCCGGGAGGGGCAGTACACCAGCCTGAGCACCTGGCGCCGCGATGGCACCGGCCAGCTGGCCGGCACTTTGGAACTGCCGCTGGCGCTAGGCACCATCGGCGGCGCGACGCGCGTCCATCCGACGGCCCAGCTCGCGCTGAAGATCCTGGGCGTCCAGCGCGCCGCGGAATTGGCCGCCATCGTGGTCAGCGTGGGATTAGCGCAAAACCTGGCCGCGCTCCGCGCGCTAGCCACAGAAGGCATCCAACGTGGACACATGCGCTTACACGCCCGGGCCAGGCAGCAAGTTAGCGATTAGCGATAAATCGCTTGACTTTCGACATTCGACTTTTGACTTTTGACGCACACTAAGGAGGTCTAGGTGAACAATCAGGTACTAATGAAACCACAACGTCCCGTAGGAATTGTAGGTTACGGCTCCTACGTACCCATGTATCGGCTACCCAGTAGTGAAATCGCCCGCATCTGGCAGAGTGGCGGGAAGGGGCCGATCAAAGAGAAAGCCGTTGCCGGGCTAGACGAGGACACCATCACCATTTCCATTGAGGCCGCGCGCAATGCTCTCGCCCGTGCGGGGATTGCACCAGAAGAACTACGAGCCGTCTGGGTAGGGAGCGAGTCACATCCTTACGCGGTCAAACCCTCCTCAACTATTGTGGCCGAAGCGTTGGGTACGACTCCCTACCATCTGGCTGCCGATTTTGAATTCGCCTGCAAAGCGGGGACGGAAGCTCTCCAAGCGGCCATCGGATTGGTCGGCGCAGGGATGGCTGATTACGCATTGGCGATCGGCGCCGATAATGCCCAGGGGCGGCCGGGCGATGCGCTGGAATATACCGCCGCCAGTGGCGGTACCGCGTTCATTATGGGGCCGGCAGAAAATGCGCTGGCCGTCTGCGCCGGTTCGGTCTCTTACGTCACCGATACGCCGGATTTCTGGCGGCGGGCTTACCAACACTATCCCAGTCACGGCGGGCGTTTCACCGGCGAACCGGCCTACTTTGCTCACATCCAAGCAGCGGCTGAAAGCATCTTTGAGGCGTTGGAACTGAGCGCCAAGGATTTCGATTACGCCATTTTCCACCAACCCAATGTTAAATTCCCTTACCGGGTAGCCAAACGGCTTGGATTCACCAAAGAGCAACTCCAACCGGGCATATTAAGCAACGTGATCGGTAACACTTATGCAGGAGCCGCAATTACTGGTTTCTCCGCCACGTTGGATATCGCGCAACCCGGAGAGCGTATTTTGATGGTCAGTTTCGGTTCCGGCGCCGGTTCCGACGCCTTTGTCTGGGAAGTCACCGAGAAGCTTGAGGAGCGGCGGGAGAGAGCGCCTCTAGTTTCCGAGTACATTGAGCGGCGCGTAGAGATTGATTATGGTCTCTACACCCGTTATCGTAGCAAGCTGCTGGTTAAGTAGGGAGGTCTGCATGAGAGACGTAGCAATTATTGGAATTGGACAAACCCCGGTTAGTGAACACTGGGATGCGAGTATTAGGGCTTTAGCCCTGGAAGCGGCGCTTAAAGCATTGCAGAGCGCCAATATAGATAAAGTAGACGCTATCTACGTCGGCAACATGATCTCCGGCGAGGTGACGGGGCAGGAACATCTGGGCGCGCTGTTAGCCGATGCGCTGGCGCTGGACGGTGTGGAGGCGATGAAAATCGAAGCCGCTTGCGCCTCGGGTTCCGCCGCGCTGCGTGTGGGGATGATGGCCATCGCCAGCGGCATGAACGACTTGGTGTTGGTCGCAGGAGTCGAGAAGATGACCGACACCCACGGGCAAGATACCACGGCCGCGCTGGCGATGGCCGCCGATGCTGAGTACGAGGTCAGTCAAGGAGTCACGTTCGTGACGCTCAACGCGCTGCTAATGCGCCGTTACATGTACGAGTACGGTTGGAAACGCCGCGATTTCGCCAACTTCGTCGTCAACGCCCATGCCAACGGCGTCCATAATCCCTACGCCATGTTCCAGCGACCGATTAGCGCGGAACTCTACGCCAACTCGCCCACCATCGCCGACCCGGTGGGACTGTTCGACGCCTCTCCCATCTGTGACGGCGCGGCCGCGGTGGTCCTGGCACCGGCGGAGTACGCGCGCTCACTCAGCCCGGCCCCGGTATTGATCAAGGGTTCAGCCGTGGCGACCATGCCGATCGCCGTCCACTCCCGCCACGATCCGCTGGCGCTGCAAGCCGCCCGCGTCTCTGGGCAACGCGCTTACCAGATGGCTGGAGTTGGCCCAGAAGATTTGGACTTCTTCGAGCTGCACGACGCCTTCACCATCATGTCCGCGCTCAGTCTGGAGGCCGCCGGCTTTGCGGAGCGGGGGCAAGGGGTGCGGCTGGCGATAGAAAACGAGATCGGGCTTGAGGGCCGCATCCCTGTCGCCACGCTGGGCGGACTCAAGTCCCGGGGACATCCCGTCGGTGCGACCGGGATCTACCAGGTAGTGGAAGCAGTGTTGCAACTGCGCGGTTTAGCCGGTCATAATCAAGTAACTAACGCGCGGTTAGGCATGACGCAAAATATCGGCGGGAGCGGCGCTACCATTATCACCCATATTTTTGAAGCGATGGAGTAGGGAGTCTAAAGTCGAAAGCCAAATAGTCGAAGGTTAAAAATTAGCAGTTAGGAGGTACACAATGTCAGCAAAAATTGCTTTGAATTGGAGATTAAAGGGAGAGCGGTATAGATTGGAAGGCGAGGAATGTCCGCATTGCGGGGTCAAAATCTTCCCGCCACGTGATATTTGCCCAGAGTGCAAACAACCGGCCAAAGAGCCTTACCGGCTTAGTGGCGCGGGTGAAGTATATACCTTCACCACGGTCAAAAGCGCCCCGACGGAATTTGCCCGTTACACGCCCTACACCGTGGCATTGGTCAAATTGGCCGAAGGGCCTATGATCACTGCGCAACTAACGGAC
>DUEJ01000135.1 GCA_011192175.1 Thermoflexia bacterium
AGGGCTTCCCGGTATATTCGATGGAGGTCAATCGCGTGGTGGGAGCGGATATTGTGGCCGCTACCGGGGCGCCGGTGAATTTGAGCGCGCCGGACATCACGCTGGATATCCAAATCTACCGCGAGGGCGTATATCTCTTTAGCCGCCGAGTGCAGGGCGCGGGCGGGTTGCCGGTCGGCACGGGCGGGCGCGTGATGACGTTGCTCTCTGGTGGCATTGATTCTCCGGTCGCGGCGCATTTGCTGATGAAACGCGGCTGCCAGGTGGATTTTGTCCATTTTCATCTGCTGCGTCATAGCGAGGTACGTAACTCCAAGGTCATTGAGTTGGCCCGCACGGTGCTGGAACCGCACCGTTTGCCTGCCAATCTCTATCTGGCGCCGGCGCATCCGTTCCAGCTGGCGATGTTAGGACATGCTTCCCGCGTGGAAGTGGTGGTCTTTCGCCGGTTTATCTTGCGCTTGGCCGCGAAGTTGGCTCGGCGGCGAAAAGCGTTAGCTTTAGTGACCGGTGACAATCTGGGACAGGTCGCCTCGCAGACGCTCAAGAATTTGCAGGTGACGGGACGCGCGGTGGAGATGCCGGTGTTGCGCCCGTTGATATCTTTCGATAAACAGGAGATCATCACGCTGGCTAAAAAAATTGGAACTTACGAGCTCTCTATCCAGCCGTACAAGGACCCTTGTTCGCTCCAAGCCAAGAATCCGGCGACGTGGGCGCGGTTGGAGGAGGTGCTGGCGTTGGAGGAGCAGTTAGATTTGGAAACGGCGATGGCGGAGACGTTGGAGCAGCTGGTAGAAGTGCGGATTGAGTGGTGAAATTGAAAAAGGGACGCAGATAAATGCGGGCTACGCTCGCAGATTAAGAGAAGGCTGAAGGGGTATGATAAAATTCTGTCAGAACTGCGGGACGGCTCTGGAGCTGCGGATTATGGAGGGGCGACCACGAGCATACTGCACAGCGTGCCAGCGCGTGCAGTATGCACAACTCAAGGTTGGGGCGGGCGCATTGCTTGAACGCGCGGGCCGTTTGTTATTGCTGCGGCGGGCAGCTGCCCCGTTTCGCAACTATTGGAATCTACCCGCTGGCTATGTAGAAGCTGACGAAAGCCCAGCCGAAGCCGTTGTCCGGGAAGTTTATGAGGAGACCGGTCTGAGAGTCGTGGCCAAGAAATTAGTAGATATCTACTACTTCGACGATGATCCACGGGGCAATGGGATTTTGATCGTCTATGCGTGTGTCTCCACAGGGGGAACGTTGAAGGAGAGCCATGAGAGCGTCACTGCCACGTTCTTTGCTCCCGAATTGGTTCCTACAAAACTAGCAGGAGGCGGGCACGGCCAAGCAATCACGGCCTGGCAAGAGAAACATTGAGTGATGACATTGGAAGGACGCAGATCAACGCAGGCTCCGCTCGCAGATTAGAAAATACTAGCGTTAGCCTGGCGACTAAAGTCGCGGCTACGGTGGCGAAGTCCACCTACGGGGACTAGTGAGCGGTCGGCGTATGGTAATCAACTGCTCATTTTACACTTGACAGAACACTAGTACTGCCTGGCAGAAATCTTTCTGGTATCATCTCAATATTTGGGGGACTTGTAGCGGGCTTGTAGCGCGGAATCGCGGAATGGTATTCCGCTCGCCAGATTGACAATCCGGGATACAACCGGCCCTAATTTTTTGAGATGATACAATTTTTAAATCTTTGCGCCTGCGGGCCTTAGTGGTGAAATGCTCAGGTTTTTAGCAAACTCGCCAGCTGACTCTACCGAAAAAAGATAACCGAGCTAACGATTTATGTTACAATATCTCCGGCTACGGGTAGCCAACTGAGTGTCTCATCCCTGTTTCCAGAACCAAATCCACGTTTTAGCAATTAATCGAGATAACCACATGAGCCAGAAGAAAAAAATCATCGGGGTTTTACTCCTACTCCAGCTGCTAGTCGGGATGCACTTTGCCGCCCAACGCTATTTCTTCCCCATCTATATCCAAGACGAACTAGGCTACTCGACCGTGCTCGCCTCCGCCTTCATCTCGCTGTCGCAGCTGGTAGGTATGGTCGGCGCCCTCCTCGGAGGGACGCTCCAAGATACACTAGGACGCAAAAAGACGCTCTGGCTCGGTCTGAGCGCCCTCTTTCTAAGCAACTTCACCTTCCTAGTGGCGGCGCCCTGGCAGCTTACCCTCTTCTGGCCCCTCAGTAGCCTGGCCTTGAGCTTCCAGAGCCTGGTCTCGCAGAGCTACCTCATCGAGCTGGTCGGGAAAAAAGGCCGGTTGGGGATACTTTCGGCCCTCTACAACTGGGGATTCACGTTAGGCGGCGCGCTAGGCAACCCCGTGGCCGGGATGGTGCTCGATCAGCACGGCTTCCCGCTCTTCGCAGGAATACTCCTGGGCATTACCTTGTTACCGCTCATCTTGGTCAGCGTATTCCTACCTAATCACCAGCCGCCGCACCAACCACCAAAAACCGCCCGGCGGGAAGTGCTCGCCAACTACTTAACCGTCATCCGCCGCCCACAAGTCATCCGGTTAGGATTGCTCCGCTTCCTCCCCACGCTCTACTGGGGCATGGCCACACTCCTCCTACCGCTCCTCATCAACGACATCACCGGGCGCAAGACCGCCGTCGCGCTCTACGTCACCGCCAGCCTCATCTTGGCCTCCCTATCCCAACTGGTCGCTGGTTACTTCGCCGACCGGGTAGGCAGTCGCTCCCCCACCTTAATCGCCTTCAGCGTGCTGACCGGCTCAATTTTAGGCCTCGCGCTCTACGCAGAAGAGCTTTGGGGCTTGTACCTCTTCGGGATCTTGAGCGCCGCGGCCGCGTGGGCGCTCTCCACCCTCATGCCCTCGCTCGTCGCCCGCACCAGCCGCCCTCAAGAAGCGGGCCGCATCCTCGGGTTTCTCGTCTTCCTCTGGAACATCGCCATGATGGTCGGCGCACTCATCGGCGGAATGTTGGTAACCCTCCATCCCAGCCTCCCCTTTCTCCTCGCCGGTTTAGCCAGCCTCGGCGCGCTCCTCATCGCCCGCTCCTTCTTTGCTCACCCCGCGCAGACGTGAGATGGTTGGCTTTATCTGGAAAAAGATAACTCACCACGGAGGCACAAGTGTCACCTGACCGTAAACTACCAGGCTACAGAACCACGCCGGCTGAAGTCGGCTACCGGAGGCTAAAGCCGCCTGTCCACCTGCGTGGACAGAAACTAGAGCGCGTCACCGCAAGACGACGCCCGGTGCAGTTGTTATCCAACAAGCGCATGTAGCCGACCCCCTGGATCAAGTATTTTTCTTATTAAAATAGGAGCAATTTTAATGAACATAGAGATTTTCAAGATCACTTGGCAGGAGTTCTTTTGGCATGTTAAGAATGAGCGAAACGTTGGTTTACGCGGCGATCTCAACATCCACGGCAGGATCAAGGTACTCGAGGCCGCAAGAAACCGGTTCTATTCTCACCCTCATTTCGAGGATATAAACGTGGAAGCCAGAAAGGAGCTAGCTGGTTTTGTTGTCGGTAAAGGAGAAATCCGTTGGACACAATTTGGAAGTACGCAAAGCGCTGGACGCTTTAAGCAAGCCATCAATCAGAACAATCATTATATCTCTCTTGCTCTTGATCAAATTCCTTTAGAAGGCAGTCTCAACAGGAAGCAATACCAAGGCTTCATTGATACACTCCAGAAAGCCTTTGAGTCAGGAGGAGTGAATATTGCTACCGCAACAAGGTTACTTGCAATGAAACGCCCGGATTACTTCGTGTGTCGGAATGGCAAGAACAAGAACGAGCTACGCAAAGCCTTCGGGATTCCCAAGAATATACATTTTGACAACTACTGGGACCTCATAGTGGCGCAAATTATTGGCTCTGTGTACTGGCGCGCAGAAAAGCCAACAGACCCTGTAGAGCTGGCTGTTTGGAATGGCCGAGTAGCCTTTCTGGATTCGTTATTTTATCCTAAAGTCTATCACACCTAACCTGCGCAGGCAGCCAACCCGCGAATGAACGCCAATTTACGCTAATTCTAGTAGTTTTTTACGTTAATGCACGTGGATTAGCAGTTAAAAAAAGTCGTCAGCGAAAGTCCTAAAGCTCTGATTGGGGTGCAGGAATTTTCGTTGACCATGATCACTCGCCTACAAAATGAAAGAACACCCAGTAGAGCAGTGCTCACGGCAACCCCGTATTTGAACCAGCATTGTACGGTACACTAGCTGCCGCCTTTCTCTCTCCACCGCGAGATCCCCAACCTGGCAATCCGCCCCGTCAGCGCCAAGCTGGCGAGCATGACCAGAGACAGTGTCGCAGGGTCGCCGTCACGTAAGCTGCTATACAAGAAATCAAGGCTATAATGTCCAGCGTAGGCTCCTGGCAAGATAAGGTTTGGGGGTCTTGGTACTACACCTCTTTTATACTCCAGGAACCTGCTCTTGACGAAGGTATTGTTCAACAGCATCAACTTTGGCTCTCCTGAAAAAACTACGATTTTTACCACCAAGACGCCCCGGCGCAAAGATTTGAAAATTAACTTTTTGATTGGTATCACTAAATATGCTTAACCCAAAACTAAATTTTTTCTTAGCGGCTTGGTGTCTTAACGGAGAACTATTTTTTGCAGCGGAGTCAACTTTGGACTTGCAACCTTTAACTTTTTACTTTCAACTTTTAACCAAGGAGAGCAGTAAATATGAAAATCGCAGAACGTCTCGAAAATTTACCGACTTATATCTTTGCTACCCTGGGCAAACGTATCGCTGCGCTGCGGGCTGAAGGCGTTGACGTGATCCGCCTGGATATCGGCAGCCCTGATATGCCGCCTCCCGCTGTGGTCATTGATACTCTGAGCGCGGCCGCACGCCAACCGGAGAATCACGGTTACGCGGGCTTCTACGGCGATCCGGAGTTCCGGCAAGCCGTGGCGCACTTCTACCACCGGCGTTTTGGGGTGGAGTTGGATCCAGATAACGAGGTGTTGGCGCTCATCGGCTCCAAAGAGGGAATTCAACATCTTCCCACCGCTTTTTTGGATCGCGGCAGCGTGGTGTTGGTTCCCAACCCTGGCTACCCGACCTACAGTAATCCCGCCGTACTGGTGGGGGCGGAATTATATCAGATGCCGCTGCTGCGCGAAAATGGCTTTCTCCCCGATTTCGACACTATTCCCGCCGAGGTGCTGCGTAAGGCGCGGGTACTCTGGCTCAACTATCCCAACAACCCGACCTCCGCTATCGCTGATTTGGACTTTTTGGTGGAAGCCGTGGCTTTTGTGCGGCAGCACGAGCTCCTTTTAGCCTACGATAACCCGTATAGCGAGGTGATCTGGGATGGAAGCCGGCCGCCCAGCATTTTGCAGGTTCCGGGGGCTAAGGACGTGGCGATTGAGTTCAACTCGCTCTCCAAGTTGGCGAATATGGCCGGTTGGCGCGTGGGCATGGTCGTGGGCAACGCGGAGGCGATTTCTGCCATCGCGCGGGTGAAGACCAATAGCGATACGGGTATCTTCCGTCCCATTCAGCGTGCGGCGGCGGTGGCGTTGGATTTGCCGGCCTCTTGGTACACTGAGCGTAACGCGGTCTACCAGCAGCGGCGGGAGGTAGTCACCCGCGCCCTGGATCGAATGAATCTCTGGTACGCGCCTTACGAGGCCACGCTCTACGTCTGGGCCGAGATTCCTCCGCAGTTTGCCTCTAGCGCCGTTTTTGCCCAGGAACTATTGGAAGAGGCCGGCGTCTCCGTCTCGCCGGGTAGCGCCTTTGGTGAATACGGGGAAGGTTACGTGCGCATCTCGTTGGTGCGGCCCCAGGAATTATTGGCAGAGGCACTGGAACGGTGGGAACGTTGGTTGTTGCGGAAAGTGTTGCGGCTGGAGAGTAGTCGGGTGGTCGAGACAAGCAATGGGACGTAGATAAACGCTGATTTTTTATTTTTTCCGTGCTAATCCGTGTAATCCGTGGTTAATTTTAACTTGACCCCGCGAATTCCCGAAGAGCCTAAAAATCTCAGTGCCCTCTGCGTCTCTGTGGCAAGGGCTTTTAGAGGAGGCGAGAACGTGCGATATTTGATACTGGTGCTTCTGATAGGCTTCAGTTTGCTGGGCTGTGTCGGTTCTCCGTCTCCTGGCATCATAGCGCCCACGGCGACTTTCACGCCGCTGGTGGCCACGGCTACCGCACCGCCCGCGACTCCCACCATGAGTTTCACGCCGACCGCTACGCCATACTCCACGCCCAATCCGGCGTTGGCTGCGGATACGGCGAAGCGCGGGCTAGCTCGCGTGCTGGAGATAGCCGGCGAGGCTGATTTGGTCTGTCTACGCCACGAAGATACCGACGGCGACGCGGAACCGGAATGGCTGGCGCTCATCCACCAACCGGCGGCCGGGCCGCGTTTGAGCGCCTTTGTCCTGGATGGGGAGGAGTTCTACGCCTTGCCGGCCGCGCATCCCAAGCCGGGCGAGCCGGACATTGGACTGGGGCAGTATGCTACCTGTGAGCTGGAAATCCGCGACATCAACGCTGACGGGCGGCCGGAGGTAGCGATCTTCGGGCACGCTGAGCAGCACGAGACGTTCTTACACGTCTACGTCTGGGAGCGGGGGGAATATCGCCTCTTGGGCGCCTTTCGCGGCACAGCGGACATTCACTTCGAGGATCGGGATGGCGATCTGGCGGAGGAGATTATCGAAGGACATCTGGATACCGCCGCGCCTTCCCTGGCTTGGGAAATCATCTTTACCTGGGATGGGCAGCAGACTTACGGTTGGACTACTGACCGCTGGGCGTGGTACTATTTGGAGCGCCCGCACGCTTATCTCACGCACAAACCCAGCTATGCCGTGATCTCCTTCTACCTGGCGGTGGATGACCGCGATTTGCCCGGCGCTTACGCGTTGCTGGATACAGCGACGCAATCCACGCGCCCCTACGCCGCTTGGGCGAACGGGTTCGCCTCCACCCTGCGTGTGGATACAGGTGCCGTACATCAACTCCCCGGCGTGGGTGACGAGAACCACGCGCGCGTCGCCACGCAAGTGCTCGCCTGGGATAACGAGGCTGGCCGCGTCATAGCGCGCACCTGGGAAGTGCTCTGGGATGTCGTCCGCACCGCCGAGGGGTGGCGCTTGACCAGCAGCACCATGAATCTGCTCCTGGAAGAGGAGATGACGTATTATCCCACCGGGGGCAAGCGGTAGCGGACCATCTCTCTCTTTTCGCGCCTGTGCGTTGATGCGACGTTTCGCTTTGCTATCGGGGCTAGGTTAACGAGCTAGTTTAGTAAGTTGGGAGAATAGAGATGCAAGTAGAGAAATTTACTATGGAACAATTCACAGCTATGGGTCAGCCGGTTATCTTTAACTTTTCGCCGGGGATAAATGTATTAATCGGGGCTAATTCAACGGGTAAATCACACGTGATGAAAGCTCTCTATACTTTGCTTAAAGCCTCTGAGGAAGCGCAACTCAAACAAGATACGCCAGAACGCTTACAGATGCGGATGCAAGAGAAGCTACAAGGGGTGTTCAAGCCGGATACGCTAGGGCGTCTGGTGCGGCGTGCTCCGGGGCGTGGTTCGGCAAAATTAGCAGTGGTTTACGCTGGGCAGTCGCTAGCTCTTGAGCTAACCACGCTGGGGAATGTGAGGTTAGCATATAAAACTCTGATAGATCCTGAACCCACTATCTATCTGCCAGCGAGGGAATTTCTAACTCTTTACGAGGGTTTTATAGCGCTTTATGAGAAACGTGAGCTGGCTTTTGATGTGACTTACTATGATCTTAGTCTAGCGCTTAATGCGGCTCCCTTGCGTGGTCCCAGAGTTGAGAAAGTTAAAGCATTGGTGGAGCCGTTAATAGAGGCAATCCATGGAAATGTGCAGCGGAAAAATGATAGATTCTATCTTGACCTGCCAGAAGGGAGTTTAGAATCACAGCTGGTGGCGGAAGGATATCGGAAGATCGGTACTCTTATGCAGCTGCTTATCAATGGATCATTATCCCAGAGTGGTATCCTCTTCTGGGATGAACCGGCTTCTAATTTGAACCCCAATCTAGTAACGGTGATAGTCAAGGTGCTACGCGCTATGGCCCAAGCCGGTATGCAGATCTTTGTGGCGACCCATGATTATTTGTTGAGCCAGGAGCTTTCTTTGATAGCAGAATATAATCCCGAGGCGGCAATTAAATTCTTCGCTTTACACCAACCAGCGCCAGGGCAGGGCACCGAAATAGAGGCCGGCAATACGCTGGTGGATATCGAGAATGACTCCATCCTGGCCGAATTCGCGGCTCATTACGACCGCGAGCAAGAGCTATTTCTCTCCAGTCACGACTCAGAGAGCGCCGGGGGCGAGCGATGAGACGCTTCGAGGAAAGTTATTTGGAATTCCGTTTTGGGGAGCAATGGCAACCGATCATTGATTTTGACGAGCATCCTGATTACAAGAAATTAACCAAGACGATCAAGGGCTCCAAAGGAGTCGATTTCGTGGGGGTATTTAGAGATGAGTTGAATGCGCGTGAGAAACTTTACCTGATTGAGGTCAAGAACTTTCGTAATTATCGCACTCAAAACAAGAAGAGACTTAGCTCAGGAGAACTGGCGGTTGAACTGGGACAGAAGGTGCGGGTTTCGTTAGCTTGTATCCTCTCTGCCTATCGTACTGGTGATAGCCAAACCTGGCAGCCATTTTTGGAAATGCTGGTGGATAGGGATAGCTGGCTAGGAGTGGTGCTCTGGCTAGAGCAGGATTATCCCCAGGGCCGGGATCGACACCACAAAGTCCGGGATCAACACCGCAAAGCGACACTCTCTACGCGTACCAAAGAGTACAAGAAGAAATTACGTTGGGTGACTTCTCGCGTCCTGGTTTGTGACCATAGATCTAGCCAGTTGAGAGGTCTGGAAGTGCGTAATTTACCACAGTCCCAAGTTGATTAGCGGGGCGCCTACGGAGGAGGCGATCACGTATTTCTCCGCCTTGAGTGAAAAAGATATAGTTACGGTACTCCATTTGACTTGTTAATCGCATACGGTAGCCAATAGTTTTCTGTTTACATTCCGTCACTTTTCACATAGAATTAAAAGTATGATATTATATTATAAGCGGCAGATATTGTGGTAGTTTCACATTTATCCATATTTAGCAACAATGAATGAGGTGCGGACATGTTAGTAGAATTTAGTGTGGGTAACTACCGTTCGTTTAATGAGCCGGTGGTTTTGAGCATGGTGGCGATAAACAAACTCAAACATGAAAAATTAGATAAGATTAATATGTTCTCTGCGCCCCGGAGTCTTTCATTGTTGAAGAGTGCTGCGATCTATGGTGCAAATGCCAGCGGCAAGAGTAATTTAATTAAGGCTATGTCCTTCATGCGGCACCTGATTTTGAAATCCTCAAAAGAATCTCAGGCGCACGAATCTATCCCCGTAGAACGTTTTCGTTTGAGCGATATCGCAAAAAAGGAACCGGCTTATTTTCAGATAATTTTTTATTTAGACGGTCGTCGCTATCGTTATGGCTTTGAGGTGGACGAACACCGAGTCCAGGCCGAATGGTTATACCATATACCCTCGCAACGGGAGACACGTTTATTCATACGAGAAGATGATGAATATGATATTTCCAGTGTATTTCGAGAGGGACAAGGGGTGCAAAAACGCACTCGTAATAATGCTCTTTTCCTTTCCACCGTATCACAATGGAATGGGGAGCTCGCTAGACGAATTTTAGGCTGGTTTCAACGTTTCAATGTGATCTCAGGGTTGCACGATATAAGCTATGTTGCTTTTACGTTAGAACGTTTTAGAGAAGATGAGATTTTTAGACAACGCATTGTAGATTTTGTCCGCGAATCTGATGTGGGCATTGAAAATATAGAGATTGAGGAGCAATTGCTTTCAGAATCTCAACTACCTGAAGAAGTACTATCTTTTGTGAAGCAGCTTGTACCGGGGGAGGGAATCGACCGGGAGAAGTTCAGCAGCTATCGCGTGAAAACTACCCATAGACGTTTTGACGCCGAGCAGAAAGTGTCCGGGTGGGAAGAATTCGATATGCAGAGGCAAGAATCGGAAGGCACTCAAAAGATTTTCAATCTCTCTGGCCCTATTTTAGATACTTTGGAATCCGGTAAGGTTTTAGTTATCGATGAAATTGAGGCCCGGTTACATCCGTTGCTCACGCGCACCATTGTCTCTCTGTTTGATTCGAATGTGACTAATCCACACAATGCGCAATTGGTATTTGCTACCCATGATACAAATATATTGAGTGAGCGTCTGTTGCGCCGTGATCAGATTTGGTTCACAGAAAAAGATCGTTATGGTGCCACTGACCTATATTCTTTGGCCGAATATAAAGTGCGCAATGACGATCCTTACAAGAAAGATTATCTGGCTGGGCGGTATGGTGCGATACCGTTTATTGGGGATTTAGTGGGATTAGTGTCGGAGGGGCTGGATGGCAAGAGCGCCTAAGCCTAGCGGTTGCAAGCAAGGGAGAGAGATTCACCGTCGCCGATACAGGCAGCGTGATCTGCGCAAGCGATTTCTAATTGTCTGTGAGGGGAGTAAAACGGAGCCTAATTATTTTAGGAGTTTTCGCGCAAACGCCCAAGTGGTAGGGAAAGGCTATAATACGTTATCTTTAGTGAAAAGTGCAGTGGAAATGATACAAGAGGATGAGTATGATGAGGTCTGGTGCGTATTTGACCGGGATTCTTTTCCGATGGAACAGTTTAACAATGCTATATTGAAGGCAAAGAAGGAAGGTATCCAGGTAGCATATTCCAATGAGGCTTTCGAGATTTGGTATTTATTGCACTTTAATTATTATGATACCGGTATGTCGCGAACCCAGTATAAAGATAAACTTACTGAGCTGTTGGGAAGCACATATCAGAAAAATGACCGGGGCATGTATGATATTTTAGAGAGTAAACAACCGACGGCTATTCGTAATGCTGAGACGTTACTCCGTTCGTATGGAGATGAACATGATCCTGAACAAGACAATCCTTGCACTACTGTACATCTCCTGGTGCAAAGGCTGAATGAGCAAATACGTTAGCAGCCGTTGTTTTCGTACAAAAAGACCTCCAGATGTTCAACCTGGAGGTCTTTTTGTAGCTTTTGGCTTCCAATCTTTTAAGGTAGAATGGAGGTTAGTTTGAAATATATTTATGGAGGGAGGAAAGCATGAGAGAGTATCATCCGCAGGAGATTGAACCAAAGTGGCAGCAAAAATGGGAAGAGGACGGACTCTATAGAGCCGTTGTGGATCAGAGTAAACCCAAATTCTATGCCTTGACCATGCTTCCCTACCCCAGCGGCAATTTGCATATCGGGCACTGGTACGCGATGACGCCCAGTGACGTGCGCGCGCGTTTCAAGCGGATGCAGGGCTATAATGTGATGTTCCCCATGGGTTTTGATGCTTTCGGGCTGCCCGCTGAGAACGCGGCCATTCAACGTGGTGTCCAGCCGCAGAAGTGGACGCTGGGCAATATCGCTTCTATGAAGCGCCAGATGCGCACCATGGGGGCGATGTTCGATTGGGAGCGCGAGGCGGCCTCTTGTCTCCCCGGCTACTATCGCTGGACGGAGTGGTTCTTCCTCAAGCTCTATGAGATGGGGCTGGCCTATCGCAAAAAATCCCCGGTGGATTATTGCCCGCAGTGCAAGACGACGTTAGCCCGCGAGCAGGTGATCGGTGAGGACCGTGTCTGTGAACGCTGTGGCGCCGAGGTGATTAAGAAGGATTTGACCCAGTGGTTCCTCAAAATTACTGATTATGCCGATGAGCTCTTGGATTTTTCCCAGATTGATTGGCCTAAGCAGATTAAAACGCTGCAAACCAATTGGATCGGGCGCAGTGAGGGCGCGGAAGTGCTCTTTAAGGTCGCGCCGGAGGATCTGCCCGCCGATGCGGAGGAGGGCGAGGGTGAGCTCCTGGTCTTCACCACGCGCCCGGATACGCTCTGGGGCGCGACGTTCATGGTGTTGGCCCCGGAACATCCGCTGGTAAAACGCATCACCAAGCCGGAGCGGCGCGCAGCGGTAGAAGCCTACCGGCTGGAGGCCGAACGGCAATCCGAGATCGAGCGCTTGAGCACGGAGAAGGAGAAGAGCGGTGTCTTCACTGGCGCTTACGCCATCAATCCGGTCAACGAGGAGCGCATTCCCATCTGGATTGCCGATTACGTGATGCTGACTTACGGCACCGGCGCGATCATGGCCGTCCCGGCCCACGATGAGCGCGACTTCGCCTTTGCGCAGAAGTTCAACCTCTCCATCCCGGTGGTGATTGAGACGGAGGAATGGGTAGCAGCAGGTCGCCCGGAGCCGCTGCCGCGCGCTTATCCCGGCACCGGCCAGATGATCAACTCAGGTTCCTTTGATGGCACTCTCGCTCCCCATCCGGCGGTGGAGGAGGTGACGGCCTGGTTGGTCACACAGGGGCGCGGCAAGGCCGCCATCAACTATAAGCTGCACGATTGGCTCATCAGTCGCCAACGGTACTGGGGCGCGCCGATCCCCATAATTTACTGTGATCAATGTGGCATCGTTCCCGTTCCTTACGAGGATTTGCCGGTGCTGCTGCCCGACGACGCGGAATTTATGCCCACGGGTGAGAGTCCCCTGAAGTACAACGCGGAATTCCTGCATACCACCTGTCCCCGCTGTGGCGGGCCGGCTCTTCGAGAGACGGATACGATGGACACCTTCGCCTGCTCTTCCTGGTACCAATACGCTTATCTCAGCCCTTACTACCGCGAGGGGGAAGTGGTGCGCGGAGATGAGCTGCCGTGGGATGCGGAGGAGGCCAATTACTGGCTCCCGGTCGACACTTACACCGGTGGCGCCGAGCACGCGGTCTTACACCTGATGTACACGCGCTTTTTCACCAAGGCGTTGCGTGACGCGGGAATCGTGGATTTTGGCGAGCCGATGCTCCAGTATCGGAGCCAGGGTATTATTCTGGGTGAGCCGCGCTCCGGCGATTTTGTGGAGATTAACGGTACTTGGGAAGGTTCCGCTTTCCAGGCCGATGAGATTTTCGTCACTTCCTTTGAGGATGAAGATTCCTGGCTTAAACCGGAGCGCAGCGATATCTGTGTGGCCGGCGAGGTGCTAGATCGTGACGAGGTGAGCCTCAAAGTGCGCACCGCAGTTGAGGGCGAGAATCTGGTGGTCGTGCAGGTGGCTGAAGGGACGCCGGTGCATGTGCCGGGCAAAGAGGCCGGCGCGCTGGGAGATATTCTCTACCATCTGGATGTAGAGAAGATGTCTAAGAGCAAGAAGAACGTGGTGGCTCCCGACGAGTTGATAGACGAATATGGTGCGGATGCGGTACGCGCTTACCTGATGTTCGGTTGGCGCTGGGAGCGCGGCGGCCCATGGGATAGCCAGGGGATTGGAGGCGTTGTGCGCTGGATCAACCGGATCTGGAAGGTCGTGTTGGTAGAACCGCGTGACTCGGCCGCCCCGACGTCCCAAGCCGCACGGACGTTGCGGCGCGAGATGCACCAGGCCATCAAGTCTGTGGGGGAAGACTTGGAGAATTTCTCTTTCAACACCGCCATCGCGCGGCTGATGGAGTACGTCAACGCCTTGACCGAGGCCCAAGCCGCTTACTGGGGCAGTGACCTCTGGAGTGAGGCTCTCGACAATCTCTTGCTGCTACTGGCGCCCATCACGCCGCATCTGGCGGAAGAGCTCTGGGCGGAGCGCGGTAACGCTTACAGCGTCCATGAGCAGTCCTGGCCCACCTGGGACCCGGCCATGCTGGTACGAAAGACCCGCGAAATCCCGGTGCAGATCAATGGCAAAGTGCGGGGGCACATCACCCTCGCCGCCGACGCCGGCGAAGAAGCCATCAAGGCTGCTGCGCTGGCAGAACCGAATATCCAGCGTTACACCGAGGGGAAGGAGATCGTCAAAATCATCGTGCCGGGCAAGAGATTGGTCAGCATCGTTGTGCGGTGAGAGGGGTTACTTGATTTCACTGAACTAAGGGACGCAGATAAACGCAGGCTGCGCTC